>JAHFUI010000003.1:59825-81128 GCA_023265175.1 Acidobacteriota bacterium
CCAGCCTCCAGCCTCTAGCCTCTACGCGCCGTATAAAGATAGACGATGCCGAAGGTCAGAGGGACGGCGCGAATGTCGACAAAACGGCTCGCTTGCAGAAGTTCTACAAATTCGCCGGGTGACGCGAAGGTGTCGACGGAGGCGGGCAGATACTCGTACGCGGTGTCGTGACGGGAGACCAGCTTGCCGACCCGTGGCAGCACGTATCTGAAGTACGCGAGATACGCGGCGCGCAGGACGGGCGCGGTCGGGACCGCAAACTCGAGGATCGCCAGTCTGCCGCCGGGCCGCAGCACGCGGTGAATCTCCTCGCACGCGGCGGCGGGCCGCTCCACGTTTCTGATGCCGAACGCGATCGTCACGGCGTCCACCGCTCGATCCGCGACCGGAATCCGCGTCGCGTCGCCGCGCACCAGCGACACGGCATCGTCCAGCCGCGCGTGCAGGAGCTTGCCGCGGCCCACGCGCAGCATGGCGTCGGCGAAATCGACGCCGACGACGCGCGCCGCGCCAGGCGTCGCCGTTCGCGCGGCCAGCGCGAGGTCCGCGGTGCCGGTGCACAGATCGAGCACGCGCTCGACGCCCGATAACGAGAGCGCCTCGATCGCGCGCCACCGCCACCGGCGGTCGATGCCGGCGCTCAGGACATGGTTCAGAAGGTCGTAGTGTTTCGCGATCGCGTCGAACATGCCGGCGATGCGATCGGGCGCTTTCGAGATGGCCGGTTGTGACACGGAGGTCTCTCGTCCTTGGTTCTTAAAGTGCGTTGCGAAATTAACCGAGGCGGGTCCTGTCCGCGAACAGCCCCACCGGGTGCTCGCCGAAATGCACGCGTCACGGCTCACGGCTCCGCGCCCGGCGGGGCGCCCCGTTCGCGGCCACCCGCGTGAGGCCACTTTCGCAACGTGCTGTTTTCGTCGTCAGACGAGCAGCCTGATGACCCGCGCTGAGCCGCAGCGCGAACCCTCTCTCGTCACATGCTCGCGCTGTCAGATCCTTCGCGGGGTTAGGCGGAGCCGTGAGAAGGCACTCGATGGCCATGCCACGCAGCATCAACTCAGAGGGATGGGTCCTCCATACGGAACGAAATGCTCCATCACCTTGCCGATCGTGACTGAACGGCTTCGCTGTATGGCATCCTCACGTATCGAGGCTTCTGAATCAACCGTCACTTGCTTCGCCTCTCTGACCGCCAACCCGCAATTCCAAATGTCTACGTGCCAGATCCATTTCCGCATAACGCTTTATGGAGCAGACGGGAGCCAAGCGCTCGCGGCGAACCACTGGCAGGCGCTCACCGCACCGATGGCGCCATGTGCAATGAACGCCGGATGGTAGCACGGCCAACGCGCCGCCATCGTCGACGGGTTTTACCCGCGAGCCATTGGATGTCCTGCCCTCGACGGATTCACAGGACGAGCGCAATCTGCCTGATATGGGGACCCGTTCAACGCAACAGACCCGATCGCGGACGTCGATCACATTGCGAAATTAGCCTTATGCGGGTGGCCGCGAACGGGGCGCCCCGCCGGGCGCGGAGGCGTCGACCGTGACAGGCGCTTTTCGCCGAGCACGCGGTGGGGCTGTTCGCGGACAGGACCCGCCACGGCTAATTTCGCAATGCACTCTGAGAGTGTCTAAGACCCAGCAACGCGACCCGTCCACGGCGCGCACAGATCGTGGTCGAAGCCGAGCGCGCTGAGGATTTTGCCGGCCATGAAGTCGGCGAGATCGTCGAGCGTTTTCGGCTGCTGGTAGAACGCGGGCATCGCCGGAAGAATCATCGCGCCGGCCTCCGCACAGAGCACCATGTTGCGAAGCTGCGGGAGGCTCATCGGTGTTTCTCGCGGGACGATCACGAGTCGGCGGCGTTCTTTCAACATGACATCGGCCGCGCGCTCGACGAGGCTGCGCGACAGTCCATGAGCGACGCCGGCCAGCGTCTTCATCGAGCACGGCACGATGACCATGCCGCTGCAGCCATGGCTTCCGCTCGCGAGGGTCGCGCCCAGATCGCGGTTGCTGTGAAGCGTGATTCTCCCCCGGCCGACATCGGAGCCGTACTTCGCCGACAGGTACGGCGTGAGGTTTTCGACCGCGGCCTGATCGCCCAGCTCGTCGCGCAACAGCCGCCGGCCGTAATCGGAGATGACGACCTCGACGTGGACGCCGCGCGACAGCAACGCGGCGAGCGTGCGCGTCGCGTAGATCGCGCCGCTTGCGCCGGTGATGGCCAGCGCGATCGAAGGTCCTCGTTCACCCGGCATAAATAGAGGCGGCGAGCACGAGCAGATAGAGGATGCCGACGTACCCGTTCAGATCAAAGGCGCGCTTGACCTGCGAGAGATCGTCGGCGCGCACGAGAGACTGTTCGTAGAACAGCAGGGCCGCCACGACAGCGACGCCGAGCTGATACGCGCGCGGCAGCGGAATCACCCAGGACAACGACAGCAGGCAGACGATGGTGATCGCGTGCATCGCGCGAGACACGATCAGCGACGTCGCCACGCCGTAGCGGACCGGGATCGAGCGCAGGCCGTGGGCGCGATCGAACTCGAGATCCTGGCACGCATACAGGACGTCGAAGCCGCCGACCCATGTCCCGATGGCCAGCGCGAGCAGCCACGGCTCCCAACCGCCGCGACCGCCAACCGCCAACCATCCGCCGACCGGCGCCACCGCCATCGCCAGTCCCAGGAACAGCTGGGTCCACGTGGTGTAACGCTTCGCCAGCGAGTACCAGAACACGATCGCAAGGGCGATCGGCGACAGAAGGAAACAGATGGGGTTCAAACGCCACGCCGCGTAGATGAATACCATGGACGCGAGGCTCACGACCGTCGTCGCCTGCCGGCGCGTCATCGCACCCCGCGGCAGCTCGCGATTCGCTGTTCTCGGATTCATCGCGTCCATCTTCGCGTCGACCACGCGATTGAACCCCATCGCCGCGCTCCGCGCCGCGACCATCGCGATCAACACCCATACGACGGACGACGGCGCGATCCGCACATGCCGCGCGGCGAGCAATGCTCCGGCCAACGCGAACGGCAGCGCGAAGACGGAGTGCGAAAAGCGCACGAACGACAGATAGACGGACAGACGTCTGAACATTGCTAAGTGCTGAATGCTAAATGCACATTTATTGGGTAATTGAGGCAATTGCTCAAATAGATTAGCAATTCGCATTTTGCATTTTGCATTTCCTCTACTCAATCCACCGTATCTGCTCCGGCTGAATCCCCGACACCAGATATTCTTCCACATCGCCGGCGCCAGGCGGAACGTCGACGGCCAGCAGACGTGCGCGCCGGCCGGGCTCCATCGTGCCGTACTCGCCGTCGAAGCCCAGCGCGCGCGCGCCTTGCAAGGTCGCGCTCTCGATCAACGCCGATGGGGGCACAGCGGGCGCGAGCCGGCGCATAGCCGCCAATTCAGCGAACAGATTGAGGTCGGGCGTGCTGGCCAGGCTGTCCGTGCCGACCGCCACGCGGACGCCGGCTGCGTAGAACGCCTCGATCGGCGGCTTGCCTGCTCCGGTCCGCTCGTTGCTGCGTGGGCAGGTGACCAGCGTCGTCCCACGCGCCGCGAGCCGCGTGAGATCGACGGGCGTCATCTGTACGCCGTGAACCGCCAACACACGTCCGCTCAGAAAACCGCAGTCAGCCAGGTATTGAACGGGACTGACACCGGGCGCGACCCAACCCGGATCCCAGACGCCGAGAGCTTCGAGCAGATCGCGAAACGGTCCGCCCGCCGTGCGGATGAACTCGACTTCGTCCACCGATTCGGCCAGATGAATGCTGGTGGTCGCAAACGGATCGCGATCCAGCGTCTCCCGGATGGCACGCAGCACCAGCGGCGCCACTGAATACGCCGCGTGAGCGGCGAGCGTCGCGCGCACGCGGTGGGTCGACGGCAACGACTCGATCTGCAGACTGGCTCGAGCCACGAGCGCCGTCGGATCGGGCGCGTGAAATCCAATCAACTCGCAAAACACGACCGCGGCCAGCGGACTGCTGACGAGCGGACCGAAGGTCACGAGCGTGTTGCTGATGTCGCCCACGATCGCGGTTCCACAGCGAAGCGCCTCGGCGATGCCGCGGTCGACGGAGTCGAGAATCGCCGGCGCCCGTGGATCGGGGTATTGGCGTCGCGCCGCCATGACCGCACGAACCCATGCGACAAAGGAGGATCCGGCGGGCACGTCTCCGCGCAGATATGAAAGCTCGAGATGCGTGTGGGCGTTGACGAGGCCCGGCATGATCGCCACGCGGCCCAGATCGATTTCGCGCTCTTCTTGAGGGCCTGGCGCACGGCGACCATCCGATCCGTACGCGACGATGCGCTCGCGATCGATGACCACCCATCCGTCCCTGATCGGAGGGCCGCTAATCGGGAGGATCCAGGATGCGTGGTACCGGGTCATTCGAATTGCAGGATTGCAGAATTGCAGGATGGCCTGTTCCTTCTTACTTCCCTTCCTGCAACCCTGCAGTCCGACCGTCCTGCAATCTCAGGTTCTTCCCGGCTCTGCTGCGGGCTGAATAGTTCACGAGCTCCTGCGGCACGCTGACGTCGCCGTCCGCCCGCGCCGTCCCGAGCTCGAGCATGCGCGGGACGTCACGCTGCCGGAACGTCGGATCGCCAAGAATCTCGTAGTGCATGTTCCGGCGCTTGGCGACGAACCCGGCGTCCTCGATGTTCCTGACGATTTCGACCTCGTCCATGCAGTAACTGGCGCCGGCCGCGCGGACGACGTTTTCCTCGATCATCACGCTGCCCATGTCGTTGGCGCCGTACGCCAGGCTCAATTGCCCGACTTTGCCGCCCTGTGTCACCCACGACGCCTGCAGGTTGTCGACGTTGTCCAAGACGATGCGTGCGGCCGCCAGCGTCCGCAGGTAGTCGATGCCGGTCGCTTCACTGCCCGCCAGCTCCGTGTGTTCCGGCTGATAACTCCAGGCGATGAACGCGGTGAATCCGCCGGTCTCATCCTGCAGATCGCGAAGCCTCAGCAAGTGCTCCAGACGTTCTGCATCCGTCTCCACCGTCCCGAACATCATCGTCGCGGTCGTCCGGAGGCCCGCTCGATGCGCATGGCGCATGACGTCCAGCCACTCGCCGGCGGTCGCCTTGCCGTAACAGTGCAGCAGCTTCCGCACGCGATCCACGAGGATCTCGGCACCGCCGCCGGGGACGCTGTCGAGGCCGGCCGCGATCAGCCGCTCGATGACCTCTGGCACAGACAGGTGCGACAGTCGAGAGAGATGGATGATTTCAGGAGGCGATAACGCGTGAAGCTTGAACGCCGGATAGCGATCTTTGACGGCGCGGAAGAGGTCCTCGTACCACGAGAGCGGCAAGTCCGGATTGTGACCGCCCTGCAGCAACAGCTGAGCACCGCCGACGGCAATCGTCTCGTCGATCTTTCGAAAGAGCTCGTCGAAACCGAGCACGTAGCCGTCCGGCGACCCTACGGGACGGTAGAACGCACAAAAATTACATTTCGCCACGCACACGTTCGTGTAGTTGACGTTGCGGTCGATGATGTACGTCACGACGCCTTCGCGGTGCTTGCGGGCGCGGACGCTGCCGGCAAGCCGGCCAAGGAGCGGCGTGGGGGCGTCGCGATACAGCGCGAGCGCCTCGGCGGGGGCGAGCCGCCCGCCGGCGCGAACTTTGTCAGCGATGCCGTCGATCGTCATCAGAAAAACCGCAGCTCGCCTGCGTCGGACACCAGGCCGAGCTCCGCCGCATACCGGTAGAACGTCTCCAGACCGGCCCGCTCCGGGTCGCCCAGATCGTACTTGATATTATCCTGAAGATATCTCGCCCCAATCGCCTGCAGCGCGGGATCACTAAAGTACTGGCCCGCCACGTGCTCGGGTTTCGCGACCCCGGCGTCTCTGGCTTCCTGGAGGATGCGAATGTCCGCACCCGTCAAGGCATCCGCCCGCCCAGCCCAGAACGCGTACACGAACGGCAGACCGGTGAGTTTCGTCCATCTGTCGCCCAAATCGATCTTCTCGACGTCCTTGGGTCCCTCGGACAGCAGCGCGCTGTCCCCGATGAGGAGTGCTGCGTCGCATCGGTCGAGCATCGCCGGCAAGTCCGGACCACTCGCTTCGAGTGATGGATCGATCCGGAACGCGCGGGCGCAGAGCACGCGGGTCAGCGCCACGGACGTGCGGGAACTGGTGTCCAACGCGATCGATCGCACGTCGGCAACCGGCCGTTTCGTAAAGAGCGCGACGGAGGCGACGGGACCCCGCGACGCGATGGCGACAGTCGGAACGATCCGGTAGCGCGTCTGTCCCTCTGAAGGCCGCAAGTACTCAATTGACGGAATCAGTCCGGCGTCAATCGACCCTTCATGCAACAACGCGGCGCACCGCGATGGGATGTCGAACCGCAAATCGAAGCGGGGATGACGGTCGAGTCCGACGACGAGAGGCCGCGCGTTCAGGTAGCTGACCGCGCCGAGGCGGACGCGCGTCATGCGCCCGGTACATGGGGTCCGGCTTTAGCCGGACCGTCGCCGACCGTCTCGAACCGCCCGTTGCGCTCGACCGGCTCCTGGCCCGCGGCGCGAATGTTGCGGCGGATCTCCTCCAGCGGCGCGCGGCGGCGGCCTTCGCCTGTGTCCCCTTCGGACGATACGCCGTCGACGTCATCAGCGCCGACCGTGAGCGCGACCTGCGCCAGCTTGGGACCGTAGAGCGACCAGTCGACTTGAATGGAAGGTACGTTGTCGACAATCAGCCGCGCCAACGCGACGCGTTTCACATCGTCGAAGCCCGTGGTGGGAACGGTGGGATTCACCGTGCGTGGCAGCGGCGCGAACGCGCGAATGACCGCGACACGCCGCTGCAACTCAGCGACGCGCTCGAACAGCGACGCGACATCCGGCGAGGACAGCTGATGAATCGTCAGCCGGGCCAGGGCGAGCCCGGCGATGTTCACTTCCTCGACCGATCGCCGCGCGTCCTGGAGCAGGTCGAACGGCCCCTCGGCGACAAGCTCGAGTCCGGCCGCGCGCAGCTCCTCGAGCAGCGCGCGCAGCGGCAGCCCCTCGCCGGCCGCCAGCCGTTCGAGGTCCGCGAGCGAGAAGCCCGTGACCGGCGTGCCGTTGGCGAGCGCCGACACTTCGCGAACGCGATCCACGGCGGCCTTGCGACAGGGCGGCGCGCCGACGATCCGGATTTCACCTGCCGCGGCCGGCCACGACGGCACGCCGCCCATGGCCGCGACGTCGGCGACACGCAGAAATGTCGTGCGCGTCCCGTGATGGCGCCGGCGAACTTCGTCGGCCATCATGCCGAGGCTGACGATGTCGTGGGTCGCGGCGAGCGAGGCGACCTCATCACCGGTGAGACGCCGGCCGTGTGCGAGACGAGACGTTAGGTTGGGAAGGACGGTCACAAGCTCTGATCTTACAACGAGGTTCGCCGGTTATTGATCATTGACGCCACGACCTCGATCCGGCTGACAAGAAAAATTCGCGTCTGACGACCACGGCGATTTCTTCACCGCTGGCTCTATACTCGGGGAACGTGACGAATGTCTATTTCGAGCTGACGCGCGAATTCAATCGGCTCGGGCCGGTGGCTGTCCTGTCTTCCGGTCAAGCCGTCGTGTACTACCGACTCGCGATCATGAGCAAGGACGGTGACTGGATCGTGCGCGACACGCCGGAGGCATGCAGCCGCGTGCTGTCGGTGCTCTCGGAGCGGTCCGTACGATACCGGCCAGGAGCGCCGCTCGACGTGCGCTGGCTGCGCGGTGGATGGTCGAGCCACTTCGAGTTCTTCGACGCCGCCGAGCGTCGCCTTCGCTGTGACTTCGTCTCTCGTCCCCCGCGAATTTCGCCGTCGGCGATTCAGGCGATGTTTCAGAAGGCCCCCGGCGAGGATCTTCTGGTGGTCGGTCGCGAAGCGCTGATTCGTCTCAAGCAAACCGGGCGCGCGAAGGACTACGCCGTCATCGGCGAAGTGGCCCGCCAGCTGCCACCGAACGAAGAAATCGCGTGGACGACGGATGTCGATCGGATTCTGAAGCTTACCGCCTCGGCGGGCGGCGCATCGTCCCGGCCCAGCGTGCGCGCGGCTCTGAACGGCGAAGGTCGATCCGCCGTCGTCGCGGCGTTGGCGGGAGAGATCGACGAGATGCAGCAGGCTGATCAGAAGCGGCTCGCCGTGTATGAGCGAGCCGCGGGGCCGTATCTGGCGGAGTTCCGTCGCATCGGTTTCAATAGGCTTCCCCTGGCTCGCGCCCACGAGGAGGCGTGCCGGCTAGCAGAGGCCATGCTCCCCGAACGACCGATGGAGGAATGAGCATGTCGATGCTGAGCGAAGACGATCTGAACCTCAGTGAGCTCACCGAAGATGAGCTCAATCGGGCGTGGGATCTGTGGTTCGACCTGGCGCAGACGACCAATGACTGGGACCCCCCGTATACGCATGGAGTGTTTGTGGAGATGGAGCGGAGGAAAGAGGATAACCCCGCCGGGGCCAGCAATGAGACGACGTGAGTCTCGATTCCCAACAAGTCCAGCGCCGGGCGCGGCTGCGAAGCCGGTCGTGCGCAGCAGTTCTCCAACGTCGACGCTCGGGTCCGGTTCCGCCAGGAGCCGCTCGAATTCCTCGAACGCCGCGTCGTCATTCGGATCGAGATGCGGATCCCCCCTGGCTGAAGGCGGCCTTGTCTCACTTCAGATCAAGAGCTTCCATTCGACTCCGCTTGCCACTGCTGCGTCTTCAGTTGCTCATCTGCTGACGTGTTTCGGTGCCACGTCGTGGACTTGCGCACCGCGTCTTTCACATTTTCCGGCATCAATCTCGACCCCTCTGGCGGCGATCGGACGATCCGCCGAACCATGAAGCGCCGTCATCTAGAATCCTTCCTCGTCGTCTTCGGGCACGATTTCTTCCACGACGAGGGCTCTCCAGACGGCCAGCGCCGCACTATCCGCTTCTCGCGCGTTCAAGGCACCGAGCACGGGGCCGGTCTTGGTCTTTAGCTCGGGAAACTTGAGCAGCAGCGACGCCACGTCACGCCAGTCGGTGCCCGATTTCGGCTGTCCGCGGCGCTTCTGGTAAGCAATGACTTTCGCCGCGATGAGCTCGGCCGGCTCCAATACGAGGACGCCGGCGATCGTTCGTGAACGCGGAAGCTCGGTGACATGCCGCACGTCGGCCAGGTGTCGGTGCTTCGGCTTGCGCACCTGAAACAGGCGGTACGCGTCCCGCCCGACCGTTCGGACCCGGACCGCGACGTGAAAGCGCCCCACCAGGTAGTCGCGAAGCTCGTTGGCAAGATCTCCAGCCCGAACCGACAGGAGATCGATATCCTGCGTCATCCGCGGCTCGTCGACGTACGCGTTGACAGCCTGGGCTCCAAACACCACCGCGTCCGTCCGCTTTCGCAGAAATTCCAGAATGGCCTGCTGGATCGTGGCGAGCGGTAGCGGTTCGCCCAAGGCAAACTCCCGAAATGCCAGCGCACTGTCACCAAACATCAGTTGCGACCTTCGATCTCATCAGGACACTGCGGGACTGAAGAACAGACCCAGGCCGATGGCGAAGGCGATCGCCAAGGCCCATCCGAGGATGCAGACCGCGATCGCCCTTCCGGTGCTGCGGTAGTCGAGTGCCTGACGCACCGCGACGACCATTGCCGCCAGCATCCATACCGCCGAGATGAGGAACACCGGAATCGTCACGCCGGGCAGGATGCCGAACACGCGCAGGATGCCGGGCGCGGCTGCAAAGCCGGTCGTGCGCAGCAGTTCTCCAACGTCGACGCTCGTGTCCGGTTCCGGCAGGATCCGACCGCCGATTTGCAGCGTGAGCAACGCCCACGCCGCCCACGCCATGAGCGCCACGATGCCCCAGAATGCCGCGTTCGACAGCGTCGTGCCGCCAAGCCCACGGGAGCCGACACCGGCGGCGAGACTCGAGAGGACCACAACCGTCAGCGCCTGGCCGGTCGCGCTCCGGTCGGCTTCGACTTCTTCGTAGATGGCCGAGTCCAGCGCTGCGGCACCGATGAGCCGCTGCAGGAAAGAGTTTGCCGCGAGTGTGCGAGCCATACGTCACCTCATGCCAGTCACGACTCGGGCCCTAGGAGCGTGTCTGAGGAACCGGAACACGCTCCTAGTAGGCCGGCTTCGCCGGCGAAAAAGCCAATGATTTGGAACGGACGCGCGCGCAGCGCGCCTACTAGGAGCCCGTTTCGCCATTACTCGGAGGGGCTCCTAGAAGATGTCTCGGAATTCGCTTCCAGATTTCGGCTGCTTTCCGTCCGACGGCTTCCGTTGTCGCGATGCGCGCCGGCCAGGACCGCGTGTAACCCTCAGACGCCCACTTTCGCGTCGCGTCGATCCCCATCTTTCCGCCGTAGGCCGGCAGCTCCGCCGCGTCATCGAGGTCGTCGACCGGACCGCGCGTCATCTGCACGTCGCGCACGGGATCCATGTGCGTGCCGACAATCCACGCGACCTCGCTGAGATCGTGCACGTTGACGCCCTTGTCGACGACCACGATCGTTTTGGAAAACATCAACTGACCAAGTCCCCAGAACGCGTTCATGATCTTGCGGGCGTGTCCGGGATAGCGCTTGTCGATCGAGACGATCACGAGGTTGTGGAAGATCCCCTCGGCCGGAAAATGCATGTCGACGATCTCGGGGACGGTCTTGCGAATCATCGGCAGAAAAATCCGCTCGCTCGCGAGCCCGAGATAATAGTCCTCCATCGGAGGACGGCCCACAATTGTCGTGAGATAGGTCGGCCGCTTGCGCCGGGTGACGCACGTCAGATGAAACACCGGGTACTCGTCCGGCTGTGAATAGAAGCCGGTGTGGTCGCCGAACGGCCCTTCGCGGCGCCGCGCGCCAGGCTCGACATATCCCTCGAGCACGATGTGCGCGCTCGCGGGCACGTTAAGGTCGACGCTGATGCACGTGACCATCTCAATGCGACGACGCGACAGAAACCCGCCCAGCAACAGCTCGTCGAGGCCTTCGGGCATCGGCGCCGTCGCGCAGTACGTCAGCACCGGTTCCGGGCCGATGGCGACCGCCACCTCGAGCCGCTTCCCCAGCCGCTCGGCGACGCGGTGGTGCTGCGCGCCGCCCTTGTGCCGCTGCCAGTGCATGCCGGTCGTGCGGCCGTCGAACACCTGCATGCGGTACGTGCCGATGTTTCGCATGCCAGTTTCGGGGTCTTTCGTGAAGACCAGTGGCAGCGTGATGTATCGGCCGCCATCCCCGGGCCAGCAGGTCAGGATCGGCAACTCGTCGAGGGTGCCGTCGCGGAGGACAACCTCCTGGCACGCCGCGTCCTTCACTGTCTTCGGCATCAGGTCGCCGAGCCGGCTCACCATCGGCAGCATCTTCAACGCGTCGAGCATGCCCTTCGGCATCTGCGGCGTGAGCAGCCCGTCGATCTCCTTCGCGAGATCGTCCAGCGTTGCGACGCCAAGCGCGAGACACATTCGCTCCATCGATCCGAAGACGTTGCTGGCCACCGGCATGTCGTAGCCGGCCGGTTTCTCGAACAGCAGCGCGGGTCCGCCCTGCGGCGACTTACACGCGCAGTCGGTGACCGCCGCGATCTCGAGATTGGGGTCCACCGGCTCGTCGATGCGCGCGAGCAGGCGCCGCTTCTCGAGATCCGCGAGAAAGTCGTTGAGATCCGTGTACATCAGCGTTGGCCACGAAAACACGAAAGCACGAAGAGTTTTCGTGGTTGCATTTAGCTGGTCATTCTATCGGTTATCCGCTGCGCGAGCGCGAGCGCGCGGCGGCCGTCCTCGCCCGTGACGGCGGGCGGCCGATGGGCGTGCACCGCACCCACGAAGTCGGCGAGCTCGCGTTGCAGCGGCTCTTCGTTCACGACATCGACGTCGCCACCGTGGATCAGCGGCAGCCCGCCATCGGTCTTGACGAGGCGCCACACCTCCACTTTCTGCGCCGCGTAATCGATGGAGAGATACGCCGCCGGCTGAAAGAAGCGGATCTTGCGCACGCGGTCGCGGCTGATGCGGCTCGCCGTGAGGTTCGCAATGCAGCCGTTGGCAAACCGCACACGCGCGTTGGCGATATCGACGCGCCCGGTCAAGACGGGCACGCCGACCGCCTCGACGGATTCGGCCTCGGCGTGCACGAGCGACAGCACCACGTCGAGATCGTGAATCATCAGATCGAAGACGACGTCGATGTCGAGGCTGCGTTCAGGAAAGGTACCGAGGCGGTGGACCTCGATGAAGCGGGGATCGCTGAGCAGCCGCCGCGCCGCGGCGACCGCCGGATTGAAGCGTTCGGTGTGTCCCACGGCGAGCGCGACGCCTGCCGCTCTCGCCGCGGCGATCATCGCGTCAGCCTCGGCGAGCGATCGCGCCATCGGCTTCTCGACGAGCACCGGAATGCCGGCCGACAGGAACGGGATCGCGATCTTAGCGTGCAGCTCGGTCGGCGCCGCGATGGTGACCGCATCGACCTGGCCGATCACGTCGCGATAATCGGCACAGGAGCGGGTCCCGTGTGCCGCCGCCATCTCGTCGGCACGGGCGCGGTTGGTGTCGACGACGGCGGCCAGCTCGGCGCCGGGCAACGTGGATAGAATCCGCGCGTGGTGACGGCCGAGATATCCGACGCCGATGACGGCGACGCGCAGTGTCATAAGTGCAACCACGAAAACACGAAAACACGAAAATGAGAAATCTTATCTTCTTCGTGGTTTCGTGTCTTCGTGGCCAAAGGCGTGGTGATCAGCCAAGGCGCCGGGATCTGCCGACAATGGAAATGCCGGCTTCATCAGCGGCGCGGACAATCGCGTCGCCATCGATCATCAGCGTCTTGCCCGCGTCCACCGAGAGCAGTGTCGCGCCCGCGGCTTTCATGGCGGCGATCGTCGAGACGCCGATGACCGGGACGTCGAACCGCATGTCTTGATCCGGCTTCGCGACTTTGAGGATCCGGACGCCGGGACCGGCCAACTGGCCCGCTCGCGTGATGACCTGGTCTGTGCCCTCCATCGCTTCGACCGCCACGACGGCCCCCGACTTCACCGCAACGGTCTGCCCGACGTCCAGGCCGGCGATCGCATCGGCGACGGGGTAGCCGAAGTCGAGGTCCGCACGCTCCTCATCGCTCGGCGCACGGCCGGTCAACACGCCGGCAGGCGCCAGCAGCGGCGCCAGAAAGGTCGTCGAGTCCATCAGCTCGATCCCGTTTGTACGCAGGACGTCCGCGATCCCCGAGATGAGCGCGTCGGTATTTCGAGCCTTGAGACGCACGAGCACGCCCACGAGCGTCAGGTCCGGCATGATGTCGGCGAACAGCTTCGTGTGCTTGACTTGCCCGGCCATCACCGCCTGGGTCACGCCGGCGTCCTTGAGCAGCGTGATGCACGTGCCCAGCTGTCCCAGCGACACCCAGTGCAAAGCCGCCGATGGTCGCTTCGCCGCCAGATCGGCCAGCTCCGGAAACGCTTCTTCCTTGATGGCGATGACGGTGACGTCGTGCCCGGCGCCCCGCGCGGCGTCGAGGACAAGAAACGGAAAGCGGCCGTTCCCTGCGATAAGGCCTACATGCATAACGACATTGCAATGTGGTCATTCGTCCGCGAGGACTTCTTCAGCACGGCGGGTCGCGCGCCGCAGTATGACGCCGCGCTGCGAGGTGCGGATGAAATCGATCAAGTACTGCACTTCATCGCAGGCGAGCGATCGATCCCGCTGGATCTGCTGGAGCGCGCGCGTGGTGTTCAATTTGGACTGCAGCAGATACCGGAACGACCGCTTCAGCTTCTCGACGACCGCGGGCGAGAAGCCGCGGCGCATCAGACCAATCGTGTTCGTCCCGAAGATCCGTGCGGGCCGGCTGCCAACCGTCCGCGCGTAGGGCAGCGCGTCCTTGGTCACGACCGAATAGCCGCCGATGAAGGCATGCTGACCGACACGGCAAAACTGGTGCACGGCCGAGCCCGCGCTGATATTCGCGAAATCCTCGACCGTGACGTGGCCCCCGAGCGTCGCGTGCGGGCCGAAGATCGTGTCGTCGCCGACCTGGCAGTCGTGCGCGACGTGCACGTAGGCCATGAAGACGTTGCGATCGCCGATCGCCGTCACCCCCCCGCCCCCGCGCGTCCCGCGGTTGATCGTGACGAACTCGCGGAAGATGTTGCGGCGGCCGATGACCAGCCGCGTCTCCTCTCCGCGGAACTTCAAGTCTTGGGGAACCAGGCCGATCGACGCGAACGGATAGATCTCGGTGTCGTCGCCGATCTCCGTCCACCCCTCGATCACGGCCGACGATCCGATCCGGCAGTTGGCGCCGATGCGCACGTTGGGACCGATCGACGCGTGAGGGCCAATCGCGGTGCCCTCGCCGATCTGCGCGCGCGGGTGGACGATCGCCGTCGGATGGACCTCGGTCCGATCGGGGACGAGGCCCAGGAGCAGCTCCGCTTCCGCGACGAGGTGCTCGTCGACGAAGGCCTCGGCGTGTACCCGTGCGAGCGATGCGCGTCGCCGTCCCAGCGAGACTTCCAGGCGGAGCCGATCGCCGGGGACGACTTGTCGCCGAAACTTCGCGTCGTTCACGCCGCGGAGGTAAACGCGGGCATTGGGGGGCGCCTCGTCGCGCTGCAACAGCAGAATCGCCGCAAGCTGCGTCAGCGATTCCAGCATGAGCACGGCGGGCATCAGCGGCTCGCCGGGAAAGTGCCCCTGAAAGAACTCCTCGTTCACCGTCACGTTCTTCACCGCCACGAGACGCCGGCCGGCGGCGTGCTCGGCGATCCGGTCCACCATCAGGGACGGATACCTGTAACACAAGCGGTCCAGGAGCGTGGGGATGCTGATCACGGGAGACAATGCTAAATGCGAAATGCGAAATGCTCAGTTACTTTAGCATTTGACATTCAGCATTTAGCATTGATCGGGGCTACGGCCTGGGAGGCGCCGGCGTCGCGGGGGCGGGCGTCGCGGGCGCCGGTCGCGCTGCCGCCGGCGCCGCCGGTCGTACCGCCGGAGTCGCCGCGGGCTTGGGTGCCTGCGCATCGAGCTTCTTGACCACGTCAGCCGTCAGATCGAGACCGGGATCGCCAATGACGATGCCGGCGTCGCCGCGGCTGAGCAGCAGGTGCAGACCTTTCTCGTTGAACACCTGCTGCACGATCGGCGTGATCCTCTTCTGGAACTCGAGCTGCAGCTCCTGCTGAAGCTCGTTGATCTCGGCCTGCGCGTCCTGCTGGAACCGCTCGCCCTCTCGCGTCTGCTTCTCAATCTCCTTCTCGAGTTGCGTCCGCGCGGCCTCGCTCATCACGGCGCCGCTCTGCGCCAGCTTCTGTTGATTCAACTGGAGCTGTTTCGCCTTCTCGGAGCCCTCGACCTGCTTCTTCGACACAAGCGCGTTGATCTTGGCCGACGAGCTTTGCCCCTCGATCGATTCCGCCGCGATGCGCTGGAAATCGACGTATGCGATCTTCGCGCCCGCCGGGAATGGCGCGGGCGCTTGCAGCGCGGCCGGAGCCGGTTGCGCGGGCGGCGTCGTGGCCGGCGCGGGCGCGGGGATGGCGGGCCGTGGTGCGGCCGGCGGCGTCTGGGGCGCGGGTGCCTGAGCGGACGGGGAAACGGCGCTCAACGCGAGCGCAAGCGAAGCGGCAATGGCGAGACGTCTCATAAGTGATTGATCCTACTAGAAGGTCGACCCCACCGCAAACCGGAACTGGAACGATTTCTGCGGCTGCAGCGTATTGTCGAGGACGCCGGAACGCTGCGGATTGTGGGCGAAGATCAACCGGAACGGCACGTTCAGCACCGGCATGAAGAATCGGATCTCGAGTCCCGTCGAGGTCTTGAAATCCCGCAACGTGAAGTTCTTGCCCGGCTTCAACGTCGATCCGAAAAATTGGCCGAGCGGCGTGAACGACGCGGGACCCACGACTTCCGGCCCCGGCTGCACCTGCCCGGCGTCGTAGAAGAAGACCGCGCGCACCGGACCGGCGACCGTGATCAGCTCCTCAATGTTGAAGAGCACGCTCTTGTTGCCGCCCAGCACGAGACCGGTGGCCGGATCCTGCGGGCCGATCGAGCGGAGATCGAAGCCGCGCACGCTGTACTCCCCGCCCAGGAACAACTTCTCGAAAATCGGCAGCTCCTTCGAGCCGCTGAACGTGTGGATGTACTCGTACTGCCCGCGGAGGCCGAGCGACATTCGACTGTTCTGTTTGAGGTACCACACGCCCTCGATGAGCGGTTTGTAAAAGTTCGTATTGCCGCCAAGCCCGGCGAGATCGATGGACAGCGAGTACCGGCGGCCCGTCGTCGGCGTAATCGGATTGTCCACGGTGTTGTGAACGAGGCTCGGCACGACTTTGCTAATCACCCGTTCGCCGCCCTGGCCGATCAGCAGCGAATCGCGCAGGTACGGGTTGCGCGCCAGCACCAGCGGATCGGTGTAGACGTCGCTGACTTCGGTCACGCGCACCCGCTCGTAGCTGTAGTTCGTGAACAGCCGTGTGAACCCGGCGAGTGGAAAGCCGAAGCTGATGACGCCGCCGGTCGATCGCTGCGTGAACTGTCCGATGTAACGGATGTCACGCCTGAATACATCGAACCCGCCGTTGATGTTGCGATCGAACAGGAAGGGCTCGTTGAAGGCGAGCTGGTAGTTCTGCGCGCGCGATCCGGACTGCGCCGACAACGTGAGGCTCTCGCCGCGGCCCAGGAAGTTCGACGTCGAGAAGGACATCTGCCCGAAGAACCCCTCGAACTCCGACACGCCGGCGCCGAAGGTGATCTGGTTGCGGTTCTGCTCTTCCAGCTTCAACTTCACGTCGACCTTGTTGTCTTCGCCCGGGGTCTTCTGAACGTCGACGTCCTTGTTGCCTTCGAGAGGTTTGAAGTAGCCGAGCTGATTCAACCGCTTGATGCTGTACTTGAGCATTTCCGTGTTGAAGACGCCGTCCTCGACGAGCCGCACCTCTCGGCGAATCACGTTGTCCCGCGTCGTCGTGTTGCCGGTGAACGTGAGGCGATTGACGAAGAACTGCTTCCCTTCCTGCAGCCGCACCGTGACGTCGACAATCGGCGGACCGTTGGTGGCGTTGGGCGCCTCGGCGTTCAGGGCGTCCGGCGTTTGCGGCTCGGCGGGGTTCGGCTGGTCGCGGAACTTGTAATCGGGATAGCCGGTGAACTCGAAGTAGCCACCGGCTCCGTACGCTTCACGCGCCTTCTCGAGGCCTTTGCGGATCGTTTTCTCGCTGTAGTACTTGCCGGACTCGACCTTGAACATCGGCCGCAAGTCCGCGCTCTTGACGACCGTGTTCCCGTCGAAGGTGAACTCCCCGACTTTGTAACGATTGCCCTCGACGACCGGAATGCGGAGGTCGATGTAGCGGGTCTTTTTGTCGCCCGAGTCGCGGACGAGCTTGAGCTCCGGCGCGCCGACCCGCGCCGTGACATAGCCGTGGTCGCGGTAGTACTCCACGACCTTTTCCGCGTCTTCGTCGAACTTGGCCTCCTGATAGGTGCTCAGGCCGGCGAACATGCGCGCCCAGAAGCTCCGCTCCTTGTTGTCCTTCATCTGCCCCTTCAGCGTCCCACCGCTGATGGCCTTGTTGCCGATGAAGTGGATCGACTGGATCTTGATCTTCGGGCCTTCGCTGATGGTGTACGTCAAGTGCACGAGCTTGGGGCCGCCCGGCACTTCCTTGATCTCGGGCGTGACTTCCGCGTTCTGGAAGCCCTTCTCCTTCATCATGTCCTGCACGACGCCGCCGACTTTCTTGACCAGGCCCGCGTCGAGGAAGGTATCGAGCCGGATCTGCAGGTTGAGCTCCTTCAATTTCTCGTCGATCTTCGTGGTATCGAGCTGCTTCGAGCCGACGAAGTCCGGGCCGAACTTGACCCGCTGCCGCTCTTCCATGTTGTAGGTGACCAGCTTGCCGATCACCCCGTTCGAGAACTTGTAGTCGCGCGTGTCGACCGACACATTGTCGAGGAAGTTGGTGTTCCAGAGACGATAGAAGTCGTCGTGGATCGCCTTCTCGGCCGCCTCGTCGTACGGTGTCCAGAGCCCTTGCGACGGCGCGCTCGGTTTGAGCTGGATGTAATACAGATAGGTGGCCGGCTCGATGACGGTCTGGTTGCCCTGCGCTTCCCAGCACGGGAACACCAGGTAGACGACCGGCCCGGACCCGGCCGGCGGCAGTGAGGCAGGTTCCGGAATCGGACTCCCGCAGATCGTCGTCGGATTCGGGAGCGAGGCAGGCGCCGCCGCGGCCTGCTGCCGCGCCAGCAGCGGCTGCGCCGACATCAACGCCGTCGTAACGGCCCATACCCCAAAACATGTGCGCATCAGGAAACTCTCACGGGCACAGGACTGGCAACCTGTTATTGTACTTGAAATTAGACGCTCGAGTGGGGCCTTCGGCCGGCACATCTAGTTATTTGGTTATCTGGTTATCTGGTTATCTGGTTATTGGAATCTTTGGAATGGACGAGATCCAAATAACCAAAGAACCAGATAACGAGATAACCAGATTGAGTTAGGCGAGCTTCCGGCCGGCCAGGATCTCCCCCGCGGGCCGGTAGGCGAGGGCCCCAGCCTCCAGGTACACCTCGACGTCGCCGCCCAGCAGGTGACCGCGGATGAGCTCCTCCGCCAGCGGATCCTCGACGTAGCGCTGAATCGCCCGGCGCAGCGGGCGCGCGCCGTACGAGCGGTCCTTGCACGTGATTTCGATGATCCAGTCGATCACGCCCGGCGTCAGCGAGATCTTCAGCTTGCGATCGATGAGGTTGCCGTTCAACTGCGTGACCAGCAGCCCCATGATCCGCCGCAAGTCCTCGTCGTCGAGCGCCTCGAAGACGATGATCTCGTCGATGCGGTTGATGAACTCCGGGTTGAATGTGCGCTTCACCTCGCCGAGCACCATGTCGGTCACGCTCTTGGCGATCTCGCCCGTGTCCGACGACTGGAAGCCCATCGAGGTCTTCTTCTGGATGAAGCGCGCGCCGATGTTCGACGTCATGATGATGATCGCGTTCTTGAAGTTCACCCGGTTGCCCAGGCCGTCGGTGAGATGGCCGTCTTCGAACACCTGCAGCAGGATGTTGAAGATGTCCGGGTGCGCCTTCTCGATCTCGTCAAGCAGGACGACCGAGTACGGATTGCGCTTGACCTTCTCGGTGAGCTGACCGCCCTCTTCGTGTCCCACATATCCGGGCGGCGATCCAATCAGCTTGGAGACCGAGTGCTTCTCCATGTATTCGGACATGTCGAAGCGGATCAGCGCGTGATCGCTGCCGAACAGGAAGTTCGCGAGCGCGCGCGCAAGCTCGGTCTTGCCGACGCCGGTCGGCCCGAGAAACACGAAGCTGCCGACGGGGCGGTTCGGGTTTTTGAGTCCAGCGCGTGATCGACGAATCGCCCGCGAGATCGCGGAAATCGCCTTTTCCTGGCTGATGACGCGCCGGTGCAGCTCCGCTTCCATGCGCAGGAGCTTGTCACCCTCGTCCTGGTTGATCGAGGCAATCGGTACGCCGGTCCACTTGGAGACGACCTCGTCGATCTCCTGTTTGCCGACGACGACCTTGCGAGAGCTCGACTTGACGTCGAACTTCTCGCGCACGAACTGCAGGTTCTCGCGCGCGGTCACTTCCTGATCGCGATAGAACTGCGCCTTCTCGAAATCCTTCTGCGAGACGGCGATGTCCGTCTGCTCGACGGCGACGCGGATGCTCTTGTTGATCTCGCCGAACTCTTCGCTGTAGCCGGCTTCGCGCAGCTTCGCGCGCGCGCCCGCCTCGTCGACGAGGTCGATTGCCTTGTCCGGCAGGAAGCGATCGGTGATGTAGCGGTTCGACTGGTACACCGCGGCCTCAATCGCCTCGCCCGTGTACTCCACGTGGTGGAAGCTCTCGTAGCGATCCTTGACGCCGAGCAGGATCTCGATCGTCTCGCGCTCCCCGGGCGGATCGACTTTGATCGCCTGGAAGCGCCGCTCGAGCGACCGGTCTTTCTCGATGTACTTGCGGTACTCGGCGGGCGTCGTCGCGCCGATGCACCGGATCTCGCCGCGTGACAACGCCGGCTTCAGAATGTTCGCCGCGTCGAGCGACCCTTCGGCCGAGCCCGCGCCGACCAGCGTATGCAGCTCGTCGATGAAGACGATGATGTTCGGATTGTCGGTCAGCTCCTTCATGATCGCCTTGAGGCGCTCTTCGAACTGACCGCGATACTTCGTGCCGGCGACGATGAGCGAGATGTCGAGGGCGAGCATCCGCTTGTCGGCGAGGAAGTGCGGCACGTCCCCGTACACGATCTTCTGCGCCAGACCTTCGACAATCGCCGTTTTTCCCACGCCCGGCTCGCCAATGAGGACGGCATTGTTCTTGGTGCGGCGGCAGAGCACCTGCTGCACGCGTTCCAGCTCGTGCTCGCGGCCGACGAGCGGATCGAGCTGGTTCTTCATCGCCGATTCGGTGAGATCGCGACTGAACTCGGCGAGCAGCGGCGTCTCTTTCACGCGCGTCAGCGTCGTCTTCTCGTTGAGGAGCTGGACAATGTCCTCGCGGACGGTGTTGAGGCGCATCCCCTTCTCCATCAGGATGGACGCCGCCACGGACCGTTCCTCGCGAAGAATGCCGAGCAGGAGATGTTCGGTGCCAATGTAGTTGTGCAGCAGGCGATCGGCTTCTTCGGCCGCAAACTGCAGCACGCGCTTGGTGTCGGCGCTGAACGGGATCTCGACCGACGTGGACACCTTCTCCCGAAAGACGGTGCGGCCTTCGATTTCCTTGCGAATGTTCTCGAGGGAGAGGTGCGAGCGCGCGAAAATCCTGCTGGTGAGCCCCTTGCCTTCGCGGATCAGCCCGAGGAGCAGATGCTCGGTCTCAATGGAGATGCTGCCGAGCTGACTGGCCTCGTACCGGGCGAAGAAGAGGACTCGTCGAGCTCTTTCGGTGTACCGTTCGAACATCCGGGTACCAGTATACGGCATTCATCTGGTTATCTAGTCATCTGGTTATCTAGTCATTGGGGGATCTAGTCATTGGGGGATCTGGTCATTGGGGGATCTGGTCATTGCAGAATCAATGACCAGGTGACCCAATAACCAGATAACCAGATGACCAGATAACCAAATTCAGAACAGTCCCACCGTCCTCCCGTCGCCGTCGATATCGATGTTCGCGAAGGCCGGGGTCTTGCCCAGGCCCGGCATGCGCTGCATCTCGCCGCACAACGCGACGACGAAGCCGGCGCCGGCGCTCGGCACAAGGCTGCGGACCG
>JAHFUI010000207.1 GCA_023265175.1 Acidobacteriota bacterium
TAGTCGCCAGTCGACAGTCGACAGTCGTCAGTCGAGGGGCAGGACGGACGACTGACGACCGCCGACTGACGACTGACGACGGCCGACTGATGACTGACGACGGCCGACTGATGACTGACGACGGCCGACTGATGACTGACGACGGTCGACTGTCGACTGTGGAGGGTCCGCCGTCGACCCCGGCTCTCGCCGGCTACCTCTCACGCCTCGGCGTCACGCTCGAACCCGGATGGCGCACGGAGATCAATCTGCGGGCGGTCGAGTGGGTTCGCCACGCCGCTCGTTGCTTGCGGCGCGGGTTCATGATCCTGATCGACTACGGTCACGAGGCACGCGAGCTCTACTCGGCGACCCATGCCGGCGGGACGCTGACGGCGTTCTCGCGACATACGATGGCCGGCCCTGAACGACGCGCCGGCGCGCCGGCCTGGCTGGACCGCCCCGGCGAGCAGGATCTGACGACGCACGTCGACTTCACGAGCGTGCGCGCGGCGGCGGAGGACGAGGGCCTGACCACGCTCGGCTTCATGGATCAGACCTACTTTGCGCTGGGGCTGCTCGCGGGACAGACGTCGTTTCCTCTCGCGCATCACTCCCGCGGGCTCAAGACGCTGATGATGCCCGGCGGGCTGGGCAGCACGCACAAGATCCTCATCCTGGGCAAGGACGTCGGCCGTCCGACACTGCGCGGATGTGCGTTCGGCCAGCGCGTCACATGAGAATCGGGTAATTGGGTAATCGGGTAATCTGGTGATTGGATTGCGATTCGAGTCGCGGAACCGATTCCACAATTCAATTGCCCGATTACCCGATTACCCAATTGCCAGATTCGATGATCACCCTTGGCCTCCTCCTGATGATCGTCTCGGAAGCGGCGACGCTCGCGAAGGTCGAGCCGTTCTGGTCGTGGAACACGCCGATCGCCTGGACCGGCTTCATCCTGTTCGCCGACGCCATCGTCTGGCGCGCGCGTGGCAATTCGTGGATCAGATCCGCGCCGCGTGAGTTTGTCGGGCTGGTCCTCGCCTCGATTCCGCTCTGGCTCGTGTTCGAGCTCTACAACCGGTTCATCGAGAACTGGCACTACGTGGGCCTTCCCGAGAACCCGTGGCTGCGGTACTTCGGGTACGCGTGGTCGTTCGCCACGATCTGGCCCGCGATCTTCGAGGGGGCGGAGGTGATGGCTGTCTGGCGCCGGCACCGGCTGGCGAAGAAGTCGCTTGAACAATCGCACGACATCCATTTCGTCATCGCGCCACGAGCCGCGGCCGTCCTGTCGTGGATCGCCATCACGATCGGCGCGGCGATGTTGATCTGGCCGCTCGTGTGGCCGTCGCCGTACCTCGCCGCTCCGGTGTGGCTGGGATTCATTCTTCTGCTCGAGCCGATCAACGTCAGGCTCGGCGGCGAGTCGCTGTTCGTGAACCGCGATGGGCAGCTCACCCGCATCAAGAATCTCGCCTTGAGCGGCATGCTGTGCGGGGTGCTGTGGGAATTCTGGAACTACTGGTCGCGCGCCAAGTGGCACTACACCGTGCCGAGCATGGAGCGGTTCAAGATCTTCGAGATGCCTCTGCCCGGCTATCTCGGCTTCCCCGCGTTCGCCCTCGAATGCTTCACCATGTACGTGTTCGTGCGCATCGTCGTCTCGCACGTCACCGGGACCTCGCGCCGGACCGCGAATCGCACGCGCGGATTCGGCCGTACGATCGCGTTGTAATTTGCGAAGACCGGCGATTAAATGGACGTGTTCGATGCCGGCCATTCTGGAGCGGGAAATCAAGTTGCGGTTCGCAAGTCCGGAGGACGCGCGCGCCGCGATCGTCGCAGCCGGCGCGACTCCCCTGCGAGGCCGGCGCCTCCAGGACGATTACCTGCTCGATAACGCGGACGACACGCTTCGCCGCCTCCGATCGGTGCTTCGCGTTCGAATCGAGGCGGGCACCAGCCTGCTCACGTTCAAAGGTCCGGTTCAGCCCGCTGCGATGAAGGTGCGCGACGAGCTCGAGACCGAGGTCGGTGATGGTGTGCTGCTTCTCACGGTCCTCGAAGAGCTCGGCTTCCGGGCATGGTTCCGCTATCAGAAGTACCGCGAGGAGTTCTCGAAAGACGATGTGATTGTGGCGGTCGACGAAACGCCGGTCGGCACCTTCGTCGAGATCGAAGGCGGCGCTCGCGGCATCGCCATGATGGCCGAGGCGCTGGGACGCGGTCCGAACGACTATCTGCTCGACTCCTACCGCGGGCTCTACGGCGAATATTGCCAGCAACGCGGCCTGCCGATCACGGACATGCTGTTCGATGGCAATTCATAAATCTGGTTATCTGGTTATCTGGTCGTCTTGTCATTTGATGTGTTCAACCGATCAATCCAATGACCAGATAACCAAATGACCAGATGACCAAATTGAGCAGCGCCCTGATTCTGACGGCCGGTTGCGGCACCCGCCTCCGGCCGCTCACCGACGCGCGCGCCAAGGCAGCCATTCCCGTTGCCGGCGAACCGATGATTCGCCGCATCGTCAGGTGGCTGGCCGCGCGCGACGTGACTGATATCGTGCTCAATCTGCACCACCGCCCTGAGACAATCGCCGCGGTGATGGGTGACGGCAGCGACCTCTCGGCTCGCGTCCGGTACTCGTGGGAACAACCCGAGATCCTGGGCTCCGCCGGCGGACCGCGCCAGGCGCTGCCGATTATCGGCGCCGACACGTTCTTGATCATCAACGGTGATACGCTGACCGACGTCGACCTCGGCGCGCTCATCGATGCGCATCACTCGGCCGGCGCTCTGGTCACGCTCGCGCTGGTGCCCAACCGCGATCCTCATCGCTACGGCGGCGTTCGCGTCGACGCCGAGGGGCGCGTGCTCGGATTCGCCGCGCGGGGCACCGCAGCGGAAGGCTCCTATCACTTCATCGGCGTCCAGGTCGCCTGCTCGCGCGTGTTCGAGGTGCTGCCCGCTGGACGGCCGGCCCAGTCAATCGGCGGAATCTACGATTCGTTGATTGCCGAACAGCCGGGCGCGATCCGCGGATTTGTGTACGACGCGGCATTCTGGGACGTGGGGACGGTGGCCGACTACTGGTCGACCTCCTGGTCGTTCGTGCACGTGGAAGGCGGCGCGGATCTTACGTGCGGCGCGCGCACGCGCATCGATCCGGCGGCACGCGTGTCGCGATCGATTCTGTGGGACGATGTCGAGATCTCGAGCGACTGCGTGGTCGACGAGTGCGTGATCACCGACGGCGTCTCGGTGCCTCGCGGTGCGAGTTACCGCCGGACGATACTGCTGCGTGCTCCAGACGGCGCCATTCGCACCGTACCTCTGTCCATATGACGATTCGCGAGAAGCGGACGGCTGAAGGTCTCGACCTGCGCGACCGAATCGATCGGTACCTGCGGGCCAATGGTCTCGATGGCGCCGGCACCACGGTGGTGCCGCTGACCGGCGACGCCTCCGACCGCCGGTACTTCCGCATCATCCGCCCGGCGGGCGATTCCATCGTGCTGGCGCTCCATGTCGGCCCGATTGAGTTCGCGTCGCTGCCGTTTGTCAACGTCGCCGATCTGCTGCGGCAGATGCCGCTGCCGGTGCCGGCGCTGCTCGGCCACTCCGATACGCTGGGCATTCTCGCGCTCGAGGACCTCGGCGACGTCACCCTCCAGGCGCACCTTGGCGCGGCGACGCCGACCGAGCACGCGGCTCTCTATCGGCAGGCCGTCGCGTTCATCGACCTGCTGCAGCGCAGAGGCGCCGAGATCGAGCCCGCCGGCTACGTCGCCTATCGGAGGGCGTTCGACGTCGAGAAGCTCACGTGGGAGCTCGATTTCTTCATCAAGCACTTCATCGAGGGCTATCGCGGCGCGGCGCTGTCGGCCGCGCAACGAGCTGCGCTCGGCGAGGAATGGTCGTCGATCGTCACCGAGCTGGCCTCCGAGCCGCGCGTGCTGTGTCATCGCGATTATCACAGCCGCAATCTGATGCTGCACGCGGGAAGCCTGTACATCCTCGACTTCCAGGACGCGCGCATGGGTCCCGCCACCTACGATCTGGCGTCGCTGCTGCGCGACTCGTACGTCGACCTTGCCGATCGCGAAGTCGACGATCTCATCGCGTATTTTCTGGCGCTGAAAGGATACGGCGACGGCGCGCTGCCCGATGCCGATCGCACGTTGCTGGAGCTCCGCCGCCGCTTCGACGTCATGGCGCTGCAACGCAACCTGAAAGCGCTCGGCACCTTCGGCTACCAGACGATGACGCGGCGCAATACGGTCTACATCCAATACATGCCGCGCACGCTGCACTACGTGCGCGCGAACCTCGACAAATATCCGCGCTTCGAGCGGCTGCGAGAGCTCCTCGCGGAACACGTCGAGGAGCTGCGCTAAACATCTGGTTATCTGGTCATCTGGTTATCTGGTTATCTGGTTACTTGATTGGTCAATTGGGGAGATCAATGACCAGATAACCAGATGACCAGATAACCAGATGTAGAATTCAGGTTCTGTGCTCAAGCGGCCCTTCGGCGTCTCGACGCATCTCTACCACGGTCAGCGATTGAGCCGCGATCACCTGATCGAGATCGCGGCGCACGGATTCGAATCGGTTGAATTGTTCGCGACCCGCACGCATTTCGACTACCACAACCCCGCCGCGGTCGCTGACCTTCAGCAGTGGCTCGCGGACGCTGGCCTCGAGCTGCATGGCATTCACGCGCCGGTCGCCGATAGTTTCGTGGGAGGCCGCTGGGGCAAACCGCTCACGCTCGCAAGCATCGATCCGGAGGCGCGCGCGTTGGCGGTCGCTGAAGCCGAGCGGGCGTTGCACATTGCACGCCGGATTCCGGCGAAGGTGCTCGTGGCGCATCTGGGGCTGGCGCGCTCCCAAAATCCGTCGCCGGGCGATAACAGCCGCGACGCGGCGCGACGCAGCATCGAGGAGCTTTGTCAGGCCGCAACGCCGCTCGGCGTCCGCATCGCCGTTGAAGTGATTCCGAACGAGCTCTCGCGGGTGGCATCGCTCGTCCACTTCGTCGAGGAAGATCTCGAGGCGGCCGATGTTGGCGTCTGTCTGGATTTCGGCCACGCGCACATGGATGGCGATCTGCTCGACGCGATCGAAGCGGTCTCGGGCCACCTCATCACGACACACGTGCACGATAACCATGGACGTGCCGACGATCACCTCGTGCCCTTCGACGGCACGATCGACTGGCCGGCGGCGATGACGGCCGTGCAGAAAGTGGGCTACGACCAGACCCTCCTGCTCGAAATCGCCGCGCACGGTTCGCCGAAAGAGACGCTGCACAAAGCACAACGGGCACGGCAGCGGATCGAGCGCCTGCTGGCAGATTGAAATGCAACCACGAAAACACGAAGGCACGAAGAATTCTTATCAAAAGGATTTCGTGTTTTCGTGTCTTCGTGGTTGCATTTGAGACAGATATGCACGTGTACATCGAAGACATCGGCGCGCACGAGGGCGAAGAGGTCACGCTCAAAGGATGGCTGCACGCCCGCCGTTCCAGCGGCAGGATTCATTTCCTGATCGTGCGCGACGGAAGCGGATTCATTCAGGCGGTGATGTCGAAGGCCGCCGTCGGCGACGAGATGTTCAAGACAGCCGATCATCTCTCGCAGGAAACATCGCTGAGGGTGACGGGAACGGTCCGCGCCGATACGCGGGCGCCAAGCGGCTTTGAAATCGACGTCAAGGCCATCGAGGTCGTCGGCGAGTCGCACGACTACCCGATCACGCCGAAGGAGCATGGGGTCGATTACCTGCTCGACCGCCGGCACCTCTGGATCCGCACTGAGCGCCAGCAGGCGATCCTGCGGGTCCGCCACGAAATCATCAACGCCGTCCGCGATTTCTTCAACGCGCGGGGGTTCATTCTCGCCGATACGCCGATCTTCACCCCGGCGGCCTGCGAGGGAACCACCACGCTGTTTCCGGCGCAGTACTTCGACGAACAGACCGCGTACCTCACGCAAAGCGGACAGCTTTATAACGAAGCCAACGCGATGGCGCTCGGGCGCGTGTACTGCTTCGGTCCGACGTTCCGCGCGGAAAAATCGAAGACGCGGCGCCACCTCACTGAATTCTGGATGGTCGAGCCGGAGATGGCGTACGCCGATCTCGACGATGTGATGCAGCTCGCCGAAGGGCTCCTCGTCTCTATCGTCGGCCGTGCGCTCGACAAGCGGCGGCGCGAACTGACCGTCCTCGAACGGGACGTCAGCAAGCTCGAACGCGTGCAGGCGCCGTTTCCGCGCATCTCGTACGACGACGCCGTCAAGATCCTGCAGGAGAAAGGTCTGCCTTTCGAATGGGGCGGCGACTTCGGCGGGCCGGACGAGACGGCCCTCTCAGAGCATTTCGATCGGCCGGTGATGGTGCACCGGTATCCGACCAGCGTGAAGCCGTTCTACATGAAACCGGACCCGCAACGTCCGGAAGTGGCGCTGGGCGTCGACGTGCTCGCGCCGGAGGGATATGGCGAGATCATCGGCGGCGGCCAGCGTCTCGACGATCTCGACCTGCTGCTGAAACGAATCAATGAACATGGGCTGCCGAAGGAAGCCTTCGATTGGTACATCGATCTGCGCAGGTATGGCACCGTGCCGCACGGCGGATTCGGCATGGGGATCGAGCGCGCGGTGGCCTGGATCTGCGGCCTCGAGCACGTGCGCGAGACGATTCCCTACCCGCGGATGCTCAATCGCTTGTATCCCTAGGAGCGTCTCTGAGAAATCGGAACACGCTCCTAGTAGGCTTCGCCGGCAAGAACGCCAATGATCTTGAATGACCGCGCGCGGAGCGCGCCTACTAGGAGCCCGCTTCGGCATTACTCGGACGGGCTCCTAGCATCTCGCCGCAGGCGTTCGCACCCGCCGCTGATTTTCGTTGCACACGACTGCCGTCGGATGTACAACGTGCACTCAATCGGACCGCAGCAAG
Source organism: Acidobacteriota bacterium (assembly GCA_023265175.1). GTDB lineage: Bacteria > Acidobacteriota > Vicinamibacteria > Vicinamibacterales > CAVVIG01 > JAHFUI01. The sequence goes on from JAHFUI010000207.1 coordinate 6,965, forward strand.
CGAGGGATTCTATGCGCAATGTGAAGCTGGCCTTGACCGTCGTCGCCGCCGCCGCAACCGGAGTCCTGTTCGCCGCTGGCGACCCGCCGCCGCCATGGGCGTATGGCTTTGCGGCTCCCGCTGCCGCCACGCCGCCGCGCCCGGCTCCCGCCGCGCCCGGTGGTGCCGGCGGTGGACGAGGGGGCGCAGCCGCCGCGGCCGCGCCGGCGCCCGCCGACACCTCACCAAAGCAGGTGCCGGGCAGCAGCGGTAGCTTCACGCTGACGCAGATTCGCGACGCGTTCGGTCCGGCGGATTGGTTTCCCGGCGACCACCCGCAAATGCCTGATGTCGTTGCGCACGGCAAGCGGCCTGACGTGCGCGCCTGCAGCCTCTGTCACTACCCGAACGGCAAGGGGCGTCCCGAGAACGCGGGCGTCGCCGGCCTGCCGGTCGGCTATTTCCTGCAGACGATGGCCGATTTCAGGAGCGACGCGAGAAAGAGCGCCGATTCGCGGAAGGCCAACACGAACGTCATGATCGCCATCGCGAAGGGCATGACGGACGAGGAGATCAAGGCGGCCGCCGAATATTTCGGCTCGATGAGCTG
>JAHFUI010000208.1:0-4794 GCA_023265175.1 Acidobacteriota bacterium
AAACACGAAAACACGAAAAGCCTTTTCTTCTTCGTGTCTTCGTGTTTTCGTGGTGGCATCTATGTTGAAGGTCGCCCTCACCGGCGGGATCGCCACGGGCAAGAGCCACGTCCTCGATCGGTTCCGCAGTCGGGGCATTCCCTGTCTCGATGCCGACACGCTTGCGCACGGTGTGATGGCCCCCGGAACAGAAGCCGTCCAGTCGATCGCCGCGCGATTCGGCCCCGGCGTCATCGCGGCTGACGGTTCGGTCGACCGCACACAGCTCGGGCCAATCGTGTTCGCCGACCCTCAGGCCCGCCGGGAGTTGGAGGCGCTCGTCCACCCAGCGGTGCATCGCGCCATCACGGCCGGCTTGCGGGCATTCGAGCTGCTCGGCTCGCCGCTCGCCATCGTCGATGTGCCGCTGTTGTACGAAAGCGGTTACCAGTCCGACTTCGATCGCGTCATCGTGACGGCCTGCCCCGTCGAGACCCAGATTCGCCGCCTGGCCGAGCGCGGACTGACGGACGAAGCCGCGCGCCAGCGCATCGCCGCGCAATGGCCGACCGGCGAGAAAGCCTCCCAGGCTGATTTTGTGATCCGAACCGACGGGACGTTCGAAGACACCGATCGCCAAGTTGAAGACGTTCTGCAGCTGCTTCGGCGACTGTAGCAGCCCATGGTGCAAGTCCCACGGGCCGCGAGACACTGAGAAATTCGCCACAGAGTCACCGAGACGCAGAGAAAACCTTCTAGACCTCGGCTTCCGCCGTATCCTGCGCCGGTGCGATTCGCTCCTCGACGAAGGTGTTCCAGTCGTGGCAATGCGGGCACTGCCAGAGCAGCTCGGTGCTGCGGTACCGGCACCGCATGCAGACGTGCGGATCGAGGTAGAAGACGGCGTGGCGCGTCAGCTCGCTGTAGCGGTCGACGAGCGCCGGCTCGTGGCGAAGCTGTCCGAGGGCGCGCCAGATCGCCTGGTGGATGCCGAGCGCGTGCGGATTCTGGACCAGCGCGGCAAACAAGAGATCCAGCGCCTCGCGCGGGTGGCCGCCGGCGGCGAGATGACGCGACAAGGCGAGGCGCGCGCGCCAGTCCAGCGGGTTGTCGTCAATCAGCTTGCGACACAGCCGCGTGAACCGGTCCGGCGATCCGGTCCTGACCGCGAGCGCTTCGAGCCGATCGAAGGCGAGGTAGGCGCGGTCCGGCGCGAGCTCTATCAGCCTCTCCCAAATCGCGGCGGCTCCCCGCTCGTCGCCTTGCAGCACGCGGACATCGCCGAGATTCAGGTACGCCGGCACGGCACGCGCGTCGAGGTCGATGGCGCCTTCGAATCGCACGGTCGCCTCGGCGTAATCCTTGCGACGCATCGCCTCCCGGCCGATCTCGTTCTCGAGAAACGCCAGAATCGCCTCGTTCTTCGGCCGCGCGTCGACATCGGCGAGCTTGAATAGACGCTGTCGCGTGTCGTATGCCGCGGACCACTGGTGCTGCTCTTCGTGGAGCTTCTGAAGATTGACGAGAGCGTATTCGTTCTTCGGATCGAGCCGCAAGACCTCGTCGAACGCGTCGTGCGCGCGCTCGACGAAGCCGCCGCGCTTGTAGTCGAGGCCGAGACACAGGAGCACGTACGCGTGCTCCAGCTTGCTCAGGTGTGGCCGTTGCAGCAGGGCTTGGTGAATGGTGATCGCCTTGCCGACCTGCCCCTTCTCGCGGTACAGGTTGCCGAGGATCATGTGCACTTCGAGCGCGTCCGCGTTCAGGCTCGCGGCCCTCGTCAGCTCGTCAATCGCGAGATCGATCTGATTGGCGACGAGGAAATTGAGGCCGAGGAGGTAATGCGGCGACTCACGGGCGCGGCGTCTGTCGAACCACTTGCCGTCACGCAGCTTGTACCGTTCCCAGGCCTTGCCGATGGCAAGACCGACGAGCAGCGCCACGAGGCCGGTCAGCAGCGTGACGTCGCTCATGACCTGGTGGCGCGCCGTTTCGGTGACGTGTCCGATTTCGCGCGAGCGGCCGTCTCGAACGGTTCGCTCAAGTACGAGGCCACGAGCGGTTTCCAACGTCCCTGCGCTTTCAGAATGAGCTCGACGAATTCTCGTGCGGCGCCGTTGCCGCCTGCGGCGCGGCTCACGTAATCCACGCGCGACCGGACCTCTTGCACGCCATCAGAGGGACAGCCGGTGAGTCCCGCGCGCCTCACGATCGGCAAGTCGAGAACATCGTCGCCCATGTACGCGGTGTCGGCGTCGGTGAGGCCCTGCTGAAGAAGGATCTCGTCGTACGCGACCAGTTTGCTGGACACGCCCTGCTGCACGATCGTGATGCCGAGCTGCGCCGCGCGCTGCGCCGTGGCGCGCGACGTCCTGGCCGAGATCACACCGACCTTCAGGCCGGCACGTTGGGCCCAGACCATCCCGGTGCCGTCCTTGATGTCGAACTGCTTGCTTTCGGTCCCGTCGGGATGCAGAAGAATCTTGCCGTCGGTCAGGACCCCGTCGACATCGAAGAGGAGTAGTTTGACGCGAGACGCTTTCGTGTGGACGGACATCGTATCCCCCGGCGGTCCTCCGCTTCCTTGGCGTCCTCTCCTCTGACATCCTAAAACAGCTTCGTTCGCCACAGGTCGTGCAGGTGCACGACGCCGGCGACCCGGTTGTCTCCGCCGTCAACGACGGGGATTGAGGTGATCTTGCGCTGCTCCATGATGTTCAACGCCTCGACAGCGAGCGACGTCGGAGGAATCGACACCGGATCGCGTGTCATCACCTGGCCCGCGGTCAACTCCATGATGCCGGTCGAGCTGTCCATGTGGCGGCGCAGATCGCCGTCGGTAATGATCCCGAGCAGCCGGTCGCCGGCGTCGACGACGCACGTCATGCCGAGCGCCTTGCTCGACATTTCGTAGATCACGTCGCGCATGTGCGTGTCGGTCCGGACGATGGGACACTGTGCACCCCCGTGCATCAGGCTCTCAACCCGCATGAGCCGCTTCCCGAGCTTCCCGCCCGGATGCAGGTTCGCGAAATCCTCCTGGCGGAATCCTTTTTCTACCAGCAGCGTCATGGCGAGCGCGTCTCCGAGGGCCAGGGCGGCCGTGGTGCTGGCGGTCGGGATGAGGTTGAGCGGGCACGCCTCCTCGATCACGCTGCAATCGAGCGCGACGTCGGCGGCCTGCGCGAGCAGCGAACCCGGATCGCCCGTGATGACGATCAGCTTGGCGCCGAGACGCCGGATCGCTTCGAGGAGCCGCAGGATCTCGTCGGTCTCTCCGCTGTGCGACAACGCCACAACGACATCATCGCTCTGCACGACGCCGAGATCGCCGTGGGTCGCTTCGGCTGGGTGCAGGAAGAAGGCCGGGGTGCCGGTGCTGGCGAGCGTCGCGGCGATCTTGTGGCAGATGATCCCAGATTTGCCCATGCCCGTCAGAATCACGCGGCCGCGGCAGCACTTGAGCAGTTCGACGGCGCGCTCGAATCGGCCGTCGAGCCGCGAGACGAGCGCGAGAATCGCCGCGGCTTCCGTCTCGAGCACCTTTCGGGCCAGGGCGAGATCAACCATGGACCACCGATCGAACCACAAAGGCCACGAAGCTCACAAAGAAATACCCCTTTGTGATCTTTGTGTTCTTCGTGGTTCGAGAGGCTGGTGCGGGTTCTTCACGATCGCGTCGATGGCCATCAAACGCCGGAGCAGCGGCTCGACGAGATCGAGCCGGAGCGCGTTTTGCGCGTCGCTTTTCGCGTGCGCCGGATTCTCGTGCACCTCGAGAAACACGCCGTCGACGCCCGCCGCGACGCCCGCCTGGGCGAGCGGTTCGATGTACTGGGCCAACCCTGCCGTGACCCCATCGCCGGCGCCGGGCAGCTGCAGGCTGTGGGTCACGTCGAAAACGACCGGCAGCCCCTCGTCGCGCATGATCGGGAACGCGCGCATGTCCACGACGAGGTTGTGATACCCGAAGCTCGTGCCGCGCTCGGTGACGATCACGCGTGGATTCCCGGCCTCGACGACCTTGGCCACGGCGTGGCGGACGTCATCGGGGGCGAGAAACTGACCTTTCTTGATGTTGACGACGCGCCCGGTCGTCGCCGCGGCGACGAGCAGATCGGTCTGGCGACAGAGAAACGCGGGAATCTGCAGGACGTCGGCGACATCGGCCGCCGCCGCCGCATGCGACGGCTCATGAATGTCGGTCAGCACCGGCACGCCCACGCGCGCCTTGATCGAGGCGAGGATGCGCAGCCCTTCGGTGAGCCCGGGTCCGCGAAACGACCGCCCCGAGGTGCGGTTCGCCTTGTCGTACGACGCCTTGAAGATGAAGGGCACCCGCAGCCTCGCCGTCAGACTGGCGAGCTCGGCGGCCAGATCACCCGCGTGCCGCTCGCTCTCGATGACGCAGGGTCCCCCGATGAACACAAACGGGTGTCCGCCGCCAATGGGGATCTCGCCAATTGTGAACGGGGTCACGCCACCGACTCCGTCGCGGCCCGCTGGCCGACCGACGACAACTTGTGGCGATAGCTGGCCTCGACGAAGCTGGCAAACAGCGGATGCGGGTGCAGCGGCTTCGACCGGAACTCCGGGTGGAACTGCACCGCCAGGTACCAGGGATGGCCCGGCAGCTCGGCAATCTCGACGAACTTGCCGTCCGGCGATCGTCCTGAAATGCGCAGGCCGTGTTCGGTCAGCGCGCGCTCGTAGAGGCAGTTGAACTCATAGCGGTGACGATGACGCTCGTGAATCAGCGTTGTGCCGTACACGCGCTGGGCGAGCGATCCCGGGGCGAGATCGCACGCATAACTT
>JAHFUI010000208.1:4804-7539 GCA_023265175.1 Acidobacteriota bacterium
CGCATCGTCCCGCCCAGATCGTCGACCCCGAGCAGATCGCGCAGCTTGTAAATGACCTTGGTCGGCGTCTCGGGAGTGCATTCGGTTGAATCGGCGTCGGCGAGGCCCGCCACATTGCGCGCGTACTCGACCGTCGCCCACTGGAAGCCGTAACAGATCCCGAAGTACGGAATCTTCCGCTCGCGGGCGATCTCGGCGGCCTTCATCATGCCGCGCGTGCCGCGATTGCCGAACCCGCCCGGCACGAGGATGCCGTCGGCCGCGTCGAGCAGCGCGGCGCCGTTGGGCTGCTCGAGCGCCTCTGCCTCGATCCACTTGATGTTGACCTTGACGCGGTTCTGAAAGCCGCCGTGATAGAGCGCTTCGTTCAGGCTCTTGTAGGAATCCTCGTAGCCTACATATTTGCCGACGACGTGAATCGTGAGCTCGTCGATCGGATTCTTGATTCGCTTGACCAGCTCCTCCCACGCGGCCATGCGCCGCTCGGTCTGGGGGAGGTGGAGATACTTCAGTACCATGCGATCGAGGCCTTCGGCCGCGAGCACGAGCGGCACTTCGTAGATCGTCGAGACGTCCTTTGCCGTGATCACCGCTTCCTCGTCGACGTCGCAGAACAGCGCGATCTTCTGCTTGATGTCGGAATCGAGAAACCGATCGGTCCGGCAGAGCAGGATATCGGGTTGAATCCCGATGGACCGCAAGTCGCGGACGCTGTGCTGCGTCGGCTTGGTCTTGAGCTCGCCGGCGGTGCCGATGAACGGCACCAGCGTCAGATGGATGTACAGCGAGTTGTCGCGGCCGACGTCCTGTCGGAACTGACGAATCGCTTCGAGGAACGGCAGGCTTTCGATGTCGCCGACGGTCCCGCCGATCTCGACGAGGAGGATGTCGTTGTCGCCGGCCGCGCCGCGGATCGCGTCCTTGATCTCGTTGGTGATGTGCGGAATGACCTGCACGGTCCGCCCCAGGTAGTCGCCGCGCCGCTCCTTCTGGATGACGCTCTGATAGATTTTGCCCGTCGTCCAGTTGGAATGACGGCCCGTCGTCGTGTTGGTGAACCGTTCGTAATGTCCGAGGTCGAGATCGGTCTCGGCGCCATCGTCGGTCACGTACACCTCGCCGTGCTGATACGGACTCATGGTGCCGGGATCGACGTTGATGTACGGGTCGAACTTCTGTAGCGTGACCTTGTAGCCGTGCCCTTCGAGCAGCGCGCCGATGGATGCGGCGGCCAGTCCCTTGCCGAGCGAGGACACGACGCCGCCGGTCACGAAGATGTATTTGGTCGTCCGTCCGTCCGTGTTGGTCATGGTGTGGTCCATCGGCCTAGCCGGACGCCGGCGCCCCCAGCAGGCGGCGCACCTGTTCAAGGTCTTCCGGCGTGTCGACGCCGAACGAGTCGTAGACGGTCTCGACCGCCTTGATGCGGATCCCGTGCTCGAGCGCGCGCAGCTGCTCGAGCGCTTCAGCGCGTTCGAGCGGCGTGGGCTCGAGCGCGGCCAGCACCAGCAGCGCGCTCCGGCGATACGCGTACAGCCCGACATGTCGATAGAGCGGCGGCCAACCGCCCCGCGGATCGCGCACATACGGAATCGGCGCGCGTGAAAAATACAGCGCGTACCCCGCGCGATCGATCGCGATCTTCACGACGTTGGGGTTGTTGAGCTCCGACCCGTCCGTGATGCGGCGGTACAGCGTGGTGATGTGGATGCTGGCATCGACGGCAAACGGGGCCACGGCCTGGTCGATCGCACCGGGATCGATCAACGGTTCGTCGCCCTGCACGTTGACGATGACGTCGCAGTCGAGCGTCGTCGCGACCTCAGCGAGCCGGTCGGTGCCGCTCGCGTGGTCGGCGCGCGTCAGGCGGACCTCTCCGCCGAATCGGCTGACGGCGGTCGCGATGCGCAGATCGTCGGTCGCGACGATGACGCGCGACACCGCCAGCGAGCGTTCGGCCCGGCGGTACACGTGTTCGATCATGGGACGGCCGTCGATGTCGGCGAGCGCTTTCCCGGGGAACCGTGACGAGGCGAATCGAGCGGGGATGACGGCGACAGTCTGCAGAGGAAGGTTATCGACCGCAATGCCAGTCGATGCAGGGTGCACGACGAATAATAACACAGTAACGAAGCTTCGCCTCACACCGACGAGTGCAGTGAAAACTTCCCCGGTGAAGCTTCGTTACTAGCCGTGCTACGATCCGTGGTGACGCGCATGGATGTGAAGCGGACAGTGATCGTCGTCATGATCGGCGCCGCGCTCATCGCGTGGCTTGCAGCCGCCGCGACATCCGGCAATCGCGATCGCGTTCCACCCGTCGTGCTGAAATCGTCGGCGATCGACAGTCGCGGCGACGCGCTCGCGAGCGAAGTCGCACGATTGCACGAGCGGTTGCGGCCGGTCGAAACGCCGCGACAGCCCAGCCGGAACCTGTTTTCGTTCGCGTCATCCAGGCCACGTCCGGCCGCGCCTGTTCAGGCGCCGAAGCCGGCCTTGCGCGAAGCGCCAGCCCCTCGTCCCGCGCCGCCCGCCCTGAAGCTCTCCGGCATCGCGGAGGACACGACGCCTGAGGGTCCGGTTCGAACCGCCATCATCTCCGGCCTCGGCCAGTTGTTCTTCGCGAAAGAAGGCGGGAACATCACCGACCGGTACCGCGTCGTGAGGATCTCCACCGACGTGGTCGAGATCACCGATCTCGCCGACGGCACGACGCTTCGACTCGCACTGAAGTA
>JAHFUI010000209.1 GCA_023265175.1 Acidobacteriota bacterium
CCAGATAACCAGATGCTATCAGAAGGTCTCGGCGGACAGGATGATCGGCTCGCCGAGCCCAAGGCGTGGGAGGTCGCCGGCGATCGCGTCGAGGTCGCCGACCACGAGCGTCGTCAGCCGTGATGGATCGAGGTAGGTGGCGGCGACGCGCGTCACGTCGGACGTCGTGACCCGTTCCACGTTGGGAACAAATTGCACGAAGTAATCATCGGGCAGGTCGTACAAGGCGATCTGCGCCGACGCGCGTGCGATCTGTTCCGCCGTCTCGAAGTTGCGTGCGTAGCCTCGTGTGAGCGCGGCGACGCCGAGCGCGAGCTCGTCGTCGCTGACGGGCCGCGATCCGCGTATGGCGTCGATCTCGCGGAGTGATTCCTCGATGGCGCGCCCGGTCGCCGCCGTCTGGACGCTGACCTGAAGAGAGAAGGGTCCGGGCATCCGCCGGAAGTCGAACGCCGTGCGCGCGCCGTAGGTGAACCCCTTGTCCTGACGCAGGTTCAGATTGATGCGGCTGACAAACTGTCCGCCCAGGATCATGTTCGCCGCGACGAGCGCGTGGTAATCCGGCGTGCTGCGCGCGACCGCCACATGGCCGATGCGCAGCTCGGATTGCGGCGCGCCGGCGCGCGGGAGGACATAGAGGCGCGCGGGATGGGTTGGATTGGTCCGGCTCAAGCCGGACTCCTCGTACTCGTTCGGTGCGACGTTTCCGGCGCGCTCCCAACCGGCAAACGCGTCGGCGGCGATCCGTTCGATGTGCGCGTGATCGCAGTCGCCGACGGCGACCAGCGTCGCCCGGTCGGGCCGGATCGCCTGCGCGTGAAAACTCCGCACATCGTCCACCCCAAGCAACGCCAGCGCGGCCTCGGTGCCCATCGGCACGTGGCCGTACGGATGCGGGCCGTAGAGAAGCTGGACGAAGGTCCGATCCGCGACCGCGCTCGGCACGTCGCGCAGCTGCGTGAGTCGATGCAGACGCAGCTGACGGACCCGCTGGAAATCCGACTCCGTGAGATCGGGTCGCGCGATCATGTCGGCCAGGAGCGCCAGGCCACGATCCGCAAACCGTGCGAGCGTCGTCATCGTCGCGAGCGTCGCGTCCGCGCCGATGTCGGTGTCGAATTGCGCTCCAATCCTGGCGATCGCCTCGTGCATCTCGATCGCCGAGCGTCCGCCGCTCCCTTCGTCCAGCATGTCGGCGGTCAGCGCCGCGAGGCCTTCCTTGCCCACGGGATCGCTCGCCGAACCGCGCCGGAGCAGGAGCACGAAGGTGACGACCGGCACCGCCGCGCGCCGAACGCTCCACACACGCATGCCGCTGGGGAGCATCGACTTCGCGATTGAGGGGAACGTGAACGGCCGAACGGCGCCAGGCTCGGGCAGCCGTGAGCGGTTGACGCTCTTTACGCCAGACACGTCACGACACCATGGCCGGCGCCGAGTCCGGAACGGCGAGGGCCTGCCGGCCTCGAGGCACGATGCTCAGCGTCGCCCGCGACGCCCGCTGCAGGTAGGTCTGCGCCGCCGCTTGCAACGATGCTGGCGTCACTGCCTGGTAGCGCGCAAGGTCGCGGTCAAAATAGCTCGGGTCGCCGACGAACACGTTGTATGCGTTGAGCTGATCGGACTTTCCGCCGAACCCGCCGACCGTCTGCAGACGAAACACGAACTGCGTTTCGGCCTGCACGCGTCCCCGCTCCATCTCGTCGTCTCGCGGTCCGTCGGCGGCCAGCCGTTCGATCTCCTCCACGACCGCCTCTTCGATCTCGGCGAGCGTGTGGCCCGGCGCGGCCGTCGCCGTGATTTGAAAAAATCCGGCGATCTCACGCGAGTTCTGGGACGCCGACACATCGGTGGCGATTCGCTCCTCGAAGACGAGACGGCGATAGAGTCGAGATGTCTTGCCGTTCGCCAGCAGATCGCCGGCGAGGTCGAGCTCGGCGTCACCGGCCGCGAACATCGCCGGCGTCAGCCATGAGAGGTAGATGCGGGGGAGCTCGACACGATCTTCGAGCACGAGCCTGAGGTCGCTGCCGAGCGCCGCCTCGGCGACGACCGGTTCGACGCGCGATCCAGACTCGATCTCGCCGAAGTAGGCTCGAACCAGTGCAAGCGCCGCATCGGGATCGATGTCGCCGGCGATGGCGAGCGATGCGTTGGCTGGATGATAGTACCGGCGAAAAAACGCCTGCACTTCGTCGAGCTGCACGGCCTGCAAGTCCGCGGTCTCGCCGATTGTCGTCCAGTGGTACGGGTGTTTTGCCGGAAACAGTGCTGCAAGCACGGCCATCGACGCCAATCCGTAGGGCCGGTTCTCGTAGTTCTGCCGGCGCTCATTCAGCACGACGTCACGCTGGTTCGAGAATTTCGCCTGCGTCAACGCCGGCAGCAGGTACCCCATGCGGTCCGATTCCATCCACAGTGCGAGCTCGAGCGTGTTGGCGGGCACGACCTCCCAGTAGTTGGTGCGATCGGCGTTGGTTGATCCGTTGAGCACCGCGCCGGCGGCCTGCAGCGGATGGAAGTACCCCCGATCGAAATGCTCGGACCCCTCGAACATCAGATGCTCGAACAAGTGTGCGAAGCCGGTGTGGCCCAGCCGCTCGTTCTTCGACCCGACGTGGTACCACAGGTTGACCGCGACGATGGGACACGAGTGATCCTCGTGAAGCAGCACGTCGAGGCCGTTGTCGAGCGTGTGTTTCCGGAACGGAAGGTTCAATTGTTCCTGAAGCTGCCGCAGGTCAGCATCTGGCTGCCGTAGTACGGATTTCGCAGCGTGCCGTCATGCTGCACCCACGGTTTCATCACCATCGGGCAGAAGGCCACGCGCACGCCTTCGGGCGGGGTCAGGTGCTGGTTGCTCATGTAGGCGTCGATCGCCTCGCTGAGCGCGCCAAACCTCTCGCGCGCGTCGGCCAGGTCGCCGGCAGCCGTCAACTGGGCGGCGGCCGTGTCGATTTTGAAGGCCAGCGCGCCAAGCGCGCTCGCCGCCGTCGCCACCTGGCCGGCGTTGGACGTGACTCCCTCGATGCTGTCGGACGCGAGCGCGTCGGCAATCCTCATGTACGGATCGATGACGGCGGAAGGCATTTCCCTGGTCGGTGGAGTTGCGGTTTTCACCGGCTGACCACAAGCGGCGCCGGCAAGCGTGATCAACAGCAGACAAGACAGCGCCTTCATCGTTTATCTCACGACGGTGAGCGGAATCGTCGTCGGTCGATTGTAACTCGCCAGCGAAATCTGCGCGGCCATCTGCTCAGCCGCCGACATAAACGCGCGCGAGGCCGGCGAGTCGGGCTCGCCGATCATGAGCGGCACGCCGGTGTCGCTCCCTTCGCGAATCGGCTGGTAGATCGGAATGCGGCCGAGGAACGGGACGCCGAGCTCTTCCGCCATCCGCTCGCCGCCGCCATGGCCGAAAATGTCCGCCTCGTGCGCGCAGTTGGGACACGCGAAGTAGGCCATGTTCTCGACGATGCCGAGCGGCGTGATATTCAGTTTCTTGTACATCGCGATCGCGCGCCGGCTGTCGGCGAGCGACACCTGCTGGGGCGTGGTGACCACAATCGCGCCGGCGACCGGAACGGTCTGGCTGAGACTGAGCGCCACGTCGCCGGTGCCCGGCGGCATATCCACAACGAGATAGTCGAGATCGGTCCACGCCACCTCGCGGAAGAACTGCTGCAGGGCGCCGTGCAGCATCGGTCCCCGCCAGATGACCGGGGCATCGTCTTCGGTCAGAAATCCCATCGAGAGGACCTGGAGGCCGAACTTCTGAGCCGGGACGATCTTCTGGCCGTCGGTCGTAAGCCGCGGCTTCATGCCAAGCATGATCGGCACGTTCGGGCCGTAGATGTCCGCGTCCATGAGGCCGACCTTTCCGCCGCGCTTGGCCAGCGCGATCGCGAGGTTCACGGCCACCGTCGTCTTGCCGACGCCGCCCTTCCCGGCGCCGACCGCAATCACGTTCTTGACGCCCGCGACCGGCGATCGGGTGCCATCGCCGCCGACGGCCTCGCGCACGCGCGCGCTCATCTGCACATCGACGCCGCTGACGCCCGGCAGTTGCAGCACGGCGGCGCGGGCCTGATCGCGCATCTGATCCTTGACCGGACACGCCGGGGTCGTCAGCTCGATGGTGAACGAAACCTGCGCGCGATCGACCTTCAAGTGCTTGATGAATCCGAGCGTGACGATATCGCGGTGAAGGTCCGGATCTTTCACGACCTTCAACGCGTCGAGCACCGCTGCTTCCGTGACTGGCATGAATCAAGAATATCGGCTTTGCCGCACCAATAACAAGGATCGTAGACTCACGCTCACCGAATGCCCGGGCCCTCACCCAACTGAAACAGCGCTTTGCCTTCCTCGTTCAACAAGACCCAGAGCGTGTAAACGCCGAGCGCCGTGCCGTACGGCAGCAGCAGCAGATCCACCGATCCGAGCATCAGCGCAACCAGCCGCGCCGACGCCCTATGGCGCCGGACCGACACGCCGACAAGCGTGTGCGCGACTCCCCAGACGATCGCGATGATCGCGAGCGTCGTGAATGCCGCGACCGTGAGGCCGGCGGCGAACTGTCCTCCGGATCCTCCACGGCTTGCGGAGGTGATGAGCGCGACGGCGCCGATGCCGAGCGCGAGCGTCGACAGACCGACGAGCGCGGTCAGCAGGCCCCAGATGATGAAGAGGAAGCCGACGAGGTCGACATGGGAAGACCATGTCCGACTTTTCACGGGCGGTTATGCGGCTGATCTGCGGATCGCGACGCGGACTTCGACGCGGACCGAGGGCGCGTGCGGCGACGTCACACGGAAGCGGAAGCGGGCTCCGTCAGCGACGCCGGCGGGTACCGACACTCGAACAGGGCGTTGGATCAACGAGGCGCCGGTGCCGTCGCACGAACCGCACGGCTCGGTCCATGTCCCGCCGCGACCGCCACACGTGGGGCATGTGCCGCGCATCGGCACGTCGATCGGCACGATGAGGCCGCAGCGAGCTTCAAGCGTGGACAACTGCAGCTCAGTGGCCAGGACATCGGCGGCCGGACGCTCACCCAGAAACGACTCGCGGATGCGATCGACGACGAGGCCGACCGATGGAAAGTCGATGGCCACTTCGTCCGCAAAGCAGTCCTGCGACACGGCGGCGGAGCGGATCGCATCCCAGGCGACGGGCACCGAATTGTGACGATAGGGTTCGCGGCTCACGATGACCCGCTAACGATAGGAGTCGATCCCGCCCTTGTCAAGGCACGACACCGGTGGTAGCGTCAACACAACGTCCACGCGTGAGAGAGAACAAGAATCATGCCTGCGAAAGAGTGTCCGCTGTGCGGCGGAACGATGCGGCTGAAAGAAATCGAGGCGGTCGTACGGATTCCCGGCAACCCGAGACCAAGCACGAAACGATCCCGGGAATGGGTATGCCCCGAGTGCGACTACTTCGAAGAAGCCGAAGAAGAGGGGCGGTAGGGAACGGCGCCCGTATCAGCGCGCGCCGATTGTGAGCAGCACTTCTTTACGCAGCGGATCCTCGAACTCCTCGAAATTGAGCGCCGACTCGCACTCGTCGCACAGCACTTCGAGCACGGCAGGTCGGGTTTCATCGGACACTTCCACGCGGCCGTCCTCGAGGTGCACGACGTGCATCTGGAGTGTTTTGACCTGAAAGTTCCGGTCGTTGCCGCAATTCGGACAAGTCAACGTCACTTGGACTCCCTCACCCATCTTGGGTCGGCGAAACAATACGAAAACACCTGATTCTATGAAATGGTCCGAACGGACGCAACGAGAATCGGGCGGGAAACGGCCGTTCATCGTAAAAACCTGCCAAATCTGATAGATTTTGCACTTTCATGACGACCACCGGCCCGTTCGACATCCACAGCGCCGCGCGAGGCCCGCACTGGATTGCGTGGGTCAGCCGTCCGGGCAGCGAGGGCCCCGAGCGTTCAATTGTCCTGATCGGTGAAACGCAGGACGAGGCCGTGGCCCGCGCCCGCGCCTGGGCGGAATCAATGAACAAATAACAATTCACAATTTACAATTTACAAAGCGAGGGGCGGTGTCCGTGTCGCTTTGTAAATTGTGAATTGTAAATTGTGAATTGTCACTGGGCCGACAGGTCGTGCCGTCGCGCAAGAAACGTGTGCGCTCCGCCCGCAGGCGTCCAACAGACCGTACGGCTGCTCTCCGTCACACGGGACGTGTGAGCCAGAAGGTCGATGAGCGATTTCGGCAGCACCTCACCGAGGCTGCCACGTCCGGTGCGGCAGGTGCCGTCCTGGGCGGTCGCCGAGAGATACAAACGGTCGCGAGCCCGCGTCAACGCGACATACAGCAGCCGCTTCGTTTCCTCGCGCTCGCGCGTTTGCGTTTCCTCGTCCGCCTCGGACTGGAAATCGGCGATGGCCACCGCCGGCGAACCATCGCTCGACGTCGCGATTCGAATCGGCGCGCGGGCGCCGCCGGTGCCGCGGCCGATGTTGACGACGAAGACGACGGGAAACTCGAGGCCTTTGGCGGCGTGGACGGTCATCAGGCTCACGGCGTCGACCGCGTCGATGGTGGCGTTCGACTCATCGCCGACGGCGAGCCGCTGCAGGTGATCGGCGATCCGCGCCAGCGTCGCCCAGCCGCGGTTCTGAATCCGACGGATGAGCCCGCGCAGCTTCTTGAGATTTTCGCGTGCCTGAAGACGACGAACGCCGCGGATCTCGACGTGATACGCGCTCTCGGCCAACACATCGTCGAGCAGCTCCGCCGGCGTGACCCGATCGACCAGCGACGCCCAACGCTTCACCGATGCACGCGCCTTGGTCAGCACAATCCGGTCCTCCGTCGCGAGCGCCTGGATGGCATCGGTCTGAGCGCCATCGAGGAGCGTGCCCGCAAGATCCGGAGCGAGCCGCATCACCGCCTCGTCGGAGAGCCTGATGAACCGCGATCGCAGAAACGCCGCGGCGCGCAGGTTCGACGTCGGGTCCGCCAGGTAGCGCAGCATGGCGACGGCGTCCTGAATCTCGTCGGTCTCGAAGAAACCCAGGCCCTTGTAGACGTAGGTCTGCACGCCGCGCCGCTGGAGCGCCGCTTCGAACTCTCGATGGCTCTCGCGCGAGCGAAAGAGGATCGCCACGTCCGCTGGCTGCGCGATGCGGGCGATGCCGGTGACCTTGTCGCGGACGGTGGCCTCTCCCAGCAGGCCCGCGATCTCGTCCGCCACGGCCTCCGCAGCGAAGCGAACCGTGCTGCCAACCACGAGTCCGAGTGCGGGCTCCGCGGCGGCAGACTGCGAGGAAAGCTCCTCGTCGATCGCGACCGGAAACCGATCGAGATCGCCGTATGTGAACGCGTATGGACGACGCTCGTTGTCGTCCGCAATCGCGCCGAAGACGTCGTTGACGAACGCCAGCAGCCGCGGCGCCGACCGAAAGCTGACCGAGAGCGCGCGCCGGGGCTGGCCTTCGGGTCGAAGGCTCGCGATGAACCGTGCGGCCTCGTCGA
>JAHFUI010000210.1 GCA_023265175.1 Acidobacteriota bacterium
CGATGCGATCGATCGGCGGCTTGCCGGCGTAATACTGTCGGTTTGCCTGCATCTCGACCTGGTCGTCGCGCTCGTTCGTCACGTAGAACGGACCCGTGCCCGACAAGGCGGGCCCGGTTTCCTGAATGGAGGTGTCGGTCAGCGCCTCCATCAGAAATGACGAACGCTGGCGCAGCCTGAACTCCAACTCGCTAATGGATACCACGCGGATCTCGGCGACGTCCTCGTACGCCGGCCCCATGGAGTCGGGCAGCCGCGTCTGTAAAATCTGCTTGACCGATTCCGCGGTCACCGGCTTCCCGCTGTGAAAGATCGCCGAAGGCCGCAACCGGATCCGCCACGTCAGTCCATCGGGCGAAGTCGACCAGCTCTCGGCCA
The DNA here is from genome assembly GCA_023265175.1 of Acidobacteriota bacterium. Classification (GTDB taxonomy): domain Bacteria; phylum Acidobacteriota; class Vicinamibacteria; order Vicinamibacterales; family CAVVIG01; genus JAHFUI01. The sequence continues at coordinate 379 of JAHFUI010000210.1, forward strand.
GACCCGCCAATGTGCGCCCATCACGAGGCGCGCTCATCAACTCCTCGAGCACGATGTTCCTAGCCGCTTGCCGAATGCCAGTATCCGGATTGGTTCCGGCAGCGAGCCCAAATCCAATCCGCAACGTGACCGGTTCGGGCTTGCTGTTGCCGACATTCCACGCGCCACACCCTGATAGGACGACGATCAAGAGGACGACGACCGGCTGCACTCGTGCGCCGCCGATCGCTGGTCGAGCCCTCTTGACCGTCAACATAGAGTCATCGCACTACTTCTTTGCGTTCTTGAAAGGGTCATCATCGACCAACACGGGGCATGACATCACCGGCTTGACGCTGAACGATCCCTTTTTCACGATCTTGATCTTCATTGTACTCTCCTAAGCTGCGCTGGCCGCGTCATGCGCCAGCGAAATGACCGCCGATTCGAGACTCCGCTTGTGACACGTCGGCAGGTTCATGTCGGCAAGCTGCGTGTGCGACGCCACGGAACATCCCCCCGCGCACACGGGGATGAAGGCGCAATCGCCGCACTCCTTCCACGGACTGAGTCGATCGAATTTCCCGCGCATCTGCTCGCGGACCAGGTCGTCCCGGTCGTCCACGTGTCCCGTTGACAAGCCGAGATCACCGGTGAATCCCGGACACGCGTACAGCGAACCATCCGGGCCAATCGTGTGCGCGTGCGCCATGTGCACGTGGCACGGCCCGTTGTGCACGCCGTCGGGCGTCGGGAACCCGTGCCGCTTCGTCTCCTCGCGCAGGAACGACATCTGGTCCTCGCCGAAGCCGCACGAATCACAGGCGGAGCCGCCCAACTGACGTGTGCCGGCCCCCGTCATGCACGTGCCCCCGAGCGGCTTGCCGTCGGCGCCTACGGGGAGCAGCGGCAGCACGCCTCTTGGCGCGGGCGCCTGCGCGCGAATCACCGGCTTGAAGTTCACCTTCACGAGCTTGTCGGCGAATTCCTGCGCGCTGAGGAAGTCCAACAGCGCCGGATAGCTGTCGACCGAGCTCTCGTCGAAGTTGCCGCCGATCGCGATCCGGACGCGGCCGGCCACGCGGCGGATGTTCTCCACGATGCGGTCGAAGGTACCCTGTCCGCCCCGCAGCGGACGCATCCGGTTGTGCGTCTCGCGATCGCCGTCGAGCGTGATCTTGATGCCGCTCAAGCCGTACGGCTCGAGACGATCGACGACCTCCGGGGTGAGCAGAAGGCCGTTGGTGATGATGGTGAGGCTCATCGGAACGCCGCGCGCCTCGGCCGCCCGCCACAAACGCTCGGCCAGGTAATACATGACCGGCAGATTGAGCAGCGGTTCGCCGCCGAAGAACATGAGCGTGAAGTGCTCGGGGCGCACGCGATCGATCTCGCGTTCGATCCACTCGGCGACGCGAACGGCCGTGTCGAGCGTCATTTTCTCGGCAAGCGTGTCGTGGCCGCCGCGATCGCCCTGGTAGCAGTAGTCGCACGCGAAATTGCACTGCAGCGTCGTGAGGAGGGTGATGTTCAGTTCCGAGGCATCACTGGTGACGCGCGCGAAGTACTTGTCGAGGTCGCGTCGCTCCGCCTCGCGATTGGGGACGAGAAAGCCGTTGTCGCCTAGCTGTTCGATCGCATCGAGCTCGTTCGCTTCGAATTGATCGAGATCGGCGCGGCCCTCGGTCGCGGCAACACGGTCCAGCAACGCGGCGACATCCATCGACACCACGAGCTGCGCGTCGGTCATCGTGTTCATCAGGAACACTTCATTGCGCTCCGGCAGCGGCACACGAAGGTTGAACATGGAAGGTTGCATGGATCTTTTCCCGGAAAATTACGCCTTGTGCGGCGGGCGGGATGACTTCAGGACCAGTTCTTGATTGGAATAAGGCACGAACGTGAAATGTAGGGCTGCAACCGATGTTCCAACCCCAGCCGTCGCGCCGCAATCGCAAAAATTGCTTGCAATTTTTGCGATCTGAGCGAGACACGTCGTCTCGATCGCGTACCGAGCGCGGCGTCGGCGGACAAACGATTGACCGGCGGCCTCGCGGCATGGGTGCCGCCGGCCACGGGTTAAGCCCGGGCAATCAGTGAATTACGTGGAATCGGCCAACGTCTTGGCCGGTGCGGCCAAGTATTTGGCTGGAGGCTACGCTCCGCGCAAGCGCTTGGCGAGCTGACGAACGTCGAGCTTGTCCATCTTGTATTTCAAGGTGCTCAACGGGATGCCCAGGTACTCGGCGGTCCCGGTCACATTCCATCCGCACTTTTCCAGCGCCCGCAGAATGTAGTTGCGCTCGAAGGCGTTCGTCGCCTGCCCGAACAGATTCTCGCCGCGGGAACCTTCCGGCTCGAGCTGGGCGAAGTGGAACTCGAGCGGGAGATCTTCTTCCGCGATGAAATCCTTATCGCTGACGGCCACGAGCCGTTCAATCAGGTTCTCGAGCTCGCGGATATTCCCGGGCCACCAGTACTTCTTCAACATCGCCATCGTCGAGTCGGTGACGCCCTGGATTTCCTTCCTGAACCGCGCGTTGTACCGGCGCAAGAAGAATTCGGCGAGATCAGGGATGTCTTCGGTGCGCTCGCGCAGCGGCGGCAGCTTGATCGGGATGACGTTGATTCGATAGTACAGGTCCTCCCGGAACCGGCCCTCCTTCACCGCCTTGTCGAGGTCGATGTTGGTCGCGGCAATCAACCTGAATTCGGTCTTGATTGGTTTGTTGCCTCCCACGCGCTCGATCTCGCCTTCTTGAATCGCCCGCAGCAGCTTGGCCTGGAGGTCGAGGTGCAGATCGCCGATCTCGTCGAGGAACAGCGTGCCGTTGGACGCGAGCTCGAACTTGCCCAACTGTTGCCGGTGGGCGCCGGTGAAGGCGCCGCGCTCGTGGCCGAACAGCGCGCTCTCGGCGAGCTCCCGCGGAATTGCGGCCAGATTCACGGCGATGAATGGCGCCTCGGCGTCGCCGGCCTCGCGGTGGATGAGCCGTGCGAGCAGCTCTTTGCCCGTGCCGCTCTCCCCGAGGATCAGGACGGTCGCCGACAGGTTGGCGATCTTGTGCGTGAGATCGATGATGTCGCGCGTCATCTTGCTCGGGCCGACGACGAACTCGCGCTCCGTCTGCTCGGCCACCTGCGCCGACAAGGTCAGCACCTGCCGATTCAGATCCTGACGCTCGCTCGCGTTGCGCACGAGCGAGCGCAGCTGGTCGTAGTCGAAATCCTTGGTGACGTAGTGATAGGCGCCGTGCTTCATCGCCTGCACGGCGGTTTCGATGTCGTTGATCGCCGAGATCATCACGACCTCGATGAGACCGTAATTTTCCTTGACGATCCGGAGGACCTCGAAGCCGCTGATGCCGGGCAGCCGGACATCCAGAAGCACGAGGTCGACGTTCTCGTGATTGAGGACGGGGAGCGCCGCCTCGCCGGTCGCGACCCGCAGGATGCGGTACTCCCGCTTGAGGATCGCCGTCAGCGTGTCGCGCATCCCCTCGTCGTCGTCGACGATGAGGACGGTTTTCGGTTTGTGGCTCATGGGCCCGGAAAAACAGTCCGAACGGCCGCCATTGTGTCAGGCGAATGGCCCGAATTCAAGGCCGCTTGCCGGCAGCCCATTCCTATCACCACGGGCTGTTGACACTCTCGCGAGGCGTCCGATAAGGTACCGGGTTCGTGGCTTCCTGGATCCTCGTCGGCGCGGCGCTTCTCGCAGCCGCGGCAGCCCTCGCGCGCGCGCGACGGGTGTCGAAGCAGCTCGTGCGGCTGCGCGAGTCCTACTGGGATCTGCGATACGAGCTCGGTCAATTACAGGCGCGCGTCGTCCGTCTCGAGGCGGACCGTCCCGACCAGACGCCGGCGGCGCCGACGGTGGCCGCCGCGCCCAACTTCGTTCCCTTGTCTTCGTTGAGGCGCTAGGAGCGTGTCTGAGAAACCGGAACACGCTCCTACTAGACATCTTCTAAGGCCCGAATCGTGACAGATGACACAAGTTTTTGCCGGCGCGCCTTCGAAGCTGTCTTAGGCCCCGCTTCGCGGGGCAACGGTGAAACATTGGCGTTTCTACAGCGAAGGTGCGCGTGGGCCGCCTTCCGTTCTCGGCGGCTTGAGGCGCAGCTTCGCTGACCGTTCTCACCTGTCGGTTTGAGGCGGAGCCTCGTGACTGCCATGGCCAACGAGTACGACCTAATCGTGATCGGTGCCGGAACGGGCGGCTACGTGGCGGCGATTCGCGCCGCCCAACTCGGTCTCACCGTCGCGGTTGTCGAGAAGCAGAAGGCGCTCGGCGGCACCTGTCTGCTGGTCGGCTGCATCCCGACCAAGGCGCTGCTCGAACACGCGCACGCGATGAAAGTCGTGCAGCACGCCAGGGACTGGGGCGTCACGATCGGCGGCCTGCCGGCCGATGTGGGGCAGACGCCGATCGGCATCAACATGGCACAGGTCCACGCGCGCAAGGACAAGATTGTCGGCGGCCTCACCAGAGGCATCGAGTATCTGTTCAAGAAGAACAAGATCGATTGGATCAAGGGGACGGCGCGGCTGACCGGAAACGGCGGCGTCGACGTGTTCGAAGGGGACGCACGGATGCTGCGCGCGCGGAAGGAGATCGTCGTCGCGACCGGGTCGGCGCCTCGGAGCGTGCCGGGCGTGGAGATCGACCGCACGCGAATCATCACGAGCGACGAAGCCGTGCATCTGAAGGAAGTGCCGACCGCGATGGCGATCATGGGCAGCGGGGCTGTCGGCGTGGAGTTCGCCTCCATCTTTCGCCGGTTCGGCAGCGAGGTGACGATTTTCGAGCTGCTGCCGCGGCTGGTGCCGGTGGAAGACGAGGCGATCTCGGCGGAGCTCGAGAAGTCGTTTCGCAAGCAGGGCATCACGTGCTACACCGGCGCCAGGGTGGCGAGCGCGAACGTCAGCGGCGATGGGGTGGACATCGAGGCGCAGCTCGCCGACGGCACCGCCCAACGGATTCGCGCGGACTATCTGCTGGTGGCGACCGGCCGCGGACCGGTGACGGCCGGCCTGGACGTCGAGCGCATCGGACTCGAAACCGAAAAGGGATACATCAAGGTCGACGCCCAGTACCGGACGACCGTGCCTGGCATTTCAGCGGTGGGCGACGTGATCACGCTCGGCACGCCGGGTCATCCACAATTGGCGCACGTCTCGTCGGCCGAAGCCGTCGTGGCCGCGGAGCGGATTGCGGGGCAGGCGACACGGCCGCTCAATTACGACCACGTGCCCGGATGTACGTATTGCGACCCTGAAATCGGCAGCGTGGGGCTGACCGAGCGCGAGGCGCAGGAGCGCGGCTACGACGTGCGTGTCGGGACGTTTCCGTTCGGCGTGCTCGGCCGCGCGAGAGTGGCCGGCGAGACCGACGGCTTCGTGAGGATTGTCTCCGAGAAGAAGAACGACGAAGTACTCGGCGTTCACTTGATCGGCCTGCGAGCCACGGAACTGGTGGCCGAAGCGACCGTGGCGCTGCGGCTCGAGAGCACGGTCGAAGATCTGATCCGCACCGTTCACGCGCACCCCACGATGGCCGAAGCGGTGGGCGAAGCCGCCCACGCCGTGCACGGGGCGGCCATACACATGTGAAGATGTACGGAAGTGAGGATGTAAGGATGTGGAAAACGGTTGAAAACATCCTCAGATCCTCACATCCTTAGATCCTCAGATTCTGGATTGTCTTCCATGCCGACCGATGTCGTAATGCCGCAGATGGGCGAATCGATCGCCGAAGGCACGATCGTTCGCTGGATCAAGAAGGTCGGCGAACAGGTCGCCCGCGACGAGCCGCTCTTCGAGATCTCGACCGACAAGGTGGACGCCGAGATTCCTTCGCCGGCGGCAGGGGTGCTTGCGGAAATCCGGGTCAGAGAGGGCGAAACGGTCGCGGTCAACAGCGTCGTCGCCGTGATCGGTCAGGCTTTCGAGAGCACTGAGCGCCCCTCGCCGGCTCCAGAGGCGCCCGATCGACCGACCCCTGCCAAAGCCGCGCCCGCTGATGCCACACCCGTCCCATCGGCACAAGGTGACAGAACAGGCCCGGCCGCTCCACAAACCGCGCGTCAAGAGCCGCCGGTTAATCAGCGTGGTCAATCACCGTCGCGCACCAGTGTGCCGGAGACGCCGGCGCCTGAAGGCACCGAAGACCGGCTCCGGCGGCGCTCGTCGCCGCTGGTCCGCAAGATCGCCAAGGATCACGGCGTCGACATCTCGCGAATCCGCGGCACCGGCATGGCCGGTCGCGTGACGAAACGCGACATCCTCGACTTCATCGCGCAGTCGGGCGGATCTGCGGCTGCTTCCCGGCCATCGGACTCCGGGCCTGCGTCGCAGCCGGCCCCAGCCCCATCGGCCGCCGCGCCGCCGCCAATTGGCAGCGGCGTGCCCGGCCAGGTACAGCCGATGTCGGTGATGCGCAAGAAGATTGCCGAACACATGATCATGAGCCGGCGTACGTCGGCCCATGTGCACTCGGTGTTCGAAGTGAACTTCTCGCGGGTCGTGCAGATCCGGGACGCGAAGAAAGCCGAGTATGAAAAAGGCGGCGCGAAGCTCACCTATCTGTCCTTCATCATCAAGGCAACCATCGATGCGCTGCGCGCTGTACCGTCCGTCAACGCGTCGATCGACGGCGACAACATCGTCTATCACCGTGACGTGAACCTGGGGATCGCTGTCGCGCTCGACTGGGGTCTCATCGTTCCGGTGATCAAGAAGGCCGGCGAGCGCAATCTCCTCGACCTGAGCCGCGCCGTCGCCGACCTGGCTTCGCGCGCGCGCACCAAGCAGCTCAGGCCCGAGGACGTGACCGGTGGAACCTTCACGATCACCAATCCGGGAGTGCTTGGCGCGCTGTTCGGCATGCCGATCATCAATCAGCCGCAGGTTGCGATCCTCGGCGTCGGTCAGATCGAGAAGCGGCCAGTCGTCATCGACGATGCGATCGGGATTCGGCCGATGGCGTACCTCGCGCTGGGCTACGACCACAGGCTGATTGACGGCGCCGTCGCCGACCAGTTCATGTCGCACGTGAAGCACACGCTGGAGAACTGGGATCCCACTCAGGCTTAGGGAATTTGGTCATCTGGTTAT
>JAHFUI010000056.1:0-14515 GCA_023265175.1 Acidobacteriota bacterium
TGGTATCCGTGCCGGTCCTTCTGTGAAAGTCGCGATCTGAAGACTCGGACGCGTCCCGACCAGGTTGATGCCGCCACACATGGTCCAGCGACACAAGCCCGAGGTCGCCACGGTCTGACATCACGGTGAAGGGGTACGCCAGTTCGTGCAGGTCGTACAGGGCGCCAACGCCGTGGGCCTTGTGGATGCCGACCGAAGCCGTGTAGCAGCCAGGAAGGAGCTGCAGGGCATCGATCTCGAGGTCGACGTACCCGCTGCCCGAGAGCACGCCGAGATCCTGCCTGTCAATCCGTGTGTTGATCCCGAAGCAATAGATCCCGTCGGCGCGGTGAATTTCGACGGCGAAGCCCGGATGCTTGACCGGGCACGCGGTGCCGTAGCCGATGCGAATCGTGAGGCGGTTGCCCGTGCGGAACAACTCCGTGGGCGAACCGGAGTGATCCAGCATCCTGACGCTGCGGATCCAAATGTCCTGCTTGGACGTGGCCAACGCGTTCGGCGGGGTCCACACAGCCCGCCGATATTGCTGAACCGTTTCCGCCGTACTCCCGCTGAACACGACAGTGCCGCGACCCACCAGCACCGCACGAGTGCACAACTCGAGCACGGCCGGCAGATTGTGCGACACGAACACGACGGGCACGCCGCGCGCGATCAGTTCCCGCATGCGCGAGAAACACCGTGCCTGGAAACTGGCGTCTCCCACACCCAGAACTTCGTCGATAATCAGGACGTCTGGGTCGAGACTCGAGGCGATGGCGAACCCCAGCCGTGCGTTCATGCCCGAGGAGAACCGCTTGACTGGGGTGTCGATGAATTCACCGATCCCGGCAAACTCCACGATCTGGTCGAACTTCCTGGCGATCTCGGCGCGCTTCATCCCGACGATCGCGCCTTGCAGGAAGATGTTCTCGCGCCCCGTCAGGTCAGGATGAAAGCCCGCAGCCACTTCGATGAGCGCCCCCACGCGGCCACGAACGGCGCACGCGCCACGCGTCGGCTTCAGTATCCGCGTGAGCAGCTTCAGGACGGTGGACTTTCCGGCGCCGTTGGGTCCGATGATGGCCAGCGCTTCACCCGGTTGAACTTCGAACGAGATGTCTTGGACGGCCCAGAAGTCCCGAGCGCCACAGTCCGGGCCACGACGGCGTCCGAAAAGACCTGCCGCCATCGACGGCACCAGATCGCGCAGACTGTCATGGTGCTCGCCCAGCCGAAACTTTTTCCACACGCGGTCGAAGACGACTGGGGCGCTCATCTAGATGTTCTCCGCAAACTTGAACTCCGCACGATGAAAGGCTACCCACGCGACCAGCAACGTCGCCACGGAAACCACGGCAACCGCAAGTAATCGTCCGAGGTCCGGGACAACGCCGAGGAGGATGACCGAGCGGAATGCATCGATAATCGGGCTCATCGGATTGACTTGCAGCAGCAGGCCGAGGCGACCGCCGATTCGCTCGACGGGATAGACCACCGAGGTCGAGAACATCCAGAGCGTGACGAGGATTTCGAAGAGATACTTGACATCCCGGTAGAAGAGATTCGCCATCGCCAGCAAGAGCGCGATCGCGCAGGTGAAGACGACCAGAACGGCCACGACGAAGGGGAGCAGCAGAATCGCCGGCGACACGCCAACCTGGTAGTAGACCATCATGCCGGCAAGCACCAGCGAACCGACCGCCGTATCAATCAGCGTGACCATGACCGCCGAAATCGGAAAGATCTCCCGAGGGAAATAGATCTTTGTCACCAGGTTTGCGTTTCCCGTGAGCGAATTGACCGCGAAGCGCAAGGACGAGGCGAAGAAGTTCCACGCCAGGAGACCGCTGTAGGCATACACGGGGTACGGCACGTCGGTCTTGAGCGGCGCCAGGCGCGTGAAAATGACCGAGAAGATGATGGTGTTGACGAGCGGCATGAAGATCGCCCAGCCGAAGCCCATCACCGTCTGTTTGTAGCGCAGCAACAGATCTCGGCGCGTCATCTGAAACAGCAGCTCTCGGTAGGCCATCTGCTCGCCGACCATCTCGCGGAGGTCGGCGGCAAGTCTTGCTCTGGCTGTTTGGCTTGACATGTCTCCTTGGGGTTCCATCGCTTTCGTAATAAACGCGAAGCCTCTCCGTTGTTGTGTCTTGTTCGTCCGGCGCGCTCACGCCTTGGGGGAGCAAAGGCCCGGCCAGTCGTCGCTTGCCGGCCCTCACGTGCCAACTCGTGCCAACAAGACGACTTGCCCCAGGAACCAGTGCGACGTGGTTGCGCCAAGTCTTCCTGCCACCGGGCAGATTCCATCAAGAGGCTGACTTTGTTCCCGCGTTTGCAGCGTGCCCGAGCGACCTACCACGCGTAGGGCAGCGCCAGCACGGGCTGACCCGCGGGCGCAGACGCCGATGCCGTGTCGATCACGCTGGCCATAGGCCCGAACCGGAAGTCGCTGAGCAATCGCCGGAGGCGGCCTTCCGTCTTGTCGAGATTCCGGTAATGCCGGAAGCGGCTGAGGAACCCCGCGCGCAGTCGTGGCTGATCGGGATCGATTTCCCACGGGTGCAGATAGAAGATCGCCGGGCGGCGTTCGCCACGATTGATCCGTTCGATTCCCCAGCGCGTCCACTCGTACCCCAAGATTCGAAAATACCCGCCCCCAGCCACCGGCAGGTTCATGGGGCCAAGCGCCATCGTCGACGCGGGGGCCTCGATGAGTTCGCCCGCGGCGCGATGGATCACGTAGGGATGGCGCGGCGAGGTGGGGATGCCGTAGCGATCGTGGCGAATGGGAAAGATGCTCGTGTCGTACCGGTAGCCCTCCTCAATCAGAATGTCGAGAGCCCAGAGGGATCGCGGGGTGACGGAATAACTTGGGGCGCGGTAGCCGAGCACCGGGGCCCCGCTGGCCGATTCGAGCAACGCTTTCGCACGACGGACGTCGTCGCGGAAGGCGCGAGGTGTCTGATCGTAGATGAGGCGATGGCCGTATCCGTGTGAGGCCACCTCGTGACCGGACGACGCGATGCGGCGAACCAGATGGGGAAAGCGCTCTCCCACGCATCCGAGCGCGAAGAAAGTCGCCTTGACCTCGTAGTCGTCGAAGATCTGGAGCAGTCGCTCGGTGTTCACGCACACCCGGCTTTCGAGACTGTCCCAGCGGGCTCGTGGCACCACACCGTCAAACGCGCTGACATGGAAGTAATCCTCCACGTCGATCGTCATCGCGTTGACGATGGGGCTCCGTGCTTGAACCTCGCCGTCCAAGTTCAGACCGCGCCCTTTCGCATGACGACGGTCTTGATGGTGGACACGATGATGAACAGGTCGAACGGTATCGACAGGTTCTTGATGTAGAAGAGGTCGTACTGCAGCTTCTCTGTCGCGTCTTCCACACTCGATCCGTACGAGTACCGCACTTGTGCCCAGCCGGTCAGTCCAGGCCGGATGACGTGCCGCTGGCCGTAGAACGGAATCTGTCCGGTGAGTTGCTTGACAAATTCCGGCCGCTCGGGCCTTGGGCCCACCAGGCTCATGTCGCCGACGAGGATGTTCCAGATCTGCGGCAGTTCGTCCAGGCGTGTTCGCCGCAGAAAACGGCCGACCGACGTCACACGATCGTCGTTCTTCCGCGACCAGACGGCGCCCGTTCCCGCCTCGGCATCCTGACGCATGGATCGGAACTTATAGACGGTGAAGATACGACCGTGCAGCCCGACTCGCTGCTGTCGATACAGGGCTGGCCCCACCGAGGTGAGCTTCACCACGGCGAACACCGCGAGCATGAGTGGGAACGCCAGGACCAGCCCGACCAGCGCCGCGGCGATATCAAGCAGCCGCTTCGTGCTCCTCAGCAGCCGGCCCTTCCGGAACCCCGCAGAGAAGATCAACCAGCTTGGGCGAAGGTTCTCGACCGCGATCTTGCCGGTCAACTCCTCATAGGCGGACGCAAGATGATCGAAGGTGACCCCATCCAGCTTCATTTCGAGGAGCTTGTCCATCGGCAGCTTGCCGCGCGCATCCCCCAGACTCACGACAACGCGATCGACGCCGCGGGCCCGGACGATGGATGGAATATCCTCGATGGTGCCGATGACACCTGGATTGATCACCGGCGCTCCCACGCGCGCGGGGTCAGGATCGATGAATCCCACGATCTCGATTCCCAGTTCCTGCCGGCGCGTGAACAACTCGCGCGCAAGGCCAACGGCTGCCGGCCCGGTACCCACGAAGAGCAGCCGCTCATGTGGCCCGGTGCGCTGGGTTAACCACTCGAACGCCAGCCGCCATCCGCCGACCACGATGAGGACCAGGAACGAGGACACGACAAACACGCCTTGACCAATGATCAGGCCGGGCAACAAGAAATAGATCGCCGCAAGGAGGAACGACGTCGCGCTCAGCGCCTGGACGATACCGACGAACAACTCGCGACGATTGGTGGGCACTCGCAGTTCGTACAGGTCCGCGTAGTAGAGACACACCTGGCACGCCACCGCGATCAGCAGCGCTTTGGGCAGGCCGCCTTCTACCAGCAGAAGATTCAAGGCATCGCCGCCGAGGCGCAACCAGGCCCCCAGGGAGACCGCGATAACGATCAACACCATCTCGCACACAACGAGCGCGAACGACCGTCGCGTGATGTCGACGAAGAGGGGTTTCATGCAGACATGGGTGCTACGTTCGGCCGATCACGCCGCGTAGTCGCGTAGTCGTAGTACTGATAGGCCCCTTGCGACTCGTCCACTCGATTGAGCACGACCCCGACAATCCGATCGCGGTTCAACGCCTTGACCGCGCTCTGAACGAGGTGAAGCGGCGTAGAACCCGCCCCTATCACGAGGACGATCATGTCGACCATCTCCGCGAGCAAGTTCGCGTCCGGCAGCAGCCCGACGGGCGGTGTATCGAGCACGACCCATTCGAATCTCGCTGAGGCTTCCTCGATGATTCGCCGCATGCGCTCCGACGAGAGGCCGCTCATCGGATCCTGGTTCGGGCCGCCTGCCGGCAACACCGTCAGTCGCGGTGACACTTCGATCAGCGCGAGCTTTCCGTCGTGATCGGCCTTCAGCCCGTCGTTCAGTCCGGAAGCATTGGAGATCTGAAATAAGTCGTGAACCGTCGGACGGCGCAGATCGGCGTCAACCAACAAGACCTGGCGCCTGAACGATTCACTGAGTGTCAGGGCGAGGTTGACTGACGTCAGCGTCTTGCCCTCTCCAACCGTCGCGCTTGCAACCATCACGATCCGCGTGCCCCGCGCGGTCTGAACCTGATGGAGCGCCGCGGCCAGCTTTCGATACTGCTCGACGGCGGTCGGCTGCGCCACTTCGCTCACAATCAGCTTCTCGTTGTTGTTCTCTGCAACATGCTCGATCGAGTGCGTCGCCGGTCCGAATCCGTCCGTCGCGGCGGGCGCAACGGGCACGTTGACCGATGAGACTGCTTCGGCAGCTTCAGCCTCGGATCGGTTCTCGACGACCGCACCCATCGCCACGCGGCCCTGTACCCGAGTGGTCAGGGGCTCGACCTGGCCTCCTGCTCCCGATTGGGCTGGCTCAAGAGCAACCTGGTTCGCGCGCCGAAGCGCTTCCTCGATACGGCTCATTACTCCTCGACGTCCATGCACTCACTGCAGTTCACGCCGCAGCAGTGCGGTTCAGAAAAACGAAAATCGTCGCCGCTCCGTGAACGAACTGAACAATCCCCCTGACGCTCCGGACATCGCTCTCCCCGCTTCCCGATCGACATTCACTCCCTCGGGCGTGCTTGCCTCGGCGGCCGGTTTTCGTTGGGCAGCGGCCGGCTTGACAGGCGTCCGTGCCGCCTTCGGCGGCGGGTTCAGATCGAAGTCCTGACAGACTTCGTACACCAGGTCGTAGCCCACGGGACGCCGGTCGGTTGCGAATCCGCTGACGAGCGCGTTGTCACAAATCACTCCGATCGTCCGAGGGATTCCGCGCGCGCACTGGTGAATCAGCTCGACCGCCTCACGCGTGAACAGCTCCGCGCTCGTGCCGCCCGCGATGCGCACTCTCTCCGCGATGTATGCCGCGGTCTCCTTCGAATCGAGCGGCTTGAGCTCGCAACGCAGCGCCACGCGCTGTTTGAGCTGCCGGAGGTCAGGATGATTCAGCCTGTCGGCCAGTTGCGGCTGTCCAGCGAGGACGACAGGCAGCAATTTCTCGGTATCCGTCTCGATATTCGCCAGCAGCCGGACCTCTTCGAGCAACTCCAAGGAAAGCACCTGGGCTTCATCCACCAGCACGGCTGTCACAACGCCCCGCGACTGGCGCTCCAGGAGGACCCGTTCGAGCTCGAAGAGCAACGCCGTTTTCGACGTCGCAGCCCTGTCGCTCAGCTCGAACGCCCGCGCGAGGAACTCGACCAGTTCTGCCCTGGTCAGCGTCGGGTTACTCAGATAGACGCAGTGCGTGCTCCTTTGCCGCTCCGATTCGAGCACGGCCCGCACCAGAGTCGTCTTTCCTGTACCCGCTTCGCCAATCAGCAACGTCACGCCGCGGCGAGCCGCGATCCCGTACCGCAGGTTGCACAGCGCCTCACGGTGTTTCGCCGTGAGAAACAGGTAACGGGGATTCGGTGTCAGATCGAACGGCCGCTCACGCAGGCCGAAAAATTCTGTATACATGCGTCAGGCACCGATGCCCGGCAATGTGAACTTCCAGACGAAGAACACGACGGCCACGAGAACGGCCGTGGCCGCGGATGCGATAGCCACCGCCCATCGGCGCCGATACGCGCGCGTCCGATCGCCTGTCGTCAGCATGATCGGCACGAGCGCGAGCACCGGCAGTGACAGGGCGTTGATGACGTCGTCGTCGGTTCTCAATGTCGAATCGCTGTACTCGAGGAAGAGCGTCAGGCTCAAGCCCAAGCCCAGGCCTATTGCGGCGCCGAGCAGGTTGAGCTTCACGCGATCGGGGCTGACCGGCTTCTCCGGTAGCCGTGCGGGGTCGAGAACCTTGAACTGCTCGCCGATCTGATCCCGTTCCATGTCTGCCGCGACTTTCGAATCCTCTTTCTTCGCAAGAAGGCCCGTGTATGAGTTCTGCAGCGTCCCATAATCCCGCATCAGCTCGGTCATCTCCGTCTCGCGGGTCGGTATCGACTCGAGTCGCGCCTGATAATCCGCGATCACCTGTCGCAGCCGCTTTTCGTCTTCCTCTTTGCGAACGAGCTGCTGCTTGAGACTATCCAGCTCGGTATTCAGTTCCATGATCCGTTTCTGCCTGGCACGCTCCTCCACGCTCGTCGTCTCAAGCGCCTTCGGATCGCCTGAAAGCTGAGCCTGCGCGGTCTCGGCACGCGCCTTCTGATCGAGCGATGCGACAACTCGCTTGGCCCGGACCATGTCGGGATGCTCGGGCTTCAGGCGGAGCTCCATCTGCCGGAGCGCCTGCTGGGCCGCCTCGAGTTGCGACGCCGCCGTGCTACCGCCGCTCGTGTCTCCAAGTGCAACACCGGGAGCGATCGTTGACGGAGAGTTTGAGACGGTCGCATCGGCAATCGCGCGTTCGAGCATCAGACGCCGGTCTCGATCCCTGGCCATGGCCTCGATCAGCGCCTGGATCTGCATTTGCGTGTTCTGAATGACCTGCAGATTTGACTGAAATTGCGACGGCAACTGGCCGGCGTACCGGCGGCGATATTCCTCGAGCTTCCTCTCATGATCGAGCAACCTGCGACGCGCGTTTTCGAGCTGCCCATCGAGAAACTGGTACGACCCTTCCGCCAGGTTCGTACGGTCTCGGAGATTCTCGTCAATGAACAGGGACGTGAGCCGCTGCGTGACCAACGTCACGGTACGAGGGTCGTCGCCCGTATAACTAACGGTGAACGCATCGCCTTTGATCACGTGGATGTCAATATCCTTGCGCATCTGGTCGACGACGTCCTCCATGATCGCGGTACGCCGCTTCTCCGCGTACAGGTTGAAGTCCTGAACGGTGCGCTCCAGACGCGTGCGGCTGAGGATCTGCTGCGTGATCGACTCCAGCCGATTCTCGATGCGAGCCGTGACGGTGGACTTGACGTAGCTCTCCGGAACACGCTGCGGGATGACGAGAATCAGCGTGTTCGAGCGGTACCGATTCGGAATCGCCCGAGTGACGAAGAATGTGGCGACGCTGAGAGCCACGAATGGCAGAACAATCAGCCATTTGCGACGGCGAGCGATTGCCAGAACGTCTTGGACGGTGAGCTGTTTGCCCGGAATCACAGGATTACCCGTTCGTGAAACACGGCTATCGTATGAGCGGAATCCATAGGTCGAGTCCTATTCGAGCGCCGTGCCGACTCAGGCTCGGCGGCACACCTTCTGGCAGCGCCGCCGCCCCCTCGAAGCCGTAGTGATAGACCACATACTCGCCGGAAATGGCGGCGAAGCTGGACAGCGCGACACGCACGCGTGCCGAGCTGTTGTAGTTGCTGCTCTTGTTGCTTGATGCCGCCAGGCCCATGTACCCGGTCGAATAGCTGCCGGCAAGCGACAGTTCGACCGTACTCTTCACGGTCCCTCCAACCGTCGCGGCGAATGCATCCGAGAAGAACGGCTGCTGAAAGCCGTCGATGAAGCCAACGCCGCGATTGTAGGCGGCGGTGGCGTGCCACGTGCGGCCAATCTCGCGGTTCAGTCGCGCGCTCCCGGTCAGCCGATACTGCGCCGTGCGGCCGGTGTCCTCGACAGCCGTCGCGCCCGTCGTGAATCCAATCGTGGTCCGGCGCGTTCGGCCCAGCGCGTGACTGTAGTCAATGCCCAGATCGATGTTGTGCAACCGGGTGACCTGCGGAGCCGTGGACGCCTGCCGGTACGTGCCTTGTTGATAACTGTAGCCCGCCACCAGACTGACGTCCCGCGTCAAGTTGCGGGAGACACGGCCTCCGACAGAGGCGCTCTTCAGCCCCGTCGATCCGTCAACGAAGTCTGCGCTCTGACGGCTCGCTGAAAACGACAGCGATGTGCGCCCACCGAGTGCCTGGGTGAGGCCGACTGAAGAACCGTAGAGACGCTCTTCGCGCCGAACAATTGCCGCATCGGAGATGGCCGGCGGGAGATCCGCCAGATCGGCGCGGAACAACCGCGGCGCGCTGATAAATGCGAACCAGGGTAAGTACGCCAAGGTCTGCGAAATGGTGACACGCGTTGCGCCAAAGTGCAGACTCGTCCCCACCGCCGCGGAGTGCTGCACGGCGACGAGGTCACGGAGCGTCGGGTAGTAGCGGGCTGCCGAGCCCTGTGAGAGGCCGAACTCGACATGTTTGGACTTTTTCACGTAGGCCACCTTCGTCGACACGCCGCCGTACGATCCGCTTTGCCGTGCAACCGGATCGGAGACGCGGGCGTTGTCTGCGCCGACGACATCGTCGTCGAACGTGCCGAGTACGGACAGAGACAGGTCGAGGCTCTGATCGCGTTGCGGTCCCAGGCCGAACAGCCCCTGCGACGGCCGCCGACTCGGAGCATCGAGCGTTTGCGCATCGCTACCCGATGCGGCTGTAAGAAAGAGCGCAACAGCCACCGCGCAAGTAAATATGGGTCGCATGGGTATTCTTCGCTCTCGGGGCGGCCTGCAACTACGGAACGACAATCGTATCGCCGGGCTTGAGTTCAAGGTTCTGCTTGAGATTCTTGTGACGCTCGACGTCCCTGTAGTTGAACGGATACACGACGGCCCGTCCGTTTTCCGTGCGCATCACGCTGATGTGCTTCGCGTCCGCGTACTCTCTTAGGCCTCCCGCGGTGGCAATCATCTGCAGGACGGTCGTCGAGGTACCGAGAGCATAGGGACCCGGCTTCGCGACCTCGCCCGTGACAAAGACCCTCCGACTGTTGATCTGCCGAACGACGACAGTCACATTCGGATCCTCAACGTAGCGTCTCGCCTCTTCCGTGAGTCGATCGCGTAGCTGCGTGGGCGTCAGGCCGGCGGCTTGCACGTCATTGAGCAACGGCAACGTGATCTTGCCGTCCGGCCGCACAGCCACGTCAGACGACATGTCCTTGTCCCGCCAAAACACGACGCTCAACAGATCGTCGGGCCCAATCACGTAGTCGGGCAACGGCGTGACGGCACCTGCCCCGGCCGTCGTGGATCCCGGCGCCGCTACCAGCGCTGAGGGCCTGGATGTGACCTGCGCCCGTGCGACGGCTGCAACCGTAAGAAGGAGCGCCGTAACAACAAATGTGAGGCGATACATGGCGTTCTTCACCGTCGAAATTCCTTGAACGGCAACTGGCAGTCATGCTTCCGCAGAAAGTTCAGGAAGCGTTTGTAGTCCCGTGCTTCGAGATTGAAGAGTCTTGCCACGATGCGGTAGTTGCCGCGCGTTTCCTCGAGCCCCGTTCGGATCACTTCGCGCAGCGTGCCTCTCGTGATCTCGCGATCCATGTAGAGCGTGTACACGCAAGACCAGAACGATTCGTGCTCTTCGGTCAGCCGCTTGTACAGATCGTCAGCGACCGTCCGCCGCCGTTCGTGCTTCGGACGGAACCCGACGGCGCCATTGACCCGGACCTCGGCCGGCAGATCGTCGATCGTGGCGATCGGGTCGCGGCCGGTGATCGCCATGCGTTCGATGACGTTGACCAGCTGACGGACGTTGCCGGGCCAGTCGTACCGCGCCAGCGCGTTCGTCGCGTCGGCGGCGATGGCGCGGACCACGCAGCCTTTGTCCCTGGTCAAGAGCTGCAGGAAGTGGTCGACGAGAAGCGGGATGTCCTCGCGCCGTTCGCGGAGGGGAGGCACGTCGAGGCAGATCACATTCAACCGATAGAACAAGTCCTCGCGAAAGGTGCCCTGCGTGATCATCTCGCGGAGATTGCGGTTCGTCGCGGCAATGACACGGACGTTCACCACGCGGCCGCCGCCATCGGCGCCCACCTTCTGGAGCTCGCCGGTTTCCAGGAATCGGAGCAGCAGGCCCTGCATGCGGAGGGTCATCTCGCCGATCTCGTCGAGAAAGACCGTGCCCTCATGCGCCATCTCCAGCTTTCCTGGCTTGTCGCGGTAGGCGCCCGTGAAGCTGCCGCGCACGTGTCCGAAGAGCTCCGATTCAAGGAGCGTCTCCGGAAGGCCGGCGCAATTCACCACGACGAAGTTCGTCGTCGAGCGCTGGCTGCTGACGTGGATGCACTGCGCCACGACCTCCTTGCCGACGCCGCTCTCCCCTGTGATGAGGATCTTGGCGTCCGATCGGGCGACGCGCTCAATCTCCTCGCGAAGCTCCACGATCTGGCGGCTGACGCCCACCAGCTGGACCAGCGGCGATCGCCGCCCGCTGCCCGCGAATGCTGCTCGCACTGCCATTAATCTCGCTCCCCGGCTAACAATTGATCCAGCAGCAGCCGCTGTTCCGCGCTGAGCCCGACGAACACGGCGCCGGCGCGGTACCGGATGCCCCGGCCCGACTGGGGCCCTACGGAGACATGTCGTACCTCGATCGTCACACTGACCGACCGAGAAGCGACCGTCACTCGCAACTGTGCGCGATCGCCTATGCGGATCTCGGCCTTCGAGCCGAGTGACACCCCCGACCTGCTGATGTCGAGCACCTGCACGCTCAGGGACACATTGAGAGAAAGCCGCCGCGACTCCGGCGGCTCAATGCGCGTTACTTGGCGACGTTCGGTCGTCGGTTGGGCCATGGGTGGTTAGTCCGCTGCAACTGAAAGCGTGACGGGACGACGGTCCATGGTGCAAACGAACCGCCAACCGGGAAGGAGACATTTGTTTGCCTCGAAGTGACTGATCACAAAGGAAGTGAGGCATCCGCGCGTTCTCCGCCTGGAGTCTGCCGCGCGGCCGCGACCTTTAGGTTGGGCACTTGACGCGATAAAAGTCTCGCGCCGGGGTGAATTCCCGGGCTGACGGCCTAGGCAGCTATCCTGGATGGTCCAGCTACTCGGCGAGTAGCTGCTCGATCTCGAGACGTTCCGACGGCGAGATGTTCGCGAATTCGAGGCCCACGAGACACCGGCCGGTTCCGCCTTCGTTCGACACCGGGGAGACGTGCCGCACAATCGCGGTGAGTTCTTTCCTGCTGCGTTTCAGCGAGATCTCGGCAACGCGAGCGGATGCCAACGCGAACGTCGGGGTCGCCTCGGTCATCATGCCCCCCTGGCCGATATTGCGAACGACGACATCCTCGCGGAACTCGAGCGCCCCCCATAGGTTTCCCGCAATCTCAAACCGTACATCTTCGCGACGGTCGCCCAGGCGATGTCTTGGAGTCACGACAACGATGATCCGTGTCGCGCATTCATGAGCGCCCGGTGCAAGAGAGTCTCCGGAGATTCGGAGAATTGCGTGAACGTTGCCACGCCGACCTTCGTCGCAGACAGACCCTGCGCGCGCGCCGCCAGCGCCAGACGCCCGACGACCGCCGAGGCCACGTCGCGCGTGGCCTCCGGCAGCAGTACGGCGGCGCCCATCGCCTCGATGATGCCGACGACATCGGACGATCGAACCTGCTCTTGAACGACATGCACGAGATCGTCGAGCTCGGGGCCGGTTGGCGCGGCGGCCGCCGGAAGCACCACCGCCACCGCGCCTCCAACCTTCAGGCGACCCAGCCGATCCAGTTGCTCGCGCACCCGGCCCACGAATTCGGGCGAGTACTCGCTTTCAGTCGGTACGCGCACGTCGCGGTGCTTGATGAGCGCACCGGACAGCCAGATGCCGAAGATCGCCCCCGCCGAGCGCGCCACACGAACGGCCGGCGGAGTGCGCAGCGCCGCTCCAGACCATCGCAGCGCCAGCACCGCGACCGCACCGGCGCCCGCCGCCGTGCCCACCGTGACGGTCTCCGGCGTGACATCGATCGTCCCGGCTTCCACGAATGGAACGGCCTCGTCAACGGTGCGTCCCCAGGCGAGCGACACAACCGGCACGCCATCGGCCGGGTAGTAGATCGCCACCCGCGCGGATTCCGCACCGGTTTCGAGGCCGACGGCTTCGAGAGCGATCCGCGCGATGGCATCGAATGGTGCGTCTCCGAACGCGAGGATCGAACTGAGCTTCCGTCCGAGCCGATCCGACGCCTGGCGCTGACGGTCGGTCAGCAAGGCGCTGACGACGCGACCGACAACGCCCAGCGTGATGCGGATTGATGGATCCTCCGTCGCTTCCGACACCGTCAGCAGCCACTCGGTCGATTCCTCGACACCGATCGGTACGAACAGGGTGTTCGTGAACGGCAGGTCCCAGCCGAACTTCTCGACATCGTGCACAGAATCGAATGTGAACACGTCTTCGCGCCCCCAGATCTGATGACCTGCCAGCTCGGCAACCGGTTCAGGCACGTGCACGCCGGGCAAGCACGCGTACAGGTTGAACGAGCCGGAAACGGTCTGACGGTACACTCTTACGTCAGCGTCGAACCACAGCGCGATCGCCTCCATCGTCAAGTTGACGATCTCGCGCGGATCGCTGCGGCGACTGAGCTCGTCGATGACGTCGATGACTCCCACGAGCCGCTGAGAAGCTCGGGTCTGCGGGGCATCGGACGTTGAGGCCTGCAACGCCGCTTCGACGGCCGCCACCAGCCACTGCCCGGCCCCATCGAGACGCCGGTCGATCTCTTCGAGCCGGCCAATGTCGGGTTCGACGTCCGTCGTCCGGGAATCGGCGATCAACAGGAATCCGAGGGTGACCGGCGGCGTGGACTCGCGCGCGAGCAACGGAAACATCCGGATGATCAACCCGTCTGCTCTGAACGATTGGGGTCTTGCCGAGCGGGCAATCAGCGCCGCGGCGTCGCGGAGGGCGGCGTCGCGTCGAGTCTGCACAACCGCCTGCAGCACGGCCGACGGGTGAATGTCCGGTAAGGGATCGAAGACGAGATCGAGGTTCACGTCGAGCACTTCGATCGCAAGATCGAATCGAAGCCGGAGCGCCTCGAGCCACTTCCACCGAGCCAGCCCGGACAGAAGGGCTGTTCCGCCAAACAGCGCTCGGGTATCCGAAAAGTATAGAGGGCGAACTGGATCGCCGTGCCAGGACGCTTCGGTATCGCCGCGATCCATTGCCGCTGCCCAAGTGCAAGCAGGTCGCCATCAGAGCCTCGCAATGTGGCGCTTTTTCGGGAATGTTTTTGAGGCGAGCGTCGTTGCCGGCGCTGCGACAGACCAATTCAGCAGACAAAATGGACCAAAATGGACCCATCAGCGTTGCTACTTGCAAAGCCGTGCTCTCGACCCGATCGATGCTCACGTAGATTTTAGTCACCTCTGGCCGCGCCGTTGGTCTTCCAGAAATCGATAAATCTCGCCGCAAGGCGCTGAAAGGTTCCTCCGCGCGCGCGATCTCCTCTATTGTCTGATCATCATTCCCCGCGCGAATTCTTCGTGCCCGGACATCAAAGAGCCGTTCATGAACCAGCCGAACCGCCGTTCGAGCCCCGTCGGCCTGTTGCGCGTGCTCTCAGGAATCCTCGCGCTCCTCACGCTGACGACGAGCCTGCACGCGCAAGCAGACGTTGCGGACCTGCACGCGCAAGCAGACGTTGCGGA
>JAHFUI010000056.1:14615-25341 GCA_023265175.1 Acidobacteriota bacterium
CCTGCACGCGCAAGCAGACGTTGCGGACCTGCACGCGCAAGCAGACGTTGCGGAGCCGGGGCTCGCAAGAGCAGTCGAACGTGCGATCGCGCTAGGAGCCCGTCCGAGTAATGCTGAACGGGCTCCTAGTAGGCCGCGCGCGGTTGTTCTTCGAATCAATGGCGTTTGTGCCGGCGAAGCCGGCCTACTAGGAGCGTGTTCTCATTTCTCGGACACGCTCCTAGCGCCGGCGGCGCCGGATTCTGGCTCGGCACCGGCGGTCGTCAGCTCGCAGTCGTCAGTCCCGGACCGGCCGCTACGCTTCGTCGTCGGAACGTTTGTGGCGGCGGCGGCCGCGGACGTGTCGATATCGATGTACCAGATTCAACGAGGCGCAGCCCGGGAACGCGGCTTCGGCGCGTGGTGGCAGAACTCTCCTGTACCGTTCGCTCTCAGCAAGAGCGTTATGGCAACCGCCTTCGTCTACGGCCTGCGGGAGCTCCGCAAGACCAAGCCGAAAACCGCGCTCGTGCTCGGCATAGCCGCGAGCGCGGTTGAAGTGTCGCTTGCCGTGCGAAGCGCCAGGCTCTCGGCGATCGGCCGCTGATCCGCGCCGGCGACACAGACCTCCGACCGGTTCCATTGGAAAGACGCGCTGTGTCTTGAGAGGGGAGCGTCCCGAGCGAGATCAAGTCCGAGCTGGAGAGATCGGGACGGAACGGTGCAGTGCGATCGCGGCGAGGACGCAGAAGAGCGCAGCGTTACCCGGCATCTGCAAACTGAAGTCGCCGGCTTCCTGGGCGGCGATCGCCAGCAGTCCTGATGCCGCGCCGGCCCGCACCCAGTAGACGACCGGTGTGTCGGAGCGGTCCGCAAATCGGCCCCACACTTCCCGAACCGTCACAACGACCAGAAGCAGGATGGGCGCCGCCAGCAAGACGCCCCCTTCTGCGGCCAACTGGAGGTAGTCGTTGTGTGCCGCGGTGTAGATCTTGTCGACGTGTGTTGTCTGGTAGAACAGCATCGACACATCGAAGGTGTTCAACCCGGTTCCGGCAACGGGGAATCGCCGCGCCACCGCCATGGCGTCCCGCCACGCGCCAAGACGGCCGTCCAGGCTGTCGTCGTGAAAAGTGCCGAAGCGGCGAACGAGGGTGTCGGAACCCGCCCAGCCGACGCACAACACGACCACCAGCGATATGGACATCAGAAACGCGACGCGCCCCGCGCGGTGCCGTAACCTCACGGCGCGGAGCGTCACGAGCGCGGTCAGACCGACGGCCATCGACGCGATGCCCGACCGGGAGGCCGAGAAGAGTACGGCCAGGGTCACGATGATGAGCCCGGCCGCGACAAGGATGAGGCGGCTCGCCTCCCGCGTCGAGAACCAGACGACACGCGCCCGCCACGACGAAGCGCGGTCGCGCATCGAGCGGGCCAGCAACCCGCTGAAATATCCGAACCCAACCAGCGCGCTCATGACCAGCCAGCCGGCGCAATGGTTGCGGTTGACGAACGGCCCGAAGGGCGCACCCGCGAATTCCGGCTGCCAGAAGCCGTACACCTTCCCGGTGGCTCCGCCCATCTGCGCGATGGCGAGCGCGGCGATTCCAGCACTGAGGCCGATGAGGCATTGCACGACGGGGATGATCAGCTTGTCGTGCAGGCTGACGGCCAGTCCGACCCAGAACGTGGCGAAGCACGCGAGCAGAATCAATCCGGTCCACGTGCGGGCTGGAGCGATTGACAGGGCGTGATCCTGAATGAATCCGGCAGCGAACAGGACATCGTAGCGGCCGAGCACTTCGACGGTCGCCGGGCTGATCTGCGCCAGCGCGGCACGGGAAAGCGGAAGCTGCTGTACGAGCGTCGCGCAGGCGAGGGCCGCGAGCGCCACGACGACCTGCCTCGGAAGCGTCCGGCGCGTGGGAGACAGAAGACCGATCGCCCCACAGGCCAGGCAGGTTGCGGCAAGCGGTCGATAGGCCCAGGGATACACGGCGCCGAAGGCCAGCGCGCCCCACGCAATCACGGCGACGACCAGGCCCACGTGAACGCGTTCGCGCGCGCTCAACCTAGGAGCCCGTCCGAGTAATGACCGAAACGGGCTCCTAGGAGCGTGTTCACAATTCACAGGCACGCTCCCAGGCGGCGCCCTCGCCTGCTAACTGGCACGGGCTGCCGGGCTCCGGTGCAGAAGCGGATCGACGGGATCCAAAGGCGGGACGTTCGATACGGCGGGCGTGCCGTACATGCAGGGATCGACGATGTGACTCCACCCACGCCATCCACAATCTTCACACCGGAAGAGACGCTTCTGCGTCAGCTTCTTGCGCACGCGTTCGGCCATCGTTCTGCCATGAGACCGCCGGAGCGTACGGGCTCGGCACGCCGGACAGCGCCCGGTCGCAACGGCTGGAACCTCGAATCCGCGTATGAACGCCTGCTCGAACCGCAGATTCGGCGCCGGGCGGGCATCGCGGCGTGTCGCGGCCAGGGCCGGCGAGACGGCTTTCGTCGCCGCAAGCGCCTGCTGGAGGACCGTCCGCTCGACGCCCGCCTTCTGGCCCGCCCATATCGCCGATGCGGCCGTTGCCGAGAAGGCGCGCGCGCCGACGCCGGCCAAGGTGTCGATGCTCATGCGCAATTTCAACATCCTGACGCTTGCCTCTTCGCACAACCGACCAAGTTCCTCCAGCCGGGCGGGTGGCAACCCATCGCAGGCGACGATCACCGTCTGAATCGCGAATCGGCGAATCGCGCGCTCCACAGCGTGGATCGATCCGACGACCGGGACGCCGCTCACCAGCTGTCCCTCCTTTTGCCGGTCGTCGTCGATGAACGCGACCGGCCGAAGCGCGGAACTGGGGTCCGCGGCAAGCTCGCGCAGCGCGGTGGCTCCTTTCCGTCCGGCGCCATAGATCAACGTGGGTGAGCCGGCCGTGCCCTCACGCCACCGGCACGCCTGCAGGACCTGATAGGACGCCCGGGAGCCGGTCACCAGGACGATCGCGACGAGGGCGTAGATCGAAAAGAGCGAGAGCGACGGTTGCGCGAGCGACAGCAGCATCCGAGCGGTCATCCCGAGCACCGCCGCGATGAGAACCCCGCAGCCGGCGCGCACGAAGTCATCGACCCCGGCCAGGCGCCAGGTCCCCCGATAGAGGCCCATGCGCCAGAACACGCTGATCGTCACCGGCGCCAGGACCCCGACCATCGAGAACACTTCGCGACGGCTGTCAACGACGCTCCAGTCAGTCTTCAGGGCGACCGCCAGGACAGCGGCGGTCGCGACAATCATCAGGTCGACCAACACCGCAAACATCGACTTGTTCAGTACGGGAGCCTCGTAGGCCCGGAGGACCGCTCCGGTGCGGATGATCGCGAACTCGTCGTACCCGAGCCGCCGAACGCCGAGGAAGCCGCTCAGCAAGAGCGCGACGACGAGCAGCGCCGAGTTCCCCGCCGAAAGAAAAGTCGACATCAACGCCGCCGCGGCAAGCACCACGCCGGCACCGTATAGGATGAAGACCGCGCGAGGATGGTCGATGCCGAGCGCGAGCAATCGATGGTGCATGTGATTGCGGTCGGGCTCGAAGACGCCTCCCGCGTCTTTCTGCTCCATCCGTTTGAGGAGGCGGCGCGCCATCGAAATCAGCGTTTCGGCAATCGGCAGGCCGAGGACGAATACGGGGAGGAGTACGCCGAGTCCCGCCGAGAGCGTCGCGCCACCTCTGAGCGCGAACGCACCCAGGCAGAAGCCAATCGCGGTCGCACCGGTATCGCCAAAGAACATCCGGGCGGGAAACAGATTGTACGGCAGGAAGCCGGCGACGCCTCCCGCGATGACCAGCGCCGCGGACGCCATCGCGGTCTGGTCCGCCGCCAGGAACACACCGCTGAGAGTGACCGCGGCGATGAGCGCCAACCCGGCGGACAATCCGTCAAGGCCGTCGACGATGTTGAAGGCGTTGGTCGTGCCAACCAGCCACAGGACCGACAGCGGGAATGCCAGCCATCCGATCGCGATCGTGTGGCCGAACAGGTGCACGGCATCGTGCAACGACACGCCAAGCGCGACGGCAATTGCAGCGCCGCACAGATGGGCCATGAACTTGGGTCCCGCTCTCAGCGCTTTGATGTCGTCCAGGATCGACACGGCAATGATCGGGATCGCACCCAGCGCCACGCCGAGGTACAGCCGTTGCGGCGCCAGCCAGCCCGCCCACGGCGACACGCGGCCGGCCGCGATCGCCACGATGCCAACGGCGGATATCACGGCGAGCCCGCCGAGCCGGGGGATCGGCCGGCTGTGGATCTTTCGTGGCCCTGGTTGATCGAGAGCGCCGACAAACACGGCCAGCCTCCCGGCCAGCGGCGTCAGGAGGTAGCTCGTGACCGCGGCGGCGATGGCAGGGCCAAGGAAGAGAATGAGCTTCATGATTCAAGCCATCGGTGAAGCGTCGGGTTGCGGCACCGGGGCGGCCGATCTGTTTCGGCTCGCCTGCTCGAGGACATCCAGATACCGGTCCGCCCACACCGCGCGACTGAATTCACGATCGACGAATTGTCTTCCCGCGAGGCCCATGATGTGGCAGAGCTCATGATCGCCGGCAAGCCGAATCACCGCATCGGCCATGGCTTTGGGGTCGCCGGGAGCGACGGCCAACCCGGCGGCGGCGCGATCGAGGACCTGTTTGGCTTCCCCTTCGACCGCGAGCACGACGGGACGCGCAGCCGCCATCGCCTCGAACATCTTGGACGGTAGAACAGTCTTGAAGAGGTCGGATCGTTTGAGCGTCACCAGCGAGATGTCGCTCGCAGCCAGATAGTCCGGAATTCGCTCGCGCGGCACGAGGCCGGTGAATGTCACGTTGCTGAGGCCCTCGGCCGCCGCGCGGTCGCTGAGCATCTGGCGCTCCGCGCCGTCTCCGACGATGACGAACCGGACGTCGGAACGCTCGTGCCGGAGCCGCTTGGCGACCTCGAGCACGGTGCCGAGATCGTGCGCCATGCCCACGGTACCCACATAACTGACCACGAAGCTCCGCTCGTCGATCCCAAGCGCGCTTCGGCCGCGCGTGCGGGAACCGGCCGCCCAGAACGTCGTCTGGACCCCGTTCGGGACGTACGACAACTTCGATGGCGCGATGCCACGGCCGGCGAGATTGCGAACGAACGACTGACTGAGACACGTCACGGCGCAGGCACGCCGGTACAGGTGAAGCTCCAGCCACTCGAGCAGGCCCATCGGCATATACCGGCGTTTCGCCCCCACCGCGGCGATCGACTCCGGCCACAGGTCCCTGAGCTCGAAAATCCAGGGCGTCCCCTTGGCCGATGCCGCAATCCACGCGGCCACCGCGCAGAAGAACTGGGGCGAGGTGCCGACGATGACGTCGAATGAGCCCAGCGCCATCGCGCGCCAGACGGCCGATGGCACGAACGAGACGAAGTTCAGCGTGCGTTTGAGAATGCCTTTGTTGGCCGCCAGCCACGTCCACACACGGTGCACCACGATGCCCTCGTGCTCTTCCCGTTGATACCACCGCGACCGATATCCTCTGAACACCACACCGGCGGGATGGCTGGGTACGCAGGTGATCACGTGCACGTCGTGTCCGGCTTTGACCCACTCGCGGCAGTGCTCGAACGTGCGCACGGCCGGCGCGTTGACTTCCGGCGGAAAATAGTGCGAGAGAAACAGGATTCTCATAAGGCCCTCTGTGCGTCAGCTCAGAGTGAGCAACCACTTGAGGTTCAGCCTGTCGCGAAAGCTCACGCTCGCATGCAGGCACGGGCGTTCGACCTCCCGGCCGAACTCCGGATGGTAGGGTGACGCGGATTCACTCCACGGGAGTCCGTCTCCCGCCAGCGCCGCAATCGGCCGGCCGCCGGGTTCCACAATCGTCCACGCGTTGCGACTCCGGCGAAGCTGCAGACCGGGCGCAACGTGCAGCCGCACCGCCGCACTGTGCGGGCCGGCGGCGGTCACCACGTCGCTGAAGGCGAGCAGGCGGCCGTTGCTGAAAATCCGGCGCTCGTGGCCGACCGCCCCCCAACGGCGCCTCGGACCACGGTATCGCCCCAGGAGAGTGGCGCCGTCGCTGCGCTCTTCGGTCCACATGCGGGCGACGGAGGGTCGACGGCCACAACGGAAAGCCCCCCACAGCTCGGACTGATCGTGGCCGTCAATTTCAATGGTGTTGTGCGCGGCCGTGCTCCGATCGTGCCGGCGCGCCGCCCCCGGTGCGTACGTCATGACGCCCGTGTCGGTGATCACGCGGCGCCCCCGCGAGCTCAACTCGAACGACAGCATGTCGGCGTGTCCGTGCCCCGGCTGATGATTCGGACCGATCGGGCCGGCGTTGAAGATCAGGTACCGATCCTGCTCGTGACAGTACCCGGCATAGCCGCTCGCGCCGAGCGACCAGAGGTGACGCCGTGGATCCGACACCTCCACCGGAATGCCAAAGCGCGCGGTCAGCGACTCGAGCGTCGGTGCGACACCGAACGCGGTGTCGTTGACGAGCGCGTACTGCCCGTCTGGATGGACCATTCTCGCCAGCGATCGAAGCATCCGGCGACCGGCATCTCGCGATGCCGCATGGATCTCGGCGGCCTTTGGTTTCGCGGACTGCCCGGCGACCTCGCTCAGCCGCAGGATCGCTTCCGCCAGGAGTGCCTGATACATCGGACTGCGCTCGTAGTGCGAGCCGTCCGGCAGCGTCTGATTGCGAAGCTCGCGAAGAAACAACCGGGCGCCGAGAGAGAGCCATTCATCGGCCCGCATGCCGGCGAAGCTCAGCCCGGCCCAGCAGAGTGTGATGGCGTTCTCCAGCAGATGGTTTCCCATCACGTCGAGCTCGAGGCGATGCGCGAGACATTCCACCTGTCGGGCGATGCTCTCGGTCATCGCCCACCGCAGAGCGGGATCCGCCGCGCGATGCTCGCACAGCCACTCCGTCCATTCGCGCACGCGTATCGAGATCGGGTACGGATGCCACCCCGCGCCGTGCGGACCGTGATGGACAGACATCCAGTCCGCGAGAAGCGCCTGCGCTGCATGCGAAGGAATTCCAGGAAGATATCGGAAGTAGTGCAGGTTGAAGACCCAGAGATCGTCCGCCCCCGCGGGCTGCCACCGGTCGGAGCCACCCCAGACGATCCGCCGGTTCAGGAAGCAGAAGCTGCGGCCATCGAACATACTGCTGGTGACGTCACATGGGTGAACCGAGGTGCGCCGGAGCATCGACGGCACCGGGCGATCGAACGTAGTTCTCCTCACCGGCTGAACGCTGCGGAGCGCGCGATAGATGATTTGCTTCGCGTGCAGATGTCGAACCGTGTGAAAGCTGCGAATCGGATGCGCCAGCGCCTCGGACCAGTGTGGCCGCTGCCGCACGGCGTCCGGCCGGTGACCGGCGTTATTGACGGCTGGTGCGAACATCTGTGGCCGGCTTTCTGAACGTCGCCAACAGGTTGACCCTGATCGGTGACAGCAGTTCCGTCGCATTGACCAGCCGCTCGTAGCCGACGCCCATGAGGTAGGTCGGCAGGCTGAACGTCAGGTAGCTCGGCTGAACCTCAATGGTGTCGATGCGGAGAGGGCCGAGCCCCGCTCGGCCGAAATGCCGTTCGAGCGCGCGTCGCGAGTTGAACCGGTAGAAGGTCTCGAATGTGTCCTCCGCCGGCCGGCCCCGCCACGCGTTCACACGGCGGTGAAATCGGGTCGGGGTCAGCCGGGACAGCAGCGTGACGTAATGGAAGATGTTCGGCGTGAGCGCCAGGCACACGCCGCCCGGGCGAAGGACCCGTGCAATCTCGGCGGCGAGCGCGGCGGGGCTCTCGACGTGCTCCAGGACGTAGATCGAGAACACCACATCGAACGATCCGTCTTGGAACGGCAGCGTGCCGATGTCCGCTCGAAGTCCGAAGTCGAGCAGCGGGTTACCGGTCACCCGCGGATCGAGGTCGGCGCCGACGATCTGCCGGACCCGCCCTTTGAGCGCGTACGTATTCAGCTCGCCCGCGCCGGCGCCGAGATCCAGCACGCGATCGGTCGGCTTGACCGACCGCGCCAGCACGTCGACGAAGGCCGCCACCGGATCGCGCCGCAGGACATCCGGATAGAAACGACGGCGGAGCGACGCGACGGTCGGCCACCACGTGCCCGAGCCCGCGGCCGACATCTCAGCCAAAGGGACGCGTATCATCATCGCCCCGCGCGCGCGACTTCAAACGGCACGCCAACCCGCTCGACGTATGCGCAGAGCGCGATCTGGGCAATGCGGTGCGCTGCGCGGCCGTCCCACAGCGGCGGAATGCCTCCCTTTTTCGCCCGCCCTGACAAGACCCGCCGGGCTTCGCTCAGCAGCGTCTCCCGATCCTGGCCGACGAGCACGTTGGTGCCGATTGTCGTCGTGACGGGACGCTCGGTGTTGTTGCGCACGGTCAGGCACGGAACGCCCAGGTACGTCGTCTCTTCCTGGATGCCGCCGGAATCGGTCACGACGAGGACGGCGTGAAGCTGGAGCGCCAGGAACTCGAGGTACCCGACCGGATCGATGAGTTGAATGTTTCGTCCAGGCGTCCACCCCCGCAGCGATTCGAGCTGCTTCCGCGTCCGCGGATGAACGGGGAACACGATGCGGATCTCCCTGCTCAGCGTGTCGAGCGTGCGAATCACGCTGTCGAGCGTGGCCGGATCGTCGACGTTGCTGGGCCGGTGCAGAGTCACGAGCGCGTAGGGCGACTCGAACACGTCATCGGCGCGCGTCACCCGCTTGGCCGCCGGCAGCAGCTTCACCAGCGTGTCAATCATCACGTTGCCGACCCGATAGATCTTCTGTCCGTCGATCCCTTCGCGAAGGAGGTTCAGGTCGCCGTCTTCCGACGGGGTGAACAGGAGGTCGGCGAGCTGGTCGGTGAGAATCCGGTTGATCTCTTCCGGCATGTCCCGGTCGAACGACCGCAGGCCGGCCTCGACGTGTCCGACGGGGATCCTGAGCTTCGCGCACACGAGAGCGGCCGAGAGCGTCGAGTTGACGTCGCCGTAGACCACGACCAGGTCCGGGTTCGCGGCGATGACGACCGGCTCGAACCGCGACATGATTTCTGCGGTTTGCGCGGCGTGAGAGCCG
The DNA here is from genome assembly GCA_023265175.1 of Acidobacteriota bacterium. Lineage (GTDB taxonomy): Bacteria > Acidobacteriota > Vicinamibacteria > Vicinamibacterales > CAVVIG01 > JAHFUI01. Next base: position 23,738 of record JAHFUI010000056.1, read on the forward strand.
GCGCCGACCGCGAGGTTGAAGTCCGGTTCGGGAATCCCCAACTGCTGGAAGAAGATGTCCGACATGAACGCGTCGTAATGCTGGCCGGTGTGCACCAGTGTCTGACGGACGCCGTATTCCCGGAACGCCGCGATGACGGGCGCGGCCTTCATGAAATTCGGTCGGGCACCTACGACGTGAAGGATGTGCATGGCTCTCCTTGATTCCCGTCTCACCCGCTCCGTGCGTTCTGTGAGGCCGGCATCTTACGGGGCTGATCCTGGCAGTCAAGAGAAATTGACATCAGCGACAACGGCTTATCGTTCAACTGTTTACGGCGCTGTTTTTCTGCCAGTTCGAAAAATATCGGCAAAAGTCTGCCTAGGAGCCCGTCAGTAATGACCAAAACGGGCTCCTCATTGGGTATGGCTCCGACGACGTGAAGAATGTGCGTGCTGTCCTCTCTGTACGGTTGAATCGGTTGAATATGAGTTGGGCAGACGAAGAGAGACTCACGAACCGCGATCGAAGAATCCGGCATACAATTCTCGGAGCGATTGAAACCACTGCTCCGGTTCTTGCACGCGGAGGCGACCCTGAGTCCTGTGAAGCTCGCGCAATTTCGGCTTCGTCCGACGACTGATCTTGTTCGGTCGCTGGAGCCAGGACAGCCCGGTGCGCTGAAGACCAGGCCGGATGGTACCGTGCTGGAGGGGCACCACCGGCTGGCGGTCTTGCGCGAACGTGGGTTCGAGATCGACGCGCTGCCTCGAGAAGTGTTGCCGCCGGAGTTGCATATCGATCCTGATTGAGATGATGCGAGCCAAAGTGTTTTGGGTGCGGGGGCCCTGGCCAGGGCGGCTGGGGATCCTGCTGCGACCGCGCGGCGGCGACTGGCTCGCCGACGAAACGAAGTCGTGGCGCGAGGCCGGTATCGATAGCGTCGTCTCTCTTCTCGAGCGCGACGAGCAAGCCCAGTTGGACCTGGAAGGCGAAGCACAGGCGGCGGCCGCCAGCGGAGTCGAGTTCGCGTCCTTCCCAATCCCGGATCGCGGAATCCCTGCATCAGATGAGTCAGCAGCCGAACTGGTCAACAACGTCGTCGATGCACTCGATCGAGGAAGAAGCGTCGCCATCCACTGTCGTCAAGGTATCGGGCGCTCTGGACTGATTGCTGGGGCTGTTCTCGTGGCTGAAGGTCAAGGCATGCCCGCAGCCCTGCGAGCGATCAAGGAGTCACGAGGTCTCGATGTTCCCGAGACGGACGAGCAACGACAGTGGCTCCGCGACTTCGCCTCGCGACTGACACGCCGACCGGCTGCCCAACACCGCGCGGCACCCGACGGCCGCAAGATGGCGTGAGCGGCCGCGGGTGAGCGCGAACGTTATGCCTCTCGTCTCGCTGTTGGCTCAGAAACCTGAGTGAGGGTAGAGTGTGTCGATGGCCCAGAGCCCTCTTACGCGAGAACTGACGGTGGAACGTCTCGTCGCGTCCGAACCGGAGATCCGCGCGCTCGGTGTTGAGCGGCTTGCCCTTTTTGGCTCCGTCCTGCATGACGACGCCCGGTCTGACAGCGACGTCGACTTCCTCGTTCAGTTCTCTCCTGGCGCGAAGACGTTCGATC
>JAHFUI010000211.1 GCA_023265175.1 Acidobacteriota bacterium
CGGCAGACGAACCAGCCTGCTTGGCTGTACATTTGACGTTTCGGTGAATTCTTACCTCCACGCGGAAGTGGCGGAACTTGCAGACGCACCAGCTTGAGGGGCTGGCGCTCGCAAGAGCGTGGGGGTTCGAATCCCCCCTTCCGCACCAACCTCACGCTCACGCCTGCCAACATACGCGTGAGCTACGGTCGGCGAGCCACGCGAAGGTTGTCAGCCGTAGCGCGCAGCGCGAAGGCGGACTCGCTGGTAAACCAGCGAGTCGAAGGGCATTCGCTTGGCGAGGCCCTTCCCGATAGAAAGGTAACAGACCATGGCCAAAGCGGCGGCAACAGCGCGTCCACGTCGAAGCAAGGCCGACGTGGAGTAGGAGTTTCTCAAAATCCGTGAGGATGTGACAGCCACGCGGGAAGCCAGGAACGCGAAAGTGGAAGAGGCCGCCAAGCTTAAAGAGGCGGAAGTTCGACAAGCGGTCGAGGTCCTGTCCGTCGAAGGCGTGGCACAGAGTATCTCCGCGCTGAGTATGCAGATCTCAAAAGCTCTAGCCGAGGTGTCGGACAACCTGATCGCCGAGGTACAGCGCCTTGCGATGATCCGCCAGGCGGTGGCGCTGGAGCGCGCCGAGTTGGAGCGCCTGCACAAGATTGACATCGCGGCGACGGCGCTCGATCGGCTCGTGCAGGACCACGGCTCGAAGAGCCAGGCGCTGGAAGCGGAGATGTCGGCTCGGCGCGCGGCATGGGACGCTGAGCTCAAAGCGCATGAACGCGCCGAGAAAGAGTACGACGAGAACCTGAAAAAGCAGCGCCAGCGCGAGACCGAGGAGTACGAGTACAAGAAGACCATCGACCGAAAGAAGACCCAGGAAAATACGACGAGGAGGTGCGCGCGCTCGAGAAGAGGAACAGAGAAAAGCAGGAGACACTCGAGAAGAGTTGGCAGGAGCGGCAAGGGGCAAACAAAGAACGCGAAGAAGAATTCCTCCGGCTCCAGCAGGAGGTCGGCGGCTTCCCATCCCGGCTTCAGGCTGAAACGGAGCGGGCAAAGAGCGAGGCGACACACCAGACCGAGCAGCGGTTCGAACAGCAGGTCCTGCTGATGACGAAGGAGGGCGAAGCCGACCGGCGTCTGTCCGAGCTTCAGATTAAGACGCTCGAGGAGAGCGTCGCCAGACAGACGGCACAGATGGCGGCGCTTCAGAAGCAGCTCGACGAGGCGAAGCAGCAGGTTCAAGACATCGCCGTCAAAGCCATCGAAGGCGCATCAGGCGCACGGGCGCTGTCGCACGTGAACCAGATCGCCATGGAACAGGCGAAGACGCGTTCGGGACAGGCGTAGCGTGGTCGCCGTAACCGGAACCTCCGCAACGACGGGTACGACGCGCGTCCCTCGAACATAACAAAATCTACTCGAATCCTTGACCTTCGATTCCAACTGAATTAATGTGGTCACATGAGAGACCACTTAAGGGGCTTGAGCCTGGCGAGACCGCCAAGAAACGTCGTTGGCGTTCGAGAGCTGAAAACGCACGCAGCACGTATCTTGCGTCAGGTGAGAGATTCGCGAGCTTCGTACATCCTGACGCACCGAGGTCGAGCCGTCGGCGTGATTCTGCCCCTCGACGCGGCGGACGGCGCGTCTCAGACGGCTGACGATGCAGACGCCGCGGCGGCATGGAATACGTTCGTGCGCGCCGGCCGCCGGCTTGAACGCCGGTTCCGCCCAGAGGTGAGCGGCGTCCGTCTCCTCTCGACCGGGCGACGATAGAAATGACCTCCGCTAAACGTGTCCCGCGCCGGTCCAGCCGAACAAGAAAACCCAAAAGTCTCCGATACACGATCGACGCGAGCGTCTTCGTCAACGCGTTTGATCCCCACGAAGAGGGTCACACAGAGAGCCTGCAGATCCTCACCGCGATTCAGGAACGCGGCGATCCGGTGATTGTGCCCGCGCTTCTTGTTCCGGAAATCGCGTCGGCTGTGGCTCGGGCCAGCGACGACAGCGTCGGCGCCCTGCAGTACGCAAACGCGACCGCCGCACTTCCGCACGTGACGCTCGTGCCGCTGACGCCCGCGATGGCACGACAGGCGGCTGAGCTGGCAGCCAGCCATCGGCTACGCGGAGCCGACGCCGTGTACCTCGCCGTCGCTCGCAGGTACGGGACCACGCTGGTGTCGCGCGATGACGAGCAGCGCACGCGCGGGTCGTCCGTCACCCTCTGTCAGACACCAGAGGAAGCGCTGAGAGCGTGAGCAAAAATCGACCGTGGCGGCGAGGAACGAGACTTGGCGGCAGCCGAGCGGCGCTTTATCGCGGCATAACCGATAGCACCGGCGTGTACATCGTCGGCAAGTCCGGGTTCTTCACCTTCGAAGCCGGATCGCCGTTGCCCACTTCGCACGCGGCATTGTGACCCCAGCCGATGACGGTCCCGTCGCGCTTCAGGAGCAACGCGTGCTCGCTTCCCACGGCGGCGTCGACAATGTCGCGCACGCCGGCAAGCGGCCGCGCCGCATCGTCGATCCGCGCAATGTCGTCACCCGTCACGATCTGCTGATCATCGAGCGCAATGCTCCTGCACACGTGGCGCGCAACGAGCTCGTTGTCGCCGATGAGAATCTTCACCGTCACGCCGTCACGCTTGAGCTCCGCCAGCACATCGGCGACATCAGGCAAGACGGGGTCCGCGAAGCTGACGAAGCCGGCGAAAACGAGATCGACCTCATCGTCGCGCGAGTAGGCGTCCCGCGGCTCCAGCCAGCGGTACGCGACCGCCAGAACGCGCAGACCGTCCGCGCTCAATCGCTCGTGGACCGCCACGCTCGCCTGTCTCGTGGTTGCGTCGAGCGGTGCGACCTGACCTCCCGCCTCGAACGCGGTCGACAGGCCGAGGATCGTCGGACGCACCTTTGGTGATGAGGAGTCGACGACCACCGACGTCCGGCGCCTCGACGACCACGGAGAGACGGCGGCGCTCAAAGTCGAACGGGATTTCATCGATCTTCTGATATCCCGTGACATCGGCTGCCGCCTGGTGAAAAATCGCGGCATCAAGCGGACTGCGGATCCCGGTCTCGAACCGACTGTTGATGTAGGCGAGCGTCAGCGGCCGCGGCACTGCGGCACCGGTCGGAGCCACGGCACGATCGAATTGCATCACCCCGGTGGTGAGTGTGCCCGTCTTGTCGCTGCACAGCACGTCGATGCTGCCGAAGTCTTGAATGGCCGCGAGATGTTTCACGATCACCTGGTCTCGCGCCATCCGCAGCGCGCCCTGCGTGAGCGTGACGGAGCTGATCATCGGGAGGAACTCTGGCGTGAGGCCGACGCCCAGCGCCACGGCAAACAGCAGCGACTCGAACGCGTCGTGCTTGAAGGCGATGCCCATCAGCAGGATGAACAGCACCAGCACGACGGTCGTCCGGAGAATCAGCAGACTGAACCGCCGCAACCCGTGTTCGAACTCGGTTTCCGGAACTCGGCTCCGCAGACGCACGGCAATGTCGCCGAACACGGTCTTCGGACCCGTCGCGGTGGCGAGCGCCGTTCCGGTGCCACTGACGACACTGGTCCCGAGGAAGACGAGATGGGGCGCGTCAGCATTCCCAGGGTCCCCAGGGCCCGCCGCACTGTCCGGGCTGGGTGCGGAGGCCATCTTGTCGGCAGGCAGTGACTCGCCGGTCAACATCGATTGCTGAACGGAGAGGTCTCGTGACTCGAGCAGACGTGCATCAGCGGGCACCAGATCGCCGGCCGACAGCCGGAATACGTCGCCCGGCACGACGTTTCGCAACGGCGTCTCCTGCCAGCTCCCATCACGGAGCACCGTGGCGGTCGGGCTCACCGACGAACGGAGCCGCTCAGCCGCCTGCTGCGAACGGTACGATGGTTGGTAGAGACGACAATGAGCGCAGGCGGCACAATATCACGAGGCATAACAATCACCGTCAGATCGCCGGCATCTGAGCGAGGGGAACCGGGGCTGGCGGTCGACACCGGCTCAGGCTTTCAGCTCACACCGCGTCGATGAACTTGGCTTGACCGTCGCGGGTTGACGCGTCGGCTCCATGTGAGACACACTGTCTCACATGGCTGCTACCGCGACCGTTCGCGAGCTCCGCAATCACTTCCCCAAGGTGAAGAAGCTGGTCGAGCGGCAGGGCGAAGTCGTGGTGACAGACCGAGGCGCGGCCAAGTACCGGCTGACCCTGTATACGCCCGCCAGCCCGCAGAACGCGCCGCCTCCCAAGGATTACATCGCACGGTTGCGGCGCCACCAACCGCGTCCGATCAGCGCCGCCGCAGCCAACGCTCTGCATGAAGCCAACCGTGGCGAGCGCTAATCGGACGTATGCGGATCCGAGCGCGCTGCTGAAACTATACGTTCACGAACCGGAATCGGCGGCAATGAGCGCGTGGCGAGCACGAACAAGAGGAGCGCTCGCGATCACTCAGCATGGCAGTCTGGAAATCGTCAACGGCATCTGCCTTGCCGCCTTTCGTCGAGCCATGAGCGCCGACGCATTGACCGATGCACTGGCCTCCTTTGACGAGGATGTGGCCGAAGGCCGCTATGTGCAAGCCGATGTCTTGTGGCGCGCGACGCTCAGACGTGCCAGCGAGATCAGCCGGAAATGCACGCCGACGATGGGGTGCCGCGCCCTCGATCTCCTTCATGTCGCCACGGCGCTCGAGCTCGGGCTCCGATACTTCGTCACTTTCGATCGACGCCAGCAGCACCTTGCCCAGGCGACAGGCTTGAAGCTGGTGACGGTAGACATTTGAGCCGGACCCCGTCCATGTTCCAGGCGGTGATTCTATGGTGCCGACCATTTCCGACAGCGTCTCCTGAGAAATCTTCGGCACCACCTGCCGCGGCTTGTTTTGCTTGCCGTACCGCGCGAGGAGCAGCAGGACGCTCTCGCAGCGGTCGCCTTGTGAGAAAATGGACTCGGAACGCCCATATTCCACGATCGTTTTCGAGAGCCCGGCCGAGTCGAGAAACGCCTGCGCGTTGAAGCTCGGTGTGCTCTTGCCATTGCTCTTGCCCATGCGACGAGGGTAACCTCACTGACCATGAACCACGTGTTCACAACAGCACAGGCGATTCCCGAGCCCGGCGCGTAGCATGCTGCATGGGTGGGCAATCCCGCGCTCAGCGTCGGTAAATCTTGCTGAAATGAGGTCACTCATGTTTCGTTATCTCAGTCTTGCGCTCTGCTTCGTGTTGGGGTCGACCGCTCTCATGGCGGAAAACAAGGAACAAGGTCGCCTGGAAAACTGCGGCGTCGTGATGCAAGAGGTCCTCGACGTCCCCGACAACATCCCGCGGGAGCTGTTGGAGAAAGCCGAATGCGTCATCGTCATTCCCTCGATGACGAAGGTGGCGCTGGGCATCGGCGGCAGCTACGGTCGCGGCGCGATGGTGTGCCGCTCGGGCAAGACGTTCAACGGCCCCTGGGGCGCGCCCGCGATGTATGCGCTCGAAGGCGGCAGCTTCGGCCTGCAGCTCGGTGCGGAATCGACCGATGTTGTCCTCCTCGTGATGAATAACCGCGGCGTAGACGCCCTGCTCAGCAGCAAGGTCAAGCTCGGGGCCAACCTCTCGGCCGCCGCCGGACCCAAAGGCCGCAACGCGGAAGCGTCGACGGATGCGTCGCTGCGCGCGGAGATCCTCAGCTACTCGCGGTCGCGCGGCCTGTTCGCCGGCGTGTCGCTCGAGGGCACGTCGCTTCGGCCCGACGATGACGCCAGCGAACAGGTCTACGGACGCAAGATGACGGCGCGAACCATCGTCACGGGGAAGCCGATCAGCGTTCCGGCATCAGGTCGTCACCTCGTCGACGTGTTGGAGAAGAACGCACCGTACAACGAATCGAAGAAGACGTCAGCTCGATGAGGTCCATCAACCGTTCGACTCGATCCGCGTTCGTCGCCTCAGTCGCGGCCCTGGCGTGACTCGGCGAGGGTCGTCTGTTCTTCGACCCACGTCGATGATGTCAGGAACAGCTCTCTGCTCTGGGCCAGTGTCCGGATGAAGAGTTGGATAGGGCTCCGCGGTGTCCGGCTGGTGGATCGAGCCTCGAGCCACCAGCCGTCCGTTGCCGTGTCTTCCTGGATGCTGCGGCTGCGTCGCTCGCCCATACGACGAGGATACCCACCTGACCGTGAACAACGTGTTCACTTCACCTCATATCCCCGCGGAGGTGGGTCAGGAACTGACGCCGAAGACGAACAACCAATCTTTGGCTTGGCGTGCGGGACGATCCCCCCTGACACAGCCTCTCTGCCCGTTTATGTGTGTTCTTGCCCACTCTGCGCGGAGATCCTGAGTGACTCACGTGCGCGTGGGCTCTTCGCCGGCGTGTCGCTCGAGGGCACCTTCGTCCCGATTGATGAGGCGACCGAACAGGTCTACGGACGCAAGATAACGGCGCGAACGATCGTCACGGGCAAGCGGATCACCGTTCCGGCATCAGGTCGTCACCTCGTCGACGTCCCTGGAACATCGTCGGTGTCATCGCTCTTCTCGCGCTTGTCGCGGGCGCGGTGCCTCTGTCTGCGCAAGAGAAGATCAAAGAGGGCGCCAAGAATACGAAGGACGCCGTGGCGATGCCGTTTCAGAACGTTCGGCCCTGGCGCTTGCGGATCTCCTCCAGAAGTTGACGCAACATGGGAAGGCTTCTCTGATCCTTTGGGCGGTTGGCCGCCTCTTTCGAACGGATGACGTCTTCGAGCGAGGCCACCGCGATCGTCGCTCCATGAATGTTCATCGGCACCGCCTGACGTGAGAGATCGTCGAAGCCTGTCGTGCCCGATGGCGTGAACGACAGGTCGACATCACCGAGGCGAGTCACGAGATTCAGCAGGTCCACGCGCGCGAGAAAGACCGCGTCACGCGGAAACCCGATCCCTTCGGGCGCATCGGCCGTACGGATCCGTGCGTCAATCTCGTCGAGAGCTGCCGCGAGCCTGCCAAGGTTGTCCGGCGTCCGCGACGGACAGATGTCCGCATCGAGCGTCGGCAGCGGAGAACCATGAAGCACGGCCGCCAAGCCGCCGATGAGCACGTACCGCACGCCGTGGCGATCCAGACATGCGAAGAGCTCGTCCGGCTGTAGCGCCGCCACGTCACTCGTCGCGGATCAGCGGACCGTGAGGGCGCGCGGAGAAGTAAAAACGGAGAAACGCCGTGTTGGCATCGAGACGCTGCTCGGGCGTCCACCCGAGCCGCTCGACGATCAGGCCGCGGTCGTGGTCGTCGCGGTCGCCCTGCCGCTGAAGCGCCTCGAGAAGAGCGTCCAGGCCCACCTTCACCCGACTATCGGTCTCCATGCATCATCCTCCACGAGTATAGTCTGGCGAGCGGTGAAGCGAACACGACGCGCATGCTCTAGCCGGCAACTCGTTCTCGAAGATGT
>JAHFUI010000212.1 GCA_023265175.1 Acidobacteriota bacterium
CACCCATCAGTGCGACGCGGCGTTTATCAAAGTCCTCCGCGTTCTTCGCGGCAGCTTCTGCTCGCTTCCGAGCCTCTTCGGCCGAGCGCGCTGCATCTTCTGCCGCAGTAGCTGCCTGTTCCGCCCGTCTATGATTTGCTTCGAGCGAATCAGTCACCGGAACCCTCCGTTCTGCATTGGCATGCCATCGCTCCCTTCCGCATAACGATCAGATTTCAGCCGCAGCGGCGCATGATCGCGCCGGCCGCTGTCGGCTGCAAATCTTGGTTAGGCTCCTCTTCAATTGAAGAGCTGATCCTCGACCAGCTTCATGCAGCGGTTGACGTAGAACATATCTGGTTCGAGCTTCGCTGCACGCACCCTGATCTCGAACTTCGGATCCTTTGGATCGGTGGCGTCAAACAGAATTAGCCCGATCCCGAAGATTCGAGCCAAGGCATCGAGACGGCTGATATCGTCTTCGGGCGACGCAACCGGGACAACGATGTAGGACTTGTGGCTGAACAGCCGATATGCACACGCTTGGCCGAATGCCGTGATGAGGCCGGCGGAATCGAGCTTCACTTCGGCGGACACGATCTCCGTGGGCAACTTGACGATGTCGCTCTTCCTCGGCTCCCGGACGCCGACAACGTCAGGTGTGCCCCATTTGTCCTTGAAGAGGTTGCCGCCCACCGAAATAGCCTTCGTGCATTCTTCGAGTTCCTTCACCAGCCAATCGGCGAACGGTTCGTAGAACTGCTCCTCCTTGATCTTCGGCTTGCCGGTGGCGGTTCAGGAACCGGCGGCCCCGCTTGCCCGCCTGCCTCTTTGAACTTCGTGTGGATGTACATCCCACGCGCGGGCTTGTACACCTGATCCGGAACCTGAACTTCGAGGTTCCATATCGCACCGCCGATGGAGTTCGGGTTGGCGTCAGGCAGAACGCCGCGAATGGCGGTATGGAGCTGCGTATAACGCAGACCGTGCGGCTGCTCCTCAAGCAGCTTGATAGCCGTCGCAACGATCTCGTTCTTGCTCGCCATTGTTCCTTTTCGTCTCTTCTTAATGGAGCCTAACTTCTTACTGAGTAGACCGCCGACCCTCGGCTGCAGCCACCGCGGGCCACTATCCGGAGAGTCTTGCCCCAAAGTGCTCGAAAATCAAGACGGCACCTGACGCTCCGAGGCCGTTGGCTGCGGGCCGCAGGCGATGTCTTGGCCCTCTGCAGCCAACGCCGGAGCGAGCAGTCACCAGAAGACATGGCAACTCCTGTGGAGTGAAGCCGATCACCGGCGACACCGGGGCGCCACGCGTCAGCGATGGCAGCTCCCCTCTCGCAGCCAACGGTGGAAACTCCTTCATCGAAGCCCGCTTCGATGTGCCTGAACAGAGGCGACTAAGCCGGGTCTCGAGCCGGCCGTTGGGGCGCGGTTGGCTGTGAGCCACTGCCGTTGGCTGCGAGGGGCGGCAGCCAACGATCGAGAAAGGCCAAGCGGCCGTGCTTGCCAACTACCGTGATCTGAATCGGTTGGAGACTTGAATGGGTATCCCGAACCTCACGCGGTGGCTGCGGCCGCCCGCAGCCAATGCTGGCGCTCCGCCGCTACAGCTTGTCGAACGGACTGCGTACGCCAAGCCGGCCGCGGTTCAGCTTACCCAATCCAGTTACTTCCCCGCGACGAGCATCGCCCTGACGTATTCGCGCGTCATGCGCGCGATGTTGGAGATCGAAATCTCCTTGGGGCACACCGCCTCGCATTCGCCTTCGTTCGAGCAGCTGCCGAACCCGTCGGCGTCCGCCTGCTCGATCATCGCCACCACGCGACGATAGCGTTCGACCTGCCCCTGCGGGAGCAGGGACAGGTGCGAGATCTTCGCGCTCATGAACAGGTGCGCCGACGCGTTCTTGCACGCCGCCACGCACGCGCCGCAGCCGATGCACGCCGCGGAGTCCATGGCGGTTTCCGAGATTTCCTTGGGGATGAGGATCGCGTTGCCGTCGGGCGCGCCGCCGCAGTTGACCGACACGTAGCCACCGGCGATGATGATGCGGTCGAAGGCGCTCCGGTCGACGACGAGATCCTTGATGACGGGGAAGGCCCTGGCGCGCCACGGCTCGACCGTGATCGTGTCGCCCTCCTTGAACCGTCGCAGATGAAGCTGGCAGACGGTCGTGCCGCGGTCGGGACCGTGTGGAACGCCGTTGATGACGAGACTGCACATCCCGCAGATGCCTTCGCGACAGTCCGAATCGAACGCGATGGCATCCTTGCCTTGACGCACCAGGCTGTCATTGACGACGTCGAGCATCTCGAGAAAGGACATGTCGGACGACACGTCGGAGGCGGTGTAGTCCTCGAGCCGGCCCGCCGCGCCGGGTCCCGCCTGCCGCCAGATCTTCAGGTTGAGTCTCATCGATCCTCGTGGAGGCTGGGGACTGGAGGCTAGAAGAGTTTCCGGCCCCCAGGCCCAAGCCTCTAGCCTCTACTTGTAACTCCTCTGCGTCGGGTGCACTTCCTCGAAGTTGAGCGGTTCCTTGTGGAGCTCCGGTTCCTTGCCAACCCCTTTGAATTCCCACGCCGCGACATACGAGTAGTTCGCATCGTCGCGCAGCGCCTCACCGTCGGGCGTCTGGCTCTCTTCGCGGAAGTGTCCGCCGCAGGATTCGCTCCGGTCGAGCGCGTCGAGCGCGAGCAGCTCGGCGAATTCCAGATAGTCGGCGACGCGGCCCGCGTACTCGAGGCTCTGATTGAGATTGTCGGGCGTTCCCGGCACCGACACGTTGTGCCAGAAGTCCTCTCGAAGCTTTGGAATTGCCGCGAGCGCCCGCTTCAGGCTCTCCTCGGTTCGGGCCATTCCGACGTCGTCCCACATGATGCGGCCGAGCGCCCGATGAATCTCGCGGATCCCGCGGCTGCCCTTTATTGACAGCAGCTGATTGACCTGCTTTTGCACCCGGTCGGCGGATTCTTTGAACGCGTCGTGGTCGGTGGTCACTTTCGGCAGCGATTCGCCCGCCAGGTAATGGCCGATCGTGTAGGGAATGACGAAATAGCCATCGGCCAGCCCCTGCATCAGCGCGCTCGCGCCAAGGCGGTTCGCGCCGTGATCGGAGAAATTCGCCTCGCCCAGCACGTGCAGGCCGGCGATGGTGCTCATCAGGTTGTAGTCCACCCACAGACCGCCCATCGTGTAGTGCATGGCCGGGTAGATCCGCATCGGCACCTTGTACGGATTCTCGTCCGTGATCTTCTGGTACATGTGGAAGAGATTTCCGTACTTTTCCTTGATTGCGTCGGGACCGAGCCGCTCAATGGCGTCCTTGAAATCGAGATAGACGGACAACCCGCTGTCCCCAACGCCGCGGCCGTCGTCGCACGCCTGCTTGGCGTTTCGCGACGCGACGTCGCGTGGCACGAGGTTGCCGAAGCTCGGGTACTTGCGTTCCAGGTAATAGTCTCGCTCGGCCTCGGGAATCTGCTCGGGCGGACGTGTGTCCCTTTGCTTCTTCGGCACCCACACGCGGCCGTCATTGCGAAGGCTTTCGCTCATCAGCGTCAGCTTCGATTGATGGTCGCCGCTGACGGGAATGCAGGTCGGGTGAATCTGGGTGAAGCACGGATTGGCGAACAGGGCGCCTCGCTTGTGCGCGCGCCAGGACGCCGTCACGTTCGAGTTCACGGCGTTGGTCGACAGGTAGTACGCCGTGCCGTAACCGCCGGTCGCCAGAATCACGGCGTCGCCGACATGGCGCTCGATCTCCCCGGTCACCAGATTGCGCGTGGTGATCCCGCGCGCCTTCCCGTTGATGACGACGAGGTCCAGCATCTCGCGGCGCGCGAAAAGGCGCACGGTCCGTGCATGGACCTGACGCATCAGCGATTGATAGGCGCCGAGCAGGAGCTGCTGCCCGGTCTGACCGCGCGCGTAGAACGTGCGTGAGACCTGCGCGCCGCCAAACGACCGGTTGTCCAGCAGGCCGCCGTACTCGCGGGCAAACGGGACGCCCTGGGCTACGCACTGATCGATGATGTTGACGCTCAGCTGCGCCAGGCGGTGGACGTTCGACTCGCGCGAGCGGTAGTCGCCGCCTTTGACCGTGTCGTAGAACAGCCGGTACACGCTGTCGCCATCGTTCTGATAATTCTTCGCCGCGTTGATGCCGCCCTGCGCGGCGATGCTGTGCGCGCGCCGGGGGCTGTCCTGGATGCAGAAATTCAGGACGTTGTAGCCCAGTTCACCGAGCGAGGCCGCCGCCGACGCGCCAGCCAGGCCGGTGCCGACGACGATGATGGTGTATTTGCGCTTGTTGGCCGGATTGACCAGCTTCATCTCGAACTGGTGCCGGTCCCATTTCGACGCGATCGGGCCGGACGGTTCCTTCGCGTCCAATCTCATGATCGCGCTCCCGTCGCATACGCCCACACGGCGATCGCCATGAACAGGCCGGCGATCACCGCGGCGGCGACCTTGCCGGCCACCAGCAGCCGCGGCGTCCACCGTGGATGCGTGGCGCCGAGCGACTGAAACGCGCTCGCCACGCCGTGCCGCAGGTGCGACCCGACCACCAGCATGCTGAGCACGTAGAACCCGACCGTGAGCGGATTGCTGAAGTTCTCCAACTCCAATCGGTAGAGATCGCGGATGCCGGTGCCCGGCGCCTCGTACTCGGTCCCGTACTTGAACGTCGACACATGGATGATGACGAAGACGAGCAGCCAGAGCCCCGAGAGGATCATCGTCGAGGACGCGAGGGTCTTGCGGCTGGGCGCGCCGGCGTATTTCTTCTGCTCGTAGGGGATCGGCCGCGCCTTTCGATTGCCCAGAAACATCGTGATCGTCTTGTACACGTGGAGCAGGAAGATCAGGACCAGCCCGATTTCAATCACCGGGATCAACGGGTTGCTGAGCAACATGTGCGAGTACTGATTGAAGACGTCGCGCCCGAGGAACACCATCAGGTTGCCGCCGATGTGCAGGACGAGATACAGGAAGAGGGCGAGTCCGGTGATGCCGATCAGGAGTTTGGTCCCGACCGAAGAGCTGAACACACGTACGCGTGTCGTCATGTAGGGCGCAGTTTATCAGAGGCGCGGCGTTGACGACATCAACGCCGGCAGATTACCATCAACCGTTTACCATCATGAAAATTCACGAGTATCAGGCCAAGGCGATTCTGGCGCGGCACGGCGTGCCGGTTCCCCGCGGCGAAGTCGCATTCAACGCCGCGGAAGCCCGCGAGATCGCGGGGCGGCTGGGCGGGAGCGTGGTCGTCGTCAAGGCGCAGATTCACGCGGGAGGACGCGGGAAGGGCGGCGGCGTGAAGCTGGCCAAATCGCCCGACGAGGCGGAGACGATCGCGCGCGCCATGATCGGCATGACGCTCGTCACGCATCAGACCGGACCTGAAGGCCGCGTCGTCTCGCGCGTGCTCGTCGAAGAAGGGCTCCAGATGGCGCGGGAGCTGTACGTGAGCATCGTGCTCGATCGCGCCGCCGGCAAGCCGGTGATGATGGCCAGCGCCGCCGGCGGCATGGACATCGAGGAAGTCGCGGCGAAAACGCCGGAACAAGTCGTCAAGGTCTACATCGAGCCGGGCGTCGGCCTGGCGCCGTTCGAGGCGCGGCAGCTCGGATTCGCGATCGGTCTGGACGGTCCGCAGGTGAACCAAGCCGTCAAGTTGATGAGCGCGCTGTACGAGGCGTTCATCGCCACCGATGCGTCGCTCGTCGAGATCAATCCGCTCGTCGTGACCGCGGCGGGCGAGCTCCTCGCGCTCGACGCCAAGATGAGCTTCGACGACAACGCGTTGTATCGCCATCCCCACATCCGCGACCTGCGCGATGTCGGCGAAGAGGATCCGCTCGAGATCGAGGCGTCGAAATTCTCGCTCAACTACATCCATCTCGACGGCAACATCGGCTGCATGGTGAACGGCGCCGGGCTGGCGATGGCGACGATGGACATCATCAAGCTGGCGGGAGGCGAGCCGGCGAACTTCCTCGACGTCGGCGGCGGCGCCAACGCCGAACAGATCCGGAACGCGTTCAAGATCCTGATGTCGGACAAGAACGTCAAGGCGGTGCTGATCAACATCTTCGGGGGCATCCTGCGGTGCGACGTGCTGGCGCAGGGCGTCATCGCGGCCGTGAAAGAGCTCGGGGTGCCGGTGCCGATCGTCATCCGCATGGAAGGCACCAACGTCGACGAAGGCAAGCGCCTGCTGCGCGAGAGCGGCATGAAACTGACGACCGCCGACAACATGGACGAAGCGGCGACCAAGGTCGTGGCACTTGCTCGATAAACCGTTGCCACGAAAACACGAAAACACGAAGAAGAGCTTTCTTTTTCGTGCGTTCTTCGTGTCTTCGTGTTTTCGTGGTTGCATTTGAGACTGAGAAATGGCCGTCCTGATCGACAAATCGACACGCCTCGTGGTCCAGGGACTGACCGGCCGCGAGGGGACGTTTCATGCCAAGCAGGCCGCGGCCTACGGCACCACCGTCGTCGGCGGGGTGACGCCGGGGAAAGGGGGTACCACGCACGAAGGCTGGCCCATCTTCGATACCGTGCACGATGCGGTCAAGCGGACCGGCGCCAATGCGTCGGTGATTTTTGTTCCCCCCGCGTTTGCCGCCGACGCGGTCATGGAAGCGGCCGACGCGGGACTGGCGCTCGCGGTGTGCATCACCGAAGGCATTCCGACGCTCGATATGATGCGCGCCTTCACGTTCCTGCAGACGCGCGCGATGCGGCTCGTCGGACCTAATTGCCCCGGCCTGATCTCTCCCGGCAAGGCCAAAGCCGGCATCATTCCCGGTCACATCTGCAAGGAAGGGCGGATCGGCATCGTCTCCAAGAGCGGAACGCTGACCTACGAAGCCATCCATCAGCTCACGCGCGTCGGCCTCGGGCAGACGACCTGCATCGGCATCGGCGGCGATCCGCTGATTGGGACGTCACATATCGACGCGCTGAAGCTGTTCGGCGAGGACACGGACACCGAAGCCGTCATCCTGATCGGCGAAATCGGCGGCACGGCCGAAGAAGAAGCGGCCGCCTGGATCAAAGCCAACTTCAAAAAGCCGGTGGTGGCATTCATCGCCGGCCAGACGGCGCCGCCCGGCCGCCGCATGGGACACGCCGGCGCGATCATTGCTGGCGGGACCGGTACGGCCGCCGAGAAAATGGCCGCGCTGACGCGAGCGGGGGTCACAGTGGTCAAGAATCCCGCCGACATGGGCACCGCGATCAAAGAGGCATTGGGGGCGTAGTGCTGGTGCGCAACGCGTCGCGCAGGGTGCGCAGGGCCCTGATCCGTCGATAAGCAAAGCGGCCGGCTCGACGACGCGCGAGGAGAGGCGTTTGAGGGCCGATGTGATGGTGTGGGGGCGGCACGTGATCGCGTGCCAGCGCAAGCGAGCGGCACCG
>JAHFUI010000057.1 GCA_023265175.1 Acidobacteriota bacterium
TAGCAGTCCCCGCTTGACACTGCCAACCGGTGCCATATAATTGGCAGTCGCACTTAGCGAGTGCTAACGCCTCAGGGCGAAGCCACCCACACTCTCAACGCCAGACGGAGTACACAGATGAACGTCAGACCGCTGCACGACCGCATCATTGTCCAGCGCATCGAGGAAGGCGAACAGAAAGTCGGCGGGATCATCATCCCGGACACCGCCAAAGAGAAGCCCCAGCAGGGCAAAGTCATCGCCGCCGGCAACGGCAAGACGAAAGACGACGGCAAGCGCCTGCCGCTCGACGTGAAGGCCGGCGATCTCATTCTCTTCGGCAAGTATTCGGGGCAGGAGATCAAGCTCGATGGTGAGGAGTACCTCATCATGCGCGAGGACGAAGTCCTGGCCGTTATCGACGCCGAGGCCAAGAAAACCAAGAAGTAGGAGAACAGATCACATGGCAAAACAGATTGTGTACGGCGAGCAGTCACGCCAGGCCGTGCTGCGCGGCGTCAACCAGCTGGCAGACGCGGTGAAGGTCACCCTCGGTCCCAAGGGCCGCAACGTCATCCTCGACAAGAAATTCGGATCGCCGACCATCACCAAGGACGGCGTGACGGTGGCCAAGGAAATCGACCTCAAGGATCCGCTCGAGAACATGGGCGCGCAGATGGTCCGTGAAGTCGCGAGCAAGACCTCGGACATCGCGGGCGACGGCACGACGACGGCCACCGTGCTCGCGCAGGCAATTTACCGCGAGGGCGCCAAGAACGTGGTCGCCGGCGCCAACCCGATGGACGTCAAACGGGGCATCGAGAAAGCCGTCGAGGCCCTCACCGCCGAGCTCAAGAAGATGTCGAAGCCGGTCAGCGGCAACATGGTGGCGCAGGTCGGCACCATCTCGGCGAACAACGACGAGACGATCGGCAAGATCATCGCCGAAGCGATGGACAAGGTCGGCAAGGACGGCGTGATCACGGTCGAGGAAGCCAAGAGCATGGAGACCTCCCTCGAGGTCGTCGAGGGGATGCAGTTCGACCGCGGCTACCTCTCGCCCTACTTCGTGACCGATCCCGAGCGCATGGAAGTCGTGCTGGAGAACCCGGTCATCCTGATCCACGAGAAGAAAATCAGCTCGATGAAGGACCTGCTGCCGGTGCTCGAGCAGGTGGCGCGCCTCGGCCGCCCGCTGCTGATCATCGCCGAGGACATCGAAGGTGAGGCGCTGGCGACGCTCGTCGTCAACAAGCTGCGCGGCACGCTCCAGGCCGCCGCGGTGAAGGCGCCGGGATTCGGCGACCGCCGCAAGGCGATGCTCGAGGACATCGCGATCCTCACCAACGGCCGCGCGATTACCGAAGATCTCGGCATCAAGCTCGAGTCGATCAAGATGGAGGACCTCGGCAAGGCGAAGAAGGTCACCATCGACAAGGACAACACCACGATCGTCGAGGGCGCGGGCGCCTCGTCGGCCATCGAAGGCCGCGTCCGGCAGCTCCGGACGCAGGTCGAGGACACCACGTCGGACTACGACCGCGAGAAGCTGCAGGAGCGCCTCGCGAAGCTCGTGGGCGGCGTGGCGGTCATCAAGGTCGGCGCGGCGACCGAGACCGAGATGAAGGAAAAGAAGGCGCGCGTCGAGGATGCGATGCACGCGACCAAGGCGGCCGTGGAAGAAGGCATCGTGGCGGGCGGCGGCGTCGCGCTCATTCGCGCCTCGAAGGTCCTCAAGGACCTCAAGCTCGCCACGGACCAGCAGATCGGCGTCAATATCGTGGCGCGCGCCATCGAAGAGCCGATGCGCTGGATCGCGACCAACGCCGGCCACGAAGGCTCCATCGTCGTGCAGAGGGTCCGCGAGATGAAGGACGAGGAAGGGTTCAACGCGCTGACCGACACCTACGAGAATCTGGTCAAGGCGGGCGTCATCGATCCGGCGAAGGTGGTGCGCTCGGCGCTCCAGAACGCCTCGTCGATCGCGGCACTGCTGCTGACGACCGAAGCGCTCGTCTCGGAGATTCCCGAAGAGAAGAAGGAACACGCGATGCCGGGCGGACAGGGCGGCGGCATGGGCGGAATGTACTGAGATCGAGGCAATGAGGAATTCAAAATTAGGAATTCCTAATTCCTAATTCCTAATTCCTAATTTCAATAGGCCCGGCAGGAGCGATCCTCGCCGGGCTTTTTCTTTCAGCGCAGCGTGAACGTGAGCTCAATCGTGATCAGCACCGGCACCGGCTCGCCCAAGCGCGTCCCTGGCACAAACTTCCACTGGCGCGCGGCGAGAACCGCCTGCTGATCCAGACCGAAGGTCGGGTCGAGTGACCGAAGCACCTGCACGTCGCCGACGCTACCGTCCTTGTTGACGACGCATTGCAGCCACACGATGCCCTGCACCTTCGCACGCATGGCATCCGACGTGTATTGCGGCTTGACCTCGCGGATGATCCGCGGCAGCGTCACGCCGTTGCCAGGCTGATAGACCCCGCCCCCAGTGCCGCCACCACTCCCGGGACCGAGACCCGAGCCAGTGCCGGGACCGATGCCAGTGCCTCTTCCCGTCCCGGCGCCGCCGCCACTGCCCGACCCCAGCGACAAGGTCGGCGGACCTGGCGGGCCTTCGAGAGCGCCGGGCAACGCTTCGGTCGCATCGGCCAGACTCTTCGCGGGAATCGTCAACTGCTCGATGGGATTCGGCTCGTTCTTCGCCACCATTTCCAGCTTCGCCGGCTTTTCGACCGGCACCGTGATCTTGTCTTTGCCGGGCTCTTCCGCCTTGCGCGGCGGTTCCTTCATCTGGTTGCCGCCGCCGCCACCGCCGCCGCCGGGGCCCGGCTGATTGAGCCAGACAATGTTGTCCGGATTGGTTTGCGGCAGGACGGCCGCGGTCGTCACCGGCTGGCCGCCGGAGCGAACGAGCAGAAACGCAAACACGCCGATCGCGACGTGCGACCCAAACGAGACGAGCGCCGCCGGCGCGATCCGCTTCCGTTGCTGCTCGAACAGAAACGGTACGTCCACCGAATGGACTTCAAGGTGGACGGCCAGATGGCCGGCAGAAGTGTTCTGAGGCTCGGTTGACATGGGCTCTGGCATTGAGAACGGGCCGCTAGTGATATTCTCGCGCACGGGTCTCAGGGCCGCAACTGCAAAAAAGGTGCAGCCTTACGTCCTTACACGCGGCCAGTCCATGCTCCAATGGCGGCGTTGCCCCCGCCGTAGGAATGGAGCAGCGCAAGCGCATCAGCCGCGCGCGGCTCACCGCGAATCGCCACGAGCACGCCACCCCGGCCGGTCAGGGTCTCGAAGATGCGAGCGTCGTGCGCCTGAAAACCGACGCGCCGCATGGTGCCCGAGAGGCCAAGCTTGGGGAGATCGCGTGCGGCGCCCTGCAGCGCGTCGATGAGCGGCCCGCGCGCGAGGACCGGTCCGACCGGCCCCAGATCGATCCGCGAGCCCGCCGCTCCCAGCGTCTGCTCGATGAGCGTCGCCGCGTCGGGGGTATCCTTGGCGATAATCGTCAACGACTCAGGCGGGAATCCGCCCTGTTTGAGCGCGTTGAGCGCCTTCTGCGCCCACGCGACATCCTGAAATACGGCAACCGTGAAGCAGCCAGTGTCGACGTCGACCATCAGTGATCCTTGAATTTGGTTATCTGGTTATCTAGTTATTTGGTCATTTGGCCATTGGTGATTTGGCCTGATCAAGAGAACAATAAATGACCAGATAACCACCAGATAACCAAATAACCAGATAACCAGATGACCAGATTTCGTGTGTGTCGTTGAGAGGTAATGTATCACGCAGCTGTGAGTGATGTGGATGTCGCGGTTGTCGGCGCTGGGCCATCAGGCGCGTGGACGGCCTGTTCACTCGCACGGCGCGGCGCCAACGTCCTGCTCATCGATCCGTCGCACCCGCGCGAGAAGCCGTGCGGCGGCGGCATCACGGCGCGCGCGCGCGCGCTCGTCGCGGACGCGGTCGACGTCGAACGCCTTCCAGCCGTCGCGATCCGCTCGGCTCGGTTCGCGGCGTCGTCGACGCCCGAGTCTGCCGACGTGTCACTCGACGATCAGGCCCTGATGGTCGCCAGCCGCGCCGAATTCGACGGCATCCTGCTCGATGCCGCGCGCCGCGCGGGCGCGCAGATCCTGGCATCGCGCGTGACCGACGTCCGTTTTGTGAACGGCGGTTTCGACATCGACACCGCCGCCGGTCCGCGTCGCGCCGAGCTGCTCGTCGGCGCCGACGGTGTGAACAGTCTGGTTCGGCGAAGGCTCGCGGGCCGGTTTCGCCGCGATCAGTTGTCGATCGCCACCGGCTTCTTCGCGCACGGTCTGACGAGCCACGACATCGTGATCGAGTTCACCGCCGATCCGCCCGGTTACATCTGGTCGTTCCCACGCCCGTCGCATCTCGCTGTCGGCATCTGCGCCCCAGCCGATCAGGGTGTGAGCGCGGAGGCGCTGCGTCACGCCGCCGCGCAGTGGATTCGGCGCACGAAGATTGCCGAGGGCGCGCGCCTCGAGCCGTACTCGTGGCCGATCCCCTCATTGGCCGCGCGTGACCTCGAGCAGCTGCAGGTCGCGGGAGCCGGCTGGTATCTCGTTGGAGACGCCGCCGGCCTCGTCGATCCGATCACGCGCGAGGGAATCTATTTCGCGCTGTTGTCCGCGCAGTGGGCAGCGGACGCGATCGTCTCGGGCGACGGGGGGCGTACGGGCCGATATGCGAATCAGGTGCGCGAGAATATCGGCGTCGAGCTCGGCCACGCCGCGCGGTTCAAGACCGCCTTCTTCCGGCCGCGGTTCACGCGCCTGCTGATTGACGCGTTGCAACACAGCGCCGGCGCCCGCGCGATAATGGCCGATATGGTGGCGGGACGGCAGGATTACGCCGGCTTGAAGTGGCGGTCCGTCCAAACCCTCGATCTCGGCCTCGCGGCCCGACTGCTCGCGAGTCCTTTCCGCCGGCCCGCGATGCCCACGCCAAAGGCATTCTGATGAAAGGTGGTACAATCAAAAGCGGCTTCTCCGTTCACAACGCGCGCTCCTAGACGGTCCGGAGCTGAAGGAGTATTACCGTGGGACTTGGACTACCTGAATTACTCGTCGTCCTGCTCATCGTCATCCTGATTTTCGGAGCAAACAAACTGCCACAGCTCGGACGTGGCGTCGGCAGCGCCATTCGCAACTTCAAAGACGGGATGAAGGACGATACGCCGGATCACAAGTCATAGAATCAGCCGCGCATCCCCCACCCGTCGGGTCACGCGTTCGCGGTCCAGGTACTCGAGCAGCGGAATCGCAAACTTGCGTGTCACCCCGAAGCGTTCCTTGAACGTCTGCACATCGATTCTCGCGCCGGCACCGGCGGACGCCTTCATCGCGGCGACCTCCTGTTTGATCCGCTTCAGCGTCTCGTCGTGAAACAGCAGCGTCGCCACCTTCACCAGCACCTTCTGGCGTTGCAGCAGGGCGATCACCTGATCGACGACAGCCGGAGGCGCCCCAGTCGTCAACGCGAGCGACGCGGGATCGGGCGGCGCGAGCCCGCCCTCGCGGAAGGCCCGCTCGATCACGCCACGCGCACGCTCGGCCTCGGGCGCCAATTCGACGTGATGGGTCGCGAGCGCCAGGCGGTCGCGGCCGACGACGATATGCGCCGTGATGAGATCGTCGATGACTCGCTCGAACACCGCCGGATGCCCACGCCCGAGCAACCGCACGCGCGCCTCTTCGCGCGCCAGACCTGCCGAGAGCGGTTCACGGTGATGGTGCTCGGCCAGCGCGTCGACAATCGCTGCGCGTAACCGCTCGAGGATCATCGGCGCGACGAGAACGTCACTCAAGTGCACGGCCATGGTGCGCGCCGCCAGCGCGTCGACCCGCGCGGGCACGTCTGGCGGCTCGACACCAATGCGGGACACCAGCGCAATCAGCGGCAGTCCCGCCGATCCAGCGTCGTCAATCATCACGTGAGCCGCACGTAATTCCGCCTCCGCCAACAGATCGCGCGCGGTGGGATCGAAATCCAGCCGCTGGCAACGTGCGGCGGCTGATTCGGTACGGATGGCCGTTCGGCGCGGCGGCAACGGATCGAGAATGTGACCGCCGGCGACCGTTCTCGGGGGCGAGTAGGTGCGGATGATGAATCGGTCGCCGCGGACGAGCACGGCCGGACGTTCGAGGCGGAGGCGCACGTACCCGCGCGAACCGGGCATCAGAGTCTCCGAGGGTCTCGGCGGACCGATGATCGCGACGCGGCCGAGAATCTCCGACGTGCCCTGGTGGAAACGGACGCGCGCGCCGTGCTTGATGGGCGAGGCGTCCGGCAGGACGTCGAGTACCGCGTCGGCCAGCCGGCTGTGCTCCAGCGTCCCGCGCGCCAGCAACGTCTGGCCGCGCTGGACGCCATCGATCTCGACGCCTGCGAGGTTGAGCGCGGCGCGCTGTCCGGCCACGACTTCCACCTGGCGGGCGCCGTGCACCTGAATGCCGCGCACCTTGGCCTTCTGCTCGCCCGGCGCGATCAGCAGCTCGTCGTCCAGGCCGATGCGGCCCGAGACGAGCGTCCCGGTCACGACCGTCCCGAAGCCCTTCATCGAGAACACCCGATCGACGGGCAGCCGGGCGACGCCCCTGCTCGATCGGCCCCACGCGAGCGCGCCGGCACTGATGAGCGCCTCGCGCAACTCGTCGAGCCCCTGTCCCGTGCGCGACGACACTGGCACGATAGGCGCGTCGGCGAGGAACGATCCGGCCGTCAGCTCGCGCACCTCCAGGCGCGCGACGTCCGCCGTCTCGGCGTCGACGAGGTCGGCCTTCGTCAGGGCGACGATCCCTGTGGGGACGCGGAGCAAGCGACAGATGTCGAAATGCTCCCGCGTCTGCGGCATGACCGATTCATCGGCGGCCACGACCAGCATGACCATATCGATGCCGCCGACGCCCGCCAGCATGTTCTTGACGAACCGCTCGTGGCCGGGCACGTCCACGAAGGCGACGTTGATATCGCGGATGGTGACGTGCGCGAACCCGAGGTCGATGGTGATTCCGCGCGCCTTCTCTTCTTTCAAGCGGTCGGGATCGATTCCGGTCAGCGCCTGCACGAGCGCGCTCTTCCCGTGGTCGATGTGGCCGGCCGTGCCGACGACGATCGATTTCATTTCTGGCTAACCGCCAATCGCTCCGCTCTTCGTGCGTCTTCGTGCGCTTCGTGTTTTCGTGATTTACCGGTGCCCGCGCTTGCGCATCGAGCGTTCGTGTTTGCCCGGACGCTGCCGGCGCGTCTTCTGCTGCTTCGGCGCCGCCTTGCTGCGACGGGGTCCGCGCGCTCCTTCCCGTACGCGCTCGAGGATCTCCACGAGGCCGAGGTCGATCTGCCGCACGTCCATGTTCACGCGGATCACCTGGACCTTGACGTGGTCTCCCAGACGATAGTCCTTCCGCGTGTTCTCGCCGCGCAGCGTGTGCGCGCCTTCGATGAACCGATAGTAGTCGTCGGCCATCGTCGAGACGTGCACGAGCCCTTCGACGTAGTGCTCGATGAGCTGAATGAAGAGGCCGAACGCGGCGACGCCGGTGACGTATCCTTCGAACTCGTCACCGACCTTGTCGGCCATGAACTTCACTTTCTTCCACTGGAGGAGCTCCCGTTCCGCATCGTCCGCGCGCCGCTCCATGTCCGACGTGTGGCGCGCCGTCTCGGGCAGCTCCTCGCGCCGCTCCTCCCGCGCCTCTTCGTTCAACTCGCCGTGACGCACCGCGCGCAGGGCACGGTGCACAACGAGATCGGGATAGCGGCGGATCGGCGACGTGAAGTGCGTGTAGCTGGACGTGGCGAGGCCGAAATGCCCGAGGTTCTCTGGCTCGTAGCGCGCCTTCTGCATGGTGCGCAGCATGAGGAACGCGATCGGCTTCTCCTCCGGCTTTCCGTGAATGCGTTCGAGCAGTTTCTGGAAATGGCGCGGACGGACGGCGTCCAGCGGCGCACCGAGGCTGTAGCCGAAGCCGGAAATGAACTCCTCGAACTTCTCGACCTTCAGAATGTCCGGCTCTTCGTGGACGCGGTAGAGCGAGGGCGCCGCCTGTTCCTCGAGATGCGAGGCCACCGTCTCGTTCGCGAGCAGCATGAACTCCTCGATGAGACGATGGGCGACGTTGCGCTCGAGCGCGATGATGGCCTCGATGACGCCTCCCTCGTCCACAACCACTTCGGCTTCGTTGAGATCGAAATCGATCGACCCTCGCAATCGGCGCGCATCGTTCAGGATCTGAAACAGCTCGCGCATCTGCTCGAACATCGGCACCAGCGCGGCATAGTGCCTCATCAAATCCGGATCGCGGTCGGTCAGGATTCCATTGACGGCCGCATACGTCATCCGCTCGGTGCTGTTGATGACGCCATCGTGAAATTCGTGCCGCACGACGCGGCCCTGACGATCGATCTCCATCAGGCAGGACTGCACGAGACGGTCGACGTGGGGGTTCAGGCTGCACAGTCCCGTCGCCAGCTCGGAGGGAAACATGTGCACCGCGCGTTCCGGGAAGTACACCGACGTCCCGCGTTCGTACGCCTCGCGGTCGAGCGCGCTGCCGTCGCGCACGTAGTGTGAAACGTCGGCGATGTGCACGCCGAGCCAGGCATTCCCGTTCGGCAGTTTTTCAATCGTGATCGCATCGTCGAAGTCCCGCGCGTGCTCGCCGTCGATGGTGACGGTGGGCACGCCGCGGAAATCGGTTCGGCCGCGGATATCACGTTCGGACACTGTGGACCCTAGACGCACCGCCTCGGCCACCGCGTCCGCTGAGTGCGCGTCGGGAATGCCGTACTTTCGAATGATGATTTCCGTGTCGACGCCGGGCGCATCGATGTCGCCGAGCACGTCGGCGACCCGGCCGATGGCGCTGCGGGCCGGGGTCGGCCAGCGCGTCAGCTCGACCGTGACCATCTCGCCCGGCGATGCCCCGCCTTCCTGACCGGGTGGAATGAAAATGTCCATCAGCACGCGGCGATCGAACGGCACGACGCGTCCCATGCCGCTGTCGTCGCGGTCGTAGCGGCCGACGATCGATTCGTTGGCGTGCTCGAGGATGCGGATGATGCGGCCCTCGGCGCGACCGCCGTCCTTGATGCGCTCGATGCGCGCGACGACCCGGTCGCCCTGCATCGCCTCGTTGAGATGTTGCGGTGAGATATAGATGTCACCGCCGGCCGGTTCCAGCGGTCGCTCCGGCGTGACGAAGCCGTAGCCGGCCGGATGCGTCTGCAGCCGGCCCACGTACAAGTCCATCTTTTCCGGCAGCCCAAACCGGTGCCCCCGGATCTGAATGAGATCGCCGGCGCTGACGAGCGATTTGACGTGGCGCGTGAACGACGTCCGGTCGTCGCGCGACACTTTGAGAATCTGCAGCAGCTCGCGGATGCCCGCCGGGTGATGCACCCGTTCGCGCATGAGCGTGAGAATGTGATCGCGTGAAAGCATTGAAAGTAGGCTAGCCGAATAAAATGACCTGAAGATCGCCGACGTTCGTATCGGTCGGTCCAGTTTGGATGAGATCGCCCAGCGCGGCAAAGAAGGCGTAGGCGTTGTTGTCGGCGAGAAAACGTGCGGGATCAGCGATGCCGGCGGTCCGGGCGCGCGCGATGGTGGTTGAATCGGCGAAGGCACCCGCGGCGTCGGTTGGGCCATCTATCCCGTCGGTGCCGGCGCTGGCCATGGCGGCGGGCGTGCCGATCGATGCGAGCGGCTCGGCCGCGGCCAGCGCAAACTCCTGATTGCGCCCGCCCCTACCGTGCCCGGTCACATGCACGGTGGTCTCGCCGCTCGAGACGAGACACACCGGCCGCCCGACGCCGGCCGCACGCGCGACCATCGCTCGCAGATGCGCCACCGACGCGTTCCGCGCGTCGCCGACGACCGGCTCGTCAATTTGCACGACGTGATAGCCGCGCGCTTGAGCCTCGGCGATCGCGCCCGCCATCCCGTCGCGCCGGCTGCCGATGACCGTCGACACGGCGCGCGCAAGGCGAGGATCGTGCGGCTTCGGTGTTTCCGCGATGGCGCCGCGCTGCCCTGCCCTGAGACGCGCGACGACGGGCGCGGGATAGGCGTCGACGCCGCCGAACCGCTGCAGCACCCCGAGCGCATCTTCGAACGTGCTCGCATCGGCGACCGTCGGTCCCGACGCGATGACGCTCACGTCGTCGCCGACGACATCGGAGATCGCAAACGTCAGCCGCGGGAACGGCGTGCGCGCCGCGAGCCAGCCGCCCTTGATGGCCGAGATGTGTTTGCGGACCGTGTTGAGCGCTTGAATGTCCGCGCCGGCATTCAACAACCGCTCGGTGGTCCGTCGCTTGTCCTCGAGGCTGATGCCCTCGGCCGGTACCGCCATCATGGCCGACGCGCCGCCGGACAGCAGAACCAGCAGCGCTTCGCCGTTGGCGATCGATGCGGCGACCACGAGCGCCCGGCGGCCGGCGCGCTCGCTGGCCTCGGTCGGCACCGGATGACCGCCGGGGATCGATTCGAATGCCGGTGGCAGTTGCGCTGGCGCCGGGCCGACGACGAGACCCTCGCGAACGCGGGAACCGCAGAGGCGCGCGATGGTTGACGCCATCGACGCCGCCGCTTTCCCCGCGCAAATCACGCGGAGGTCGGCGTCCGGCACTCCCCCAGCGGACGCGATCGCGCGTTCCAGCAATCGCGACGCGCTCGCGCCGTCAATGCCCGCGCGAACGATGGCGAGAAGATCGCGGCGAAATCTCGAGAGGGTTGAGGTCAGTGGGTCTGTTCGGGGTCGGACCAGGCTGAAAGGCCGGTGACGACGTCGAATTTCTTGAGGAGCGAGCTGACGACCTGATCCGCGTTGTCTTTGGAACAGAGCTGCTCGAGCTGCCCCATGATTCGTACGAGCGCCACTTCAACGTCCGTGATGGCGCTCTCGGAATAGTAGGGTCGCTGGCGCTGAAGGCATTGATGATGTTTCTTGAACTCTTCTCTGTAGAACTCGGTGAGCGGGTGCTGCGCGCGGGTCGGCCTCGAGTCGGTCACGAAGCGTGGCATGCAGATCCTCGAGATGGATTGTCGGTTGAGACGATCTCAGTGTAAGTCCGGCTGAAAACAGGTGTCAAGTTCAGCTTCGCGCCGCGACCAGCCCGCCGACGCATCCGACCACCATCCCGCCGACGACCAACACCGCGCACAGCTCCATCGGCAGGAAGCGAATCGACGACAGGTCGGGCGTCGATGGCATTGGGGCCAGATACCGCGCGCGCACGATGACAAATCCCGCCGATAGCGCCGCCAGCGCCAGGATCGCACCCGTACCGCCTTGAAGAATGCCCTCCATGACGAACGGACCGCGAATGTACACCTGGGGGGCGCCGACCAGTTGCATGATCTCGATTTCGTCGCGCCGAGCGTAGAGCGCCAGTCGAACCACATTCGAGACGGTCAACGCGGCCGCGATGGTCAGCACGGACGCCAGCAGCAGGCCGATGGCGCGGATCACCGAAATCGCCGCCTGCAACCGGTCGAGCCATTGACGGTCGTAGCGGACATCGGCGACTCCAGGCGTCTGCCGCAGCCGGGCACCGAGATTATTGAGCTGCTCGGATTGGTCGGTGCCCGTGCTCAGCCGCACCTCGTACGATGCCGGCAGCGGATTGTCGCCGCTGCCGCCCATGGCCGACGCAAGATCGCCGAACGTTTGCTTGAAGCGCGTCAGCGCCTCCTCTTTCGACACGTACTCGCGCGCGATGGCGATCGACCCCGATGCGAGCGCGTTCTCGATGGCGCTGCGTTCGGCGGGAGTCACTTCGTCTTTGAGGTACACGGACATTTCAGCGGCGCTGCCCCAGGCGGCGCCCAGGCGCTGGAGGTTGGACGTCACCAGCAGGAACCCGCCCAGCACGAACAGCGCGAGCGCGATCGTGACGGTCGAGAGCAGGCCGGACTGGCGGCCGCGCCACAAGCTCGCCAGCGCCTCGTCGAGGGCGTATTTCAGGGCGCGCATGGCGTGACTATCCCACCTCGACGATCCGGCCGTGATCGAGCGTAACGGCCCGGCGGCCGACGCGCTGAATCAGCTCGCGGTCGTGGGTCGCAACGACCACGGTGGTGCCGCGCGCGTTGATTTCGCGGAACAGGTTCATGATGTCCAGCGACAAATCCGGATCGAGATTGCCGGTCGGCTCGTCGGCCAGCACGAGCTGCGGGTCGTTGACCAGTGCGCGCGCGATCGCGATCCGCTGCTGCTCGCCGCCCGACAACTCTTCGGGAAACGCGTTCATCCGGTGCTGCAGCCCGACCCACTTCAGCACCTGGAACGTCTTGCGCTGCTGAACGCCGAGGGCGACGCCGAGCACACGCATCACGAACGCGACGTTCTGAAAGACGGTGAACCGCGGGATGAGACGAAAGTCCTGAAACACGAAACCAACCGTCCGCCGGTACGCCTGAATCTGCGCGCCACGCAGCTCCGTCACATCGCGGCCCCCCACTTTCAGGTAGCCACCGGTCGGCACGTCTTCACGCAGAAGAAGACGCAATAGCGTCGACTTCCCGGCGCCGCTCGGCCCGGTGAGGAACATGAACTCGCCTTTGTCGATGGTGAGCGAGAGATCGCGCAGCGCGTACACGCCGCGGCTGTAGAGCTTGGAGAGCTGATAGGCTTCGATCACGCTGCCTGTGCACCCGCGGGCCGCCGAACGCGAAGAGGTTGTTGCAGAAGGATTTCGAGTATACCGCAGGTCGGGTGGGTCACCTACCTGGCCTCCAGCGCTCTGCGAAGCAGTGCATTCACCCGCTTCGGATTCGCCTTGCCTCCGGCGGCCTTCATCACCTGACCCACGAGGAATCCGAACGTCGCCGTCTTCCCCGCTCGATACTGCGCGACGGCGTCGGCATTGTTTGTCAGGATGCCATCGACCAAGTCGAGGATGGCTGACTCGTCGTCAATCTGGGTGAGACCCTCGGCCTTGACGATCGTTTGGGCTGTCAATCCCGACGCGAACATCTTCTCGAACACGTGCTTCGCCATGGATCCGCTGATTGCGCCTTGTTCGATCAGCGCGACCAGACCCGCCAATCGATCCGGCTCCAGCGGAGCGGCCGCAATGTCGACGCCGATCTCCTTCAGCTTGCGCGCCAGCTCGCCCATGATCCAGTTGCTGGCCAGCTTCGGCGGCGCGCCGGCGCGGATCGTCGCTTCGACATAGTCGGCAAGCGCGCGCGACTGGGTCAGCTGGCCGGCGTCGTAGTCTGGAAGCGCGTACTCGTCGACGAACCGCCGTCTCCGCGCATCGGGCAGCTCCGGCATAGCGTTCCGGATTGCCGCGACGCGCGCGGCATCGACGAAGAGCGGCGGGAGATCGGGCTCGGGAAAATACCGGTAATCGTGCGCCTGCTCCTTGCTGCGCATGCTGACCGTCCGGCCGGTGTTCGCGTCCCACAACCGCGTTTCCTGCACGACGCGGCCGCCCTCGCGAATGATGTCGATCTGGCGGTCGATTTCGTATTCGAGCGCATGCTGCAGAAACCGAAACGAGTTCAGGTTCTTCACTTCCGCTTTCGTGCCGAGGAGGTCGGCGCCGGCGGGCCGCACCGACACGTTCGCGTCGCAGCGAAGGCTTCCCTCTTCCATGTTGCCGTCGTTGACCCCCAACCAGACGAGGATGGCGCGCAGGCGGCTGAAGAACTCCGCGGCATCAGCGGCGGATCGAAGATCGGGCTCGGTGACGATTTCGATCAGCCCCACGCCGCTGCGGTTGTAGTCCAGATACGTCTTGCGGTCCGAATCGGGAAACCCCTCGTGCAGCGACTTGCCGGCGTCTTCTTCGAGATGCACGCGCGTGATCCCCACGCACCGCCGCTCGGCGCCGCTCGAGAGCTCGACGACGCCGCTCGTGGCCAACGGCCGCTCGTACTGCGAGATTTGATAGCCCTTGGGCAGGTCCGGATAGAAATAGTTCTTGCGCGCGAAGATCGACGTCTCGTGGATCGTGCAGCCGAGCGCCAGGCCGGCGCGGACGGCGAAGTCGACGGCGGCCCGGTTCAGCACCGGCAACGCGCCGGGCAGCCCCAGACAGACGGCACAGACATGCGTATTGGGCCCGCCGCCAAAGGCCGCGCTGCAGCCGCAGAAGATTTTCGAAGCGGTCAGAAGGTGCGCGTGGATCTCAAGACCGATGACGGGCTCGTACGACATGAGGCTGGAGGCTGGAGGCTGGAGGCTAGAGGGAAGAGGCACGCGTTCTTCCAGCCTCCAGACCCCAGCCTCCAGCCTCCACGAACATCATACCCTCGGTCCGGCGGCTTTGACCGCGGCGCTGACATCGCCTTCGAATGTCTTGAAGTTCTCCGCGAACATCTTCGCGAGCTTCGCGGCCTGCTTATCGTAGTCGGCCGGGTTGACCCACGTGGTTCTCGGCCTCAGCACGTCGGCCGGCACATCGGCGCACGCGGTCGGCACATCGAGGTTGAAGATCAGATCCCTTTCGTACGCGACGGCGTCGAGCGCGCCGGCCAGCGCCGCGCGGATCATGGCGCGCGTGTAGGCAATCTTCATCCGTTTGCCGATCCCATAGGGACCGCCGGTCCATCCGGTGTTCACGAGCCACACGTGCGCCTGGTGGCGCGCGATCTTCTCGCCCAGCATCCGCGCGTAATAACCGGGCGCGAGCGGCAGGAACGGCGCGCCAAAGCAGGTGCTGAAGGTCGCCTTGGGCTCGGTCACCCCTTTTTCGGTGCCGGCGACTTTCGCCGTGTACCCCGACAGGAAGTGATACATCGCGCCCTCGGGCGTCAGGCGCGAGATCGGCGGCAGCACGCCGAATGCGTCGGCCGTGAGCATCACCACGTTCTGCGGATGGCCTCCCTGCCCCGACAGAACGGCGTTGTCGATGAACTCGATCGGATAGGCAGCCCGCGTGTTCTCGGTATGCCGGTCGTCGTCCAAATCGAGCGCCCGCGTTTCCGGATCGACGACGACGTTCTCGAGGACGGTCCCGAACCGGCGCGTCGTCGCATAGATCTGGGGTTCCGCTTCCGCCGACAGTTTGATGGTCTTCGCGTAGCAGCCGCCCTCGAAGTTGAACACGCCGCCATCGCTCCATCCGTGCTCGTCGTCGCCAATCAGCATGCGTTCCGGATCGCTCGACAGCGTCGTCTTGCCGGTGCCGGACAATCCGAAGAACAGTGCCACGTCGCCGGCGCTCCCGATGTTCGCCGAGCAGTGCATCGACAGCACCCCGCGCCGCGGCAGGAGGTAATTGAGCACGCTGAAGATCGATTTCTTCATCTCGCCGGCGTAGCTGGTGCCTCCAATCAGGACGAGCTTTTTCGCGAAGTTGAGCGCGATGACGACGTCGCCGTTCGTACCGTGGCGCGTGGGGTCGGCGTGGAAATTCGGCGCGTCGATCACCGTGAACTGCGGGACGTGCGCGGCGGCGGCTGGTGGATCGATGATGAAGAGGTTGCGCGCGAAGAGGTTGTGCCAGGCGTACTCGTTGATCACGCGGATGGGCAGCCGATAATCTGAATCCGCGCCGGCCCAGCAATCCAGCACGTAGAGCTCTTTGCCATTGAGCGAGCTCAGGAGATCGCGATGCAAGGCGTCGAAATGCGCCACGTCCATCGGGCGGTTGATCGTGCCCCAGGCGATATGCGACTCGCTCGACGGTTCGCGCACGACGAACTTATCGTTCGGCGAGCGGCCGGTGTGCTGACCGGTGCGGCATGCGAGCGGGCCGTGCGCCGCGAGCAAACCCTCGTTGCGTCGAACCGCCTCTTCGTACAAGACGGCGGCCGACAGGTTCCACTTCACGGACGCGGCGGCGATTCCTTCACGTTCGAGGCCGAGGCCTCGTTCAACTTCGGTACTCATGCAGGGCTCCAGGAAGGTCCGTGTCCGGCGGTGACCCGAGGGGCAAGGACGCTTCAAAGGCAAGCGTGCGCAGTAATATACGCAGTATCTGGAGATCGTACCGTCTCGATCATTCCAAGTCAACAAGCCCGGCTAATGAGATACACTGTAAACACCGTCTCCACCGCATTCGTAATACCCCGATGAGTAGTGACTTCCGCCACCCCCTCGGTCTCGCCCCGGTTGACGTCGCTCGGCCAGCGACCACGGCCCTCCGTGGACGTCACCCACTCGGCGCGCCGATCTCGAAAGACACCAAACTGGCGGTCGAGATTCGTCAGCGCGTCGACCAGGGGGACATGGAGGGGGCGCGGGAGATGTTTGGCGGTCTCGTCGAAGCCCATCAGCGACGGGCGTCGAGGATCGCGTATCAATACCTGCGCGACACGTCCGATGCCGACGAGGCCGTTCAGGACGCCTTCGTCAAAGTGTTCGCGCACATCAGCTCGTATCGGGAGGCATGGCCGTTCGAGGTGTGGTTCACACGGATTCTCATCAATGGGTGCCTCGATCGGCGGAAGGCGCGCGTGCGACGCGAGCGATGGCTGGTCCCGGCCGGTGAGAGCAGCGCGGCCGACGACGCGCGGGCGTCAGCGGCCGGGCCGCCCGACGGCAGTCCCGAAGCGCGGCTGCTCGCGCGCGAGCGCCGCGAGCACATTGCAGCCGCCATCGATCGCCTGGATGGCCGTCAACGGAGCGTCTTCATGTTGTGTCACTACGGCGATCACTCGCCTCGAGAAATCAGTGCCATGACGGGATTGAACGAATCGACCGTGCGAGTCCACCTATTTCGCGCCGCGCGCAAGCTCCGCGGCCTGCTGGGAGGAAAGCCGTGATGAGCCGCGCGCATCACCTCCACGACGAGCGCCTGTTCGACTGCTATCTTGCCGCCCGAAGCGGCGAGACGCCCGACCCACCCATCGTCGAACACCTCACCGACTGCGACGCATGCGGTAAGCGCTATGCGGAGCTCACACAGTTCATGGAGGCGCTGAGCCTTCAGGCGACGGCCGAGGCGGACGCGGTCTTTACAGCCGATCGCCTGCGCGCGCAGGCGCAACAAATCAGCCGCCGACTCGAACATCTGAGCCATCCGGCCCGCGTCATTACGTTCCCCGGCAGCATCATGGGTCATCACGCCGGCTCCGCGGCGTCCGGTCATGCCCGCCGATGGGTTGCGGCGGCGGCCGCTGCCGGCCTGTTCATCGGCGTGGGCGCCGGCCTTTTCCTCGACCGGGGAGCCTCTCACGGTGTGGCGCAGGGCAGGTCAATCGCCCGGCAGGCGCTTCTCAAAGCGCCGGACGCCGTCGAGATCGCGCGACCCGACCCTTCGGAAACCTACGACGAGGCGTTCCTGACCGAGATCGAGCTCGCCGGCGATCGCCCGCGCACGCGCGAGCTGCTGGCGCTCGACGCGCTGACGCCGCACGTTCGCGAGATCACCCTTCGGTGACAACTGACAATTCACAATTTACAGTTTACAAAATGCGAATTGTAAATTGTAAATTGTAAGTTTCCCATGCCCTCGCTGATCTTTCGAAGAGGTCTCGACCTGAGAGACGCCGTCGCCGGTATGCTGGCCGAGAACTATCACAGCGCGATCGTCGAACGGATCAAGTCCGACGATTTTGTCTATCGCGCCGGACGGCTCACCGTGCATCTCGCGCGCGAGTTCGGTTTCTGCTACGGGGTCGATCGGGCCGTCAATTACGCCTATCAGACGCGGCAGCGGTTTCCCGACCGCGCCGTGTTTCTCACCGGCGAAATCATTCACAACCCGCACGTCAACGCCGGGCTGCGAGCGATGGGCATCGAATTTCTGACCGACGATCCGACCGCCGCCGACCGGCTCGGTCCCGACGACGTCGTCATTCTGCCGGCCTTTGGCGTAACGGTCGCGATGCTGCGGCAGCTCGAGCGGCGCGGCTGCACGCTCATCGACACCACCTGCGGGTCGGTGTTGAACGTCTGGAAGAACGTCCGCCGCTATTGTGAAGGTGGCTACACCTCCATCATTCACGGCAAGGCGTGGCACGAAGAGACCCAGGCGACCGCCGCGCAGGCCGTCGAGCATGGCGGCCGGTACGTCGTCGTACTGAATCGCACTGAAGCGCAGACGCTCTGCGAGTACGTCCGTCACGGCGGCACCCGCGCGGCATTCATGACGCAATTTGCCACGGCGGCGGCTGAGGGGTTCGATCCGGATCGTGATCTACAGCGCATCGGACTGGCGAACCAGACGACGATGCTGATGTCCGAGTCGCTGGAGATCGGCGAGATGTTGAAGGCGGCGATGCGTGGTCGGTACGGCGACGCGGCGTTGAAGGACCACTTCCAGGCCTTCGATACGATCTGCAGCGCCACGCAGGATCGACAGGACGCGGTGCTCGCCTTGCTGGAACAGAAGCCGATCGACCTGATGATCGTGATCGGCGGCTACAACAGCAGCAATACGTGCAACCTCGCGCGCCTTTGCGCGGCGGCGCGGCTGACCTTTCATATTGCCGAGCCCGAGTGCCTCGCATCGCTTGACGAGATCCGCCATCGGCCGGTTGGGGGTTCGGCCGAAGTGACGACCCGCGACTGGCTGCCGGCGGCCGGCTCGATGGCGATCGGGCTGACCTCCGGCGCCTCGACACCGGACAACCTCGTCGGAGCCGTGATTGCCAGGTTGACCAAGTTCGCGTCCTAAACAGATTGGCCTTCCTCGTCGTATTCCTGAATGACCCGCTTGTTTTTGGGCTTTTTCTAGAGGTTTACGCATGAGGCCGCGTGTTTTCGGCCGGACGATCGTCACCCTGTTGTTGATGGGGTTTGCGACCTCGGCGGTCGCGCAGTCCGGCTTCCCGTGGTGGAAGGACGACAAGGTCGTCAAGGAGCTGGGACTGTCCGCGGGGCAGTCGACTCGCATCGACAATCTCTTCCTCGCGACCTTTCCGCAATTGCGAACCGGACGCGAGGAACTGGACCGGCAGGAGACCGAATTGTCGCGGCTGATTGAAATCAACGCCGACGAGGCGGTCGTGACGCGGCAGATCGACAAGGTCGAGGCGCTCCGCGCCAGCTTGAACAAGATGCGCCAGATCATGCTCCTGCACATGCGGCAGGTCTTGACGGCCAAGCAGAACGTCAAGTTCAAGGCGGTGTTCGAACAGTGGCAACGCGATAACCCGCGGCCGCCGCGCCCTCCCGCGGGTCGAGACGGAAGAGACGGACGAGGCGGCAGAAGGCGCTCAGATAGTCGGTGACAGTCTTGGTTGAAGAGGATGAATCTCATGACACGCACCCGATCGCTCTGGATTCTGACGACGACGCTCTCGCTAGCGGCCGTGACAGCTCCGCTATCCGCGCAGCAAACCTCCGAAGCACGCATTCAGGAGCTCATCCGGCTGTCGGCCGAACGCGTGGCCACCAAGCAGGCGCCCACTCAGAGCCAGACGACCCAGACGACGCTTGCCGCCACCGGCGACACGCGCCCGATGGTCCGCCTGTCGCTCGACGACGTCGTCAAGCTGACGCTGGACAAGAACCTCGACATCGCCGTTCAGCGTTTGAATCCGCGGATCAACGACATCGCGCTGGCAAGCCTGCGCTCGGTGTATCACCCGAACCTCACGTCGACGCTGCAAACGCAGTCGACGACGAACGCATCGACCTCGACGATCGCCGGCGGCACCTCGGCCGGTCAGGCTGTCGTCACAGGGCAGACCGTGTACAACGGCGGCATCACGCAGAGCATTCCCTGGGGAGGCGGCTCGCTCGCCGTCCAGCTCAACAACAACCGGCAAACGACAACCAGCGCCAACTCGCTCTTCAACCCGACCTACAACGCGAACTGGTCGGGACAATACACGCAGCCGCTCCTACGCAACTTGAGGATCGACTCGACGCGCCAGCAGCTCGCCGTCACC
This sequence comes from Acidobacteriota bacterium, assembly GCA_023265175.1. Classification (GTDB taxonomy): domain Bacteria; phylum Acidobacteriota; class Vicinamibacteria; order Vicinamibacterales; family CAVVIG01; genus JAHFUI01. The sequence continues at coordinate 19,829 of JAHFUI010000057.1, forward strand.
AGAATCAACCGGGACATCTCCGACGTGCAGCTCAAGGCCTCGATCACCAACACGCTGACCAACGTCCGCAACGCGTACTGGGATTATGTGTTCGCGACGCAGGCCGTCGAGGTCGCGCAGAAGTCGCTGGACCTCGCGAGCAAGCTCGTGCAGGACAACCAGACCCGCGTGCAGGTCGGCACGATGGCGCCGATCGATGTCGTGCAGGCGCAGTCAGAAGCGGCCACTCGCAAGCAAGCGCTGGTGACCGCGCAATCGACCAGACGCACGACCGAGCTCGCGCTGAAGCGGTTCATCGTCAGCGGCACGGACGACCCGAACTGGAGCGCCGCGATCGATCCGACCGACCGCCCGGAATTCCGGCCCGAGGCGATCGATGTCGCCACCGCCGTGCGCCGTGCGCTCAGCGAGCGCACCGACGTCGAGATCGCAAAGATGAACACGGCAGCCAACGACGTCACGCTGAAGTATCTGCAGGACCAGATGAAACCGCAGGCCGATCTCGTCGCCTTCTACGGGTTGACCGGTCTCGGCGGGACCCAGCTCCTTACGGCGGGCACCGGGGTCAACCGTGAGGTGATTGGCAGCATCCCGGGCGGCTACGTGGATGCGCTGTCGTCGCTGTTCCGCAGCAGCTATCCCCGATGGACGGTGTCGATGAACTTCAGCTACCCGCTGGGCCTGAGCTCGCAGGAAGCGTCCGTGGCGCGCGCGCGCGTGCAGTTGAATCAGGTGCAAGCGCAATTGAAACAGGTCGAGTTGCAGGTGGCCAACGACGTCACCAGCGCCGCCATCCAGGCACAGAACACCGCCGAAGCGGTGCAAGCGGCGCAGGCAGCCCACGAGCTGTCGCAGCGCAAGCTCGAGGCCGAGCAGAGCAAGTTCGAGGTCGGCATGTCGACGAACTACTTCGTCGTGCAGGCCCAACGCGATCTGGCGGACGCGCAGAACAGCGAGCTCCGTGCCATCCTCAACTACCGCAAGGCGCTCGTCGAATTCGAACGCGTGCAGCAGACGACGCTGCAGAACCTCAACATCACGATCCTGGGCCGGTAACCGATTCGTTCGACGAACGATCTGAAAAGACGGAGCATCATGAAACGCGCAATCATCGTCCTGCTCATCATCGCGGGCGTCGGCGCCGGGGCCGGCGCGTACTACATGCGCCGTGGCGGCAACGAAATCACAGTGAACACGTCGAAGATCACCCGCGGCGACATCGTCGACACCGTCGCGTCCACCGGGACCCTGCAGGCGGTAACGACCGTCCAGGTGGGCAGCCAGGTGTCGGGCAACATTTCGCAGCTCAACGCCGACTTCAACGCGATCGTCAAGAAAGGCCAGGTAATCGCGCGCCTCGATCCGCTGCTGCTCGATGCGCAGCTGCTGCAGGCACGCGCGAACTTGACCCAGACACAGGCCAATCTGAGCAAGGCCCAGAGCGACCTCGAGCGGACCAAGGTGCAGCTCACCGACGCGCAGACGAAGTACACGCGGGCGAAGGAGCTCGCGACGAGAAACCTGCTCCCGCTGAGCGAGCTCGACGCGGCCAAAGTCGCCGTCGACACCGCGCAGGCCGGCGTGCAGTCGCAGCAGGCCACCATCACCCAGGTATCGGCATCGGTCAAGCAGTCCGAAGCGTCGGTCAGTCAAGCCCAGGTCAACCTCGACCACACGGTGATCACGGCGCCGATCGACGGCATCGTGATTCAGCGCAGCGTCGACGTCGGACAGACCGTCGCGGCCAGCATGTCGGCGCCAACGCTGTTCATCATTGCCGCCGACCTGACGAAGATGCAGGTGAACGCGAGCGTCGATGAGTCCGACGTCGGGCGCATTCGGCCCGGTCAGACAGTCACCTTCCGCGTCGACGCGTATCCCGGCACGCAGTTCGAGGGAACGGTCCAGCAGGTCCGGCTGCAGCCGAAAGTCGTCCAGAACGTGACGACCTACGAGACCATCATCGGCGTGCCGAACTCGGAGCTCAAGCTGAAGCCCGGCATGACGGCAAACCTGCGCGTACAGATCGCGCGGCGGAGCGATGTGGTCCGCGTCCCGAACGCGGCGCTCAGGTTCCGCCCGACGACCGACATCTTCACGGCGCTCGGCCAGCAACCACCATCTGAAGCGGCGCAGTTCGCCGGCGGCGGCCGCGGTCAGGGCGGCCGTGGCGGACGGGGACGCGATGCACAAGGCGGGCAGGCTGACATTGCGGCCGTGGGCCAGCCAGCCGCTTCTGCCTCCGGTCGACCGACGGGCGCAACCGGTCGACCGCCGACAGCGCGCGGATCACAGGCAGCCGGCCAGCCGGCAGCCGGCGCACCAGCGGCATCCGCGCAGACGGGCGTCTCTGCAGACGGGACCGGTGATCGCGGTGGAGGGCGCCGGTCTGGCGGCAACGGATCGGGCGGCGATCGCAGCGGTGGATTCGGCGGCGATCGCGCGGGCGGCTTCGGAGGCCGCGGCGACTTTGGCCGCGGACGCGGCGGGGATCAGAACGCTGACCGCCCCTTCGGCGGCGGCCGCGATGGCAACCAAGGCGGCGGACGCGGCGGAGATCCAGCGGCGCGCCTCGAGCGCTTCAAGAGCATGCCGCCCGACGAGCAGAAGCAGTTCATCGCGCGGCTGAAAGAGCGCGGCGCCGATGTCAGCGCGTTCGAGGCGGCGGCCACCAAGGCGCCGAAAGCACCGGGCTCCGCGGCGAAGGCCGCGCCGGCCACGGCAGAAACCATTGACGCGCTCTTCGCGCCTCTGCCGACGGTCGAGACGTCGGGCACGGTCTGGCTCTCCCTGAGCGAGAACGAGAAGAAGGAGCTCAAGCGCGTCAACCTTCGCCTCGGCATCAGCGATGGCACGCAGACGGAGCTGGTCAGCGGTGAGCTGCAACCCGGTCAGGAAGTGGTGACTGGCGTCATTGTGGGTAACGTTCGCCAGACGCCGCAGGCCGGCGGGGCCGGCAACCCGCTGCTCCCCAATCAGGGCCGCGGCAATCAGGGGTTTGGCGGCGGCAATCGAGGCGGTCGGTAAGCCGATGTCAACGCCGCTCGTCATCTCGGTGAAGAACCTCGTCAAGACCTACGTCGTCGGCGAGGTCGAGGTCAAAGCGCTGCGCGGGGTGAACCTCGACGTGCAACAGGGAGAATTCCTCGCGGTCACGGGGCCGTCGGGATCGGGAAAATCGACGTTCATGCACATCGCGGGCTGCCTGGACAAGCCGACATCAGGCCAGTACTTTCTGGATGGCCAGGACGTGTCGCGCATGTCGAAGGATCAGTTGGCCACGGTGCGGAACAAGAAGATCGGCTTCGTATTCCAGGGATTCAATCTGCTCTCGCGCACATCAGCACTCGATAACGTCGAGTTGCCGCTGCTCTACGGGGGCGGGCTGAAGACCGCTCAGCGGCACCAGAGGGCCATGGACGTGCTGAAGGCCGTGGGCCTCGAGAACCGGTCCGATCACCATCCCAATCAGCTGTCGGGTGGTCAGCAGCAACGCGTCGCGATCGCGCGCTCGCTCATCAACAACCCTTCGATTCTGCTGGCCGACGAGCCGACCGGGAACCTCGACACCCGAACCAGCATCGAGGTAATGGATATCTTTCAGAAACTCAACACGGAGCGCGGCATTACCGTCCTGCTGATCACGCACGAGCACGACATCGCGGAGTACGGGACGCGGATCGTGCAATTCCGTGATGGCCATGTGGTCGCGGATCGCGCGGTCAGTCAGCGGCGGCACGCGGAGGAAGAGCTCGCGGCGCTACCCGTGGAAGCCGCGGTAGGATAGTCGTCAGTCGCCGGTCTTCAGTCGGCAGTCAGCCGGTGTGCCAAGTCGATTTTGACTGGCGACCGACGACCGGCGACTGACGACTTGAGGAGTCAACATGTCGGTCTTCATGATCTTCCGGATCGCACTGAAAGCGCTCGGCCGCAACAAGATGCGCACGGCCCTGACCATGCTCGGCATGATCATCGGCGTCGCCGCGGTCATCACGATGGTCGCGCTCGGCACTGGAGCGCAGTCGTCGATCGACGCGCAGATTCAAACGATGGGCACCAATACCATCCAGGTCCAGGCCGGCAACTTCTCGCAGGGCGGCGTTCGGCAGGGACAGGGCAACGCGAGCACGCTGACGCCCGATGACGCCACGGCGATTTCTCAAGTCCCGGGCGTGCTCTATACCGCGGCCTCGCAGCAGACGCGCGGGCAAATGGTTGCCGGCAACCTGAACTGGAACACGCAGATGGAAGGCACCGACATCGACTACCCGCTCATCAACGCCTGGCAGGTCGAGCAGGGCTCTTTCTTCACCGCCCAGGACGTCACCACGGCGGCCAAGGTCGTCGTGCTGGGATCGATCGTGCGCGACCAGCTCTTCGGACCTGAGGTCGATCCGGTCGGGCAGACGATTCGCATCCAGCATCTGCCGTTCACGATCATCGGCGTCATGACGAGCAAGGGACAGTCGAGCGTCGGGGAGGATCGGGACGACCGGGCGTTTACCCCGTACACCACGGTGATGAAGAAGATGCGCAACATCACCTTCGTTCAGCGGATCACGGTCTCGGCCGCGTCGGCGGGCGAAGTGACGGTGGTCGCCGATCGGATCGCCTCGCTGTTGCGCGTGCGCCACAAGATCCAGCCCGGTGACCCCGACGATTTCATGGTCCGGACGATCGAGGAGATGGCCAGCGTCAGGAAAGAAGCGACGCAGACCATGACGGCGCTGCTCGCGAGCATCGCCGGCGTCTCGCTGCTCGTCGGCGGGATTGGCATCATGAACATCATGCTGGTCTCCGTGACCGAGCGCACCCGCGAGATCGGGCTCCGCATGGCCATCGGCGCGAAAGGCCGCGACGTGCTGCTGCAGTTTCTCGTCGAAGCAGTGGTGCTCAGCCTGTTCGGCGGCGGCATCGGCATCGCGCTGGGATTCGGGTTCGCCCAGGGGGTGACGCTGTGGCAGGGCTGGCCGACCGCCGTCACGGCGAACTCGGTTGCAATCGCCTTCGGATTCGCGGCGGCGACCGGCGTCTTCTTCGGCTTTTATCCCGCGCGAAAAGCCGCGGCGCTCGATCCGATCGAAGCGCTCCGCTTCGAGTAAGTACGCCGTTTCATCGCGTCGATCCCGAGTGACAACGGCTGTGATAATTAGGGCCCGGCAAGGAATAAGGTGACCATCTGGCCGAGGCGATTTTCGAGCGAGACGAAGAGCGAGGACGACGGCGTAGCCGCAGCGCTACGTCGAGGACGAGCGATGAAGTCGCAGCCGAAAATCGCCCGCCCCCACAGGGGAGACCCCATCTTTGGGCGGCTGCGTCGTTGCTTCTCGCTCACAATGCGCTGGCATTGCATCGCT
>JAHFUI010000058.1:0-7449 GCA_023265175.1 Acidobacteriota bacterium
GCCTCGGAAGTACAGGTCGAGGCGACGGTTCGTCTGTGCCTGTGCCGGAGATCTGAGGACGTCTTTCGAACGATGCTGCACGGTCGTTCCATCGTCGTGGTCAGCGGCCACTGGCGTCGATGGTGGCCGACCGCCGCGCAGCGAACGGCGGGCCTGCTCGTGACTGCCGGACATCAGGTGGTGTTCGTGGAGGCCGATGCCCGCGGACTTGAGGTCCGCCTTTGCTGAAGCTACGGCGGACGAACCTTCGCGGGCTTGCCGACCGCGGCTCAGATCAGGTTGGCACGCGTGAGCGAGGGCGCATGACCAGCCACGCGCAGCTCGCGTTGAGATCTGACGGCGACGGAAGGTTGGTGCGCCCGGAGGGGATCGAACCCCCGGCCTACAGGTTCGAAGCCTGTCGCTCTATCCATCTGAGCTACGGGCGCAAATTCGAGAACGTGCGTGGTACGTCGTGTCCGGCTCGAGCCGGCCTCGGGAGATCGTTGCCGAGTCTAGCCGACGGATCGATTTGTGGCAAGGACGGCCATGCTAAGATCACGGTTTGCGTCCGCGATCGTCGCGCCGCAGTGCCAGGCAGTCGCCGTCCGGGCCGGTAGCTCAATTGGCAGAGCAGCAGACTCTTAATCTGCGGGTTGTGGGTTCGATTCCCACCCGGCTCACCACTCTCTCTAAAGCACTTACAGTCTGACCACCCGCCGCGGCGACCGCTTCCGGTTGCGCGGGGGTTGCAGATGGTTGGCGCGTCATCGAACCGATCGACGGCCGCGCGGTTCCCGCCGCGGACCAGCAGAAGCCGCGTTATCAGACCCCCGGCTCGAGTATCAACACACGGCGAAGGAGATCCTGCTTCGTGGCTGCCCGCTCGCATTTGTCGAGCATCGTGCGCCCATGGGGCGCCGGAATCCCACGATGATCAGGCGAAGCGGCCCACCACCCGCATGCGCGTCGATCGTCTTGATGCGGCGGATCACGGCTGGGTCGAGGGGGAACGGGATGGACTGACGCTAGTTACCGCTCTTGAGATCCTTTTCCTGATCGGCGACCCACTTGTCGAAATCCGCGGCGCTGTCGACGGTCAGGAGGCCACGCATAAAGTAGTGGCCAAACCCGCACAGCTGCGAGCAGGTGATCTCGTAGTCGAAATCCGGCTTGCCCAGCTGCTGCCGCATTTGCGCGGTTGTCACCGTCGGGATGAACCAGACGGGAATCTGCATGCCCGGGATCGCGTCCTGTTTCACGCGCATCTCGTAGAGACCGAAGCTGTGGATCACGTCCTTGCTCGAGAGGAGCACGAGCACCGGACGATCGACCGGCACATGCAACCGATTGTTCGCGCTGATGTCGTCCTTGGCGTTTGGATCCGTCCGATCGAGGCCGAGTCGATTGTCGGTGGACGCGAACTTCGCGTCCGTGCGGCCGAACTTGCCGTCCGGTCCGGCATAGTGCACGTTCCAGCGGAACTGTTCGCCGACCACGCGCACGACTGTCGATTCGGTTTCGGCCGGGAACTGCCGCACGCGCGTCGCCCACGCCGGAATGGCGTAGAACAAGAGCAGCGCGCCTTCCACGATCACGACCGCGACCTCGGCCGACTTGGCGAACTTCCCTTTCGCGCCCGCATAGCTCGCCTTCGGATTGGCGCCGCGCCGGAATCGGACGAGCACGAACACGAAGAACGCGCCCCAGCCGACGAACAGCACGAGCATCAGCCAGTGCACCAGCGCAATGATCCGATCGATGTCGCCGGCGTGCGACGAAGCCGCCGCCGGAAGCCCCAGATAGTTCAGCATTACGCCCATTCCTCCGTTACAAGCCGATCAACGCAGCGATTTCATCCAGCGTGCTGACGATGGGAGGCTGGTGGCCTTCCGTGCGCGTTCGGCGTCTGTCGAGCCAGATGCCCGCCAGACCAGCCTGTCGGGCGCCTGCGGCATCGACGTCGTAGCGGTCCCCGACGTAGACAGCGTCGCGCGGTGACACGCCGATCAGCCGGCACGCCTGCAGGAAGATCTCCTCGGACGGTTTGGCCGAGCCGCACTCCTCGGAGATGACGATGCACTCGAACCGGCCGGCGATGCCCGTCTGCGCGAGCTTCTTGCGCTGCTGGGCGCCCTGTCCGTTCGAGATAATGCCGAGCCGCTGGCTCGAGAGCGCGTCGAGGCAGGGGAGCACGTCAGGAAACAGCGACCACCCGGCCTCATACGCCGACAGGAAGCTGGCATACACGCGATCGGCTTCCTGATCCGGGAGCGCCTGGTCCATCACCTCCCGGACTCGGGCTCGACGCTGCTCCTGGAGGCTGACCTCGCCCGCCAGATATCGCGCGAAGTGCCGGTCGAGCGCCGCCGACCACGCCGACACGAATTCATCAAGTGGCATCACCGGACGCACGGCGCGATGGAGGGCGTTCGCCGCGGCTCGGTTCGCGCCCTCATGGTCGAGCAGCGTGTCGTCGATGTCGAACAGGACGATCATCGCCGAATTGCGGCGCCGATCGTCGCGGCCTGCACTTTACCAAATCCTCGGCGCGTCCATGCGCAGGTCGAAGAGCACCACTTCGCTGGCCGCGCTGAAGGCGAGCTCCAGCCGCGTCGCGTTCGTGATGCCGACGCCGTCGCCTTCCTCGAGCGAGACACCGGCGACATTCAGCCGCCCGTGGACGACCTGCACCCATGCGCCGCGGCCCGGTTCGAGATCGTGCCCGACGCGGTCGCCCGGACGAAACAGTCCCGCGGCGATGCGCGCGTCCGTGTTGATCGGCATGCTGCCGTCGCGTCCATCTGGAGAGACGTACAACCGGAACCGCCCCTGCCGCTCCTCAGGTGTGAATGAGAGCTGGTGATAGGCGAACGTGGTGCCGCGCCGCTCGGGCACGAGCCAGATCTGCAGGTTGTGCTCGACCTGGTCGTGAACGTTCAGCTCCGAATGCACCATGCCCCGCCCCGCGCTGATGGCCTGCATCCCCCCGGCGGTGACGCCCGCCTTGTGGCCGAAGCTGTCTTCGTGGGTCAACGTTCCCGCCGAGACGTAGGTGACGATTTCCGCGTCACGATGCGGATGCGCCTGAAACCCGTTGCGCGGCTGAATGTGGTTCTCGACGATGACGCGCAGCGGTCCGAAGTTCATCCACTCGGGATCGTGGTAGTCGCTGAACGAGAACGTCATCCAGTTGTCGGTCCAGCCGAAGTCTTCGAAGCCGCGTTCCGCGCTGCGGCGGAGCCGGAGCGTGGGAGATGATGTCTGCGTGGGAGCCATCCGGCAATAATAACGGAATCGTGCCTCGCTTCAAGCTCACCATCGAATACGCCGGCACGCGGTACAGCGGCTGGCAGATCCAAAAGAATGCGCGCACGGTGCAGGGGGAGATCGATCGCGCCGCCCGAACGGTCACCGGCCGCAAGGACTTCGAGCTCTACGGCTCGGGACGCACGGACGCCGGCGTCCACGCCGCCGGCCAGGTCGCGCACTTCGATGTCGTCACCTCGCTGCCACCGGAGTCGTTACGCCGCCGGCTGAACGACGAGCTGCCGGCCGACATCAACATCCTTCGCGCCGAAGGGGTGCCGCACCGGTTCCACGCGCGACACGATGCGGTCGCGCGCCGGTACGTGTATCAGATCGCCGTCCGCCGCACGGCGTTCGCGAAGGCGTATGTGTGGTGGGTGAAGGATCCGCTCGATCTTCGACGGATGCGTGAGGCCGCCCGTGTCTTCGTCGGGATGCGCGATTTTCGGTCGTTCGCCGCCGGCGACGATGACGAAGTGGAGCGGCGCTCCACGCTCGTGCTGATCGATCGCCTGGACATCGTCGAAACGGGCGACCTGGTGCTCGTCGGGATCGAGGGGTCGCACTTCCTGTGGAAGATGGTGCGACGCATCGTGGGAGTCCTCGTGGAAACGGGACGAGGGGCGCTCGATCCAGCCGCCGCCGCCGCGTACCTGCGCGAATCGTCCGAGGCGCCCGCGCGGCTCACCGCGCCGCCGTCGGGACTGTTTCTCGATCGCGTGTTCTACCAGGGCGACCCGCGCACGGTCGACCTGCGCGCGATCACGCCGCTGTCGTAGCGTCCGGGTCCGCCGCGTCCGGTCATCGCAACTGCGGCGTCCAATCGGGACCGAAGCGAGCGCCGAGGATCAGGCGGACGACTTCTGCGTAACTCGCCGCGCCGGCTTGGACGCGATTGGCCTTGAGATACTTGTCGTAGACGCCCCAGCCGGCCACCGACACGGTCGGATTCACGTCCCGCCGCAATCGGTCCGCGATGGCGCGCAGATCCGCCCGCGGTCCGGGCCCGAGCTTCCCGGCCAGCCCGGCGCGACCGCTCCTCGCCACGGCGCGGGAGATCTCCTCATACAAGAAGAGCCAGCCGCTGTACCGATCGGGGATCGACCCCCGCAGGCACGTGAGCCAGCCGACGAAATTCGCCTCGGATTCGTCCGCGAACCCGGCCAGATGCGCCCACTCGTGCGCGACCACGAACGGCCGCTCGAACGGCAGGAGATCGCTCTCGGCAAGCGTTTCGAGAAAGTACGGGTCGGTCATGCCGGCCACGCCCGCCCGACGGAAGTACGGGTCGAGCAGCGTCAGCTTCGGGCGCGCGGCGACGGCACTCATCCGGACGCCGAGCTCACGCTGGACGCGATCGAAGCCCGCAGCCAGGGAAGAATCGATCGTGCCGCGCTCCGGCCAGCCCGTCTCGTGCGCTCGCTCGTGGAGCGCGTTCAGTTCGGCGACGGTCACGCTTCCCACGGCGATGAGGGCATCGGGCGAAATCGCGCGCGGATCGAATTGCAGTTTGTCGGCGAGCCGCACACGCCTGTAGTTGAAACCCCAGAGGACCAGGAATGCCAGGTAGAAGGCGGCCGTCCAGACGATCGTGCGCAGCATGAGGCGCGCCACGACGTGGCGCCAGCCTCGATGGGTTCGCGCGATGTCGATGCCGATAGCGATGATCCACGCCGCCAGCGTCACGACGATCAGCGCATCAACGAGCGCGAACGGCGCAAGATTGGATGCGGAGGTGACGAGTCGCTGGAGCCTCGGAAACAAGACCGTCGAGTACGCGTGCTCGATGAGCGGAGCCGGCAGCGGCACGACTGCGGCCGCGGCCGCGGCCACAATCAGCGCCGCTCGCCCGAAGCCGCGCGAAGGCGGCCTCCACATCAGGCCTGCAGCTCGCGGCGGAAGAAGGCGAGCGTCTTCGACCACGCATCCGCCGCGGCGCCCCCGTCGTAGACTTCCGGCCGCTCGTCGTTGAAGAAGGCGTGGTCCGCTTCGGGATACGTGTGGAACTCGTGTCGCTTGCCGAACGCGGTGAGCTGCCGGTCCAGCTCCTTCACGCTCTCCGGCGTGACGAATCCGTCCTTGCCCGCGTAGATGCCGAGCACCGGCGCCTGCAGCAGCGCGAGATCCGGCTTCACGTTGGGATGACCGCCGTAAAACACGGCGCATGCGCCAACCTCAGGGTTCCTGCACGCCGCAAACAGCGACAATGCTCCACCCATGCAGAAGCCGATCGTCCCGACTTTCTTGTTCGTAACCTCGGCCTGCTGAGCGAGGTGATCGATGGCGCCCGCCAAATCCTTCGCGGCTTCATCGATCCGCAAGGCCATCATCAATTTGCCGGCCTGATCGGGCGAGGCCGCTTTTTCGCCGTGATACAGGTCCGGCGCCAGCGCCACGAACCCCGCCTGCGCGAACCGATCGGCGATACGCTCGATATGCGGCACGAGGCCCCACCACTCCTGAATCACGACGATGCCCGGACCCGGCTTCTGGGGTCGCGCCAGATACGCCGGTGTCGTGTGGCCGTTTGCCTTGAATGAGACATGCTCCCCCATCTGCCACGCCTTTCTTCCGAGAATCTCCGGAACGGCGGAGTCCTCGGTCCTCTAATGATGCGTCTCGGAGTACCGGACACTTCGGCCGATAATACTCTCGACGCGGCCATTCTCTCATCGTCGGTCGGCGGCGTCGACGATGTGATCGGCGCCGGGAGGACGCGGCGGCTCGCGGTGCGCGCCCTCGAAGGGATCCACGCGGGCAATCCGGGATCGATTTCGGCCGTGTTGAACAACGCCTCCGTGGTCCGTCCCGGACCCGATGCCCCGGAGGCCGTGGCGTGGCAAGCGTGGGCTGCATCATGCCCGATTCCCCGATTCGACCGTTGCTGAAGTGGGCCGGCGGCAAGCGCCAGCTCCTGCCGGCATTGCGGCGTTTCTATCCGCCGGCATTCGAGCGCTACATCGAGCCGTTCGTCGGCAGCGGCGCCGTGTTTTTCGATCTCCTCTCCTCCGGCCGCTTGCGCGATCGGGACGCGATCCTGATCGATTCGAACGCCGATCTCATCGCCTGCTATCAGGCGGTGCGCGACGAGGTCGACGAGGTGGCGCGCGCGCTCGACGATCTCGCGGCGGCGCACGCGCGAACGGGACGCGGACATTACTATGAGGTCCGCGATCGGCGCTTCAATCCGCTGCGCGATCGGCTCCGAGCATCGGATGGCTGCATCGCGTACACACCCGAGCTGGCCGCGATGTTCATCTATTTGAATCGCACCGGGTTCAACGGTCTGTTCCGCCTCAACGCGAGCGGAGCCTTCAACGTGCCGGCGGGACGCTACGAGCGGCCGCGGATTGCCGACCGCAACCGCCTGTTGCGCGTCGCGGAGGCGCTGTCGATTCCGCGCGTCCGGCTTCAGGTCGGATCGTTCGAGACCGCTGACGCGATCGCGAAGGCCGGCGATTTTCTGTACATCGATCCACCGTACGCGCCGGTCAGCCGGACGGCCAACTTCACCTCGTACACCTCGGGCCGGTTCGGCGCCGCGGACCAGCAGCGGCTGCAGGCCATGGTCGTCGGGCTGGCGCGCCGCGGCTGCCACGTGCTGTTGAGCAATTCGACGGCCCTCGAGATCGCCACGCTCTACGAAGGAAACGCCCAGACGCGCGCGGCAGGCCTGAGAACGCTGCGCGTGCCCGCGCGGCGCGCGATCAACAGCCACGCGGGCCGACGAGGATCGGTGGAGGAATATCTGATCACGAACATCCACACGGAGCACGAAGATTGAACGACCATCGACTGAACGCGAGGGACTCCTCGCGCGCGGCAACGGGCCTTCGCTCGCACCGCCGGCGGCTCGCGAGCGTCGGCTGGCACGGCACGGTCTGGCGTGCTAGGCTGAATCGCTGAAATGCGATCAGACGCGAAAGTGGCGGAACTGGCAGACGCGCCGGACTTAGGATCCGGTAGCCGAAAGGCTTTGGGGGTTCAACTCCCCCCTTTCGCACGCCTTCGCACACCTGCATTTGCACTCGAGCTTCGGAGTGCAAGCACCAGCCTTCGCTCGCCTGGCCCACGTGCGAGCTTCGACTGGCAAGCCAGCGAGCACGCAGGCGAAGGCGGATCGTTACTTTCTCACTTGCTCACTTTCTCACATCCTCACTT
>JAHFUI010000058.1:7549-17914 GCA_023265175.1 Acidobacteriota bacterium
TCCTCACTTCCTCACTTGAAATGAAGACTGACTTCGTCGATGTCAACCAGACACGCAAGAACGTCACCGTCGAAATCCCGAGCGACGTGGTCGACGCGGAAATCGAGCGGCACGCGCGCGACTACTCGCGCAAGGCGCGCGTTCCGGGGTTCCGGCCCGGCAAGGCGCCGGCGCGCGTCATCAAGCAGCGCTTCAAGGATCAGATCCTGCACGACGTCGCGCACGATCTGATTCCGCCCGCGGTGGACGAGGCGTTGCGCGAGCGCGGCGTGGAAGCGGTCGACGTGCCGGACATCCGCGACGTCACGGTCGAGGAAGGCCGGCCCCTCACCTTCACCGCGTCGTTCGATACCGTTCCCCCGTTCGAGCCCGGCGACTACTCGACGCTCTCGCTTCGACGGCCGTCGAGCCGCGTCGAAGAGCCGGTGGTCGACCAGGCGCTGCAGCGGCTGCGCGACCGCGCGGCGCGCTTCGAGCCGGTCGAAGGACGCGGCGTGGACGGGGGCGACACCGTCACGGCTGACCTCGAGCGGAAGGATGCGTCCGGTGCGACCGACATTCATAAGGATGTGAACCTCGAGCTCGGTGCGAAAGCCAATCCGCCCGGCTTCGACGAGCACCTGCTGGGCCTGGAGGCCGGCGCGACGAAGACGTTCTCCATTCACTACCCGGCTGATTACGCGATCACCGAGCTTGCCGGCACCGACGTTTCGTACACGGTGACGATGAAAGACATCAAACGCCGCACGCTCCCTGAGCTCGACGATGAGTTCGCGAAGGACCTGGGGGAGTTCGAGAACCTGGACGCGCTGCGCGCGCGCGTCCGCGCGGATCTCGAGCACGAGGCGCGGCACGCCGCGGATCGTGAAATCCGCGCCGAGCTCATGAAGCAGCTCGCGGCCCAGGTGCCGTTCGAGGTCCCCGGCTCGCTCGTCGAACGCGAGCTGGATCGGCGCATCGAAGAGTTCGCGCAGCGGCTCGTCGAGCAGAACATCAATCCGCGCGAGGCCGGCCTCGACTGGCGCGCGTTCCGGGAAAGCCAGCGGGTCGCCGCCCGAGAGGCGGTGGCAGCGGCGCTCGTCATCGACGAAGTGGTGCGTCGCGAACAGCTCGACGCCACCGACGATGAGGTCGAGCGCGAGGTCGCGCGCCATGCCGAAATGACGGGTCGCACGCCCGCGGCGGTGCGTGCCGAGCTCGAAAAGAAACGGGGACTCTCACGCGTGCGGGCGGGCCTGCGCCGGGAGAAGGCGGTTGACTTCCTCATGGCGCGTGCTACAATTGCTGCAGACTCGTAAGACTTCCCCGCACGCCAATTTTCCCCGACCAATCAGCGTTCACAGTATGCGTGACCAGTCGTCAGAACCGCGTATGCAACTCGTGCCGATGGTGGTCGAGCAGACCAACCGCGGCGAGCGCGCCTACGACATCTTTTCGCGGCTCCTGAAAGACAGCATCATCTTCATCGGGACGCCGATCGACGATCAGATTGCCAACCTCGTCATCGCGCAGATGCTCTTCCTGGAAGCCGAGGACCCCGACAAGGACATCCACCTGTACATCAACAGCCCGGGCGGGTCGATTACGGCCGGGATGGCCATCTACGACACGATGCAGTTCATCAAGCCGGACGTACAGACCAATTGCATCGGACAGGCGGCCTCAATGGCGGCGGTCCTGCTGGCGGCCGGCGCCAAAGGGAAGCGGTTTTCGCTCCCGAATTCGCGGATTGTCATCCACCAGCCGCTCATGTCTGGACTGGGCGGTCAAGCGACCGATATCGATATTGCGGCTCGTGAGATCCTGCGCATGCGCGAGCGCATCAACGAAATCCTCGTGTTTCATACCGGACAGTCCGTCAAACGTATCCAGGATGATACAGAACGCGACTACATCATGTCGGCCGACCAGGGGAAGGAATACGGTATTATTGATGATGTCATCCGGAAGAGGGCCTAGCTCGTAGTAGGTAACCATGTGTAGGGCAGGCTTATGGGCCTGCCGGCGGCGGACCTGAGGGTCCGCACTACATCAGGACGCACAATGGTCAAGAAAAACGGCGACGCGGAAGTCCTGCGGTGCTCCTTCTGCAACAAGGACCAGAACGACGTCCGGAAGCTCATAGCCGGGCCGACCGTCTTCATCTGCGACGAGTGCGTCGAGGTCTGCAACGACATCATCGCCGACGACAACCGGTTCGAGAACCGCGGCACGCGGTCGTCGCTGCCGACGCCGCAGGAGATCAAGAAATTCCTCGACGAGTACGTGATCGGCCAGGAACGGACCAAGAAGAAGCTCGCCGTCGCGGTCTACAACCATTACAAGCGCATCGAAATCCAGAAGCAGCCGCGCAGCCGCAACGACATCGAGCTGACCAAGTCGAATATCCTGCTCATCGGTCCGACCGGCACGGGCAAGACGCTGCTCGCGCAGACGCTCGCCAAGCTGCTGTCGGTCCCCTTCACGATCGTCGACGCGACGACGCTCACCGAGGCGGGCTACGTCGGCGAGGACGTCGAGAACATCATCCTGAAGCTGCTGCAGGCGGCCGGCGGCGACATCGAGAAGTGCCAGCAGGGCATCATCTACATCGACGAGGTCGACAAGATCTGCCGCAAGGACGAGAACCCGTCGATCACCCGCGACGTGTCGGGCGAAGGCGTCCAGCAGGCGCTGCTCAAGATCCTCGAGGGCACGGTGGCCAACGTCCCGCCGCAGGGCGGACGCAAGCATCCACACCAGGAGTTCTTCCAGGTCGACACGACCAATATCCTGTTCATCTGCGGCGGCGCCTTCGTCGGCCTCGACAAGCAGATCGATCGCCGGGTCGGCAAGAAGACGCTCGGGTTCAAGGCGGACGTGAAATCCATCCGCACGCGCGACATCGGCGCGACGCTCGAGCAGCTCGAGCCGCAGGATCTCATCAAGTACGGTCTCATCCCCGAATTCGTCGGCCGCCTGCCGGTCATCGGCACGCTCCACGAGCTCGACAAGCCGGCGCTCGTCCAGATCCTCACGCAGCCGCGCAACGCCATCACGCGCCAGTACATGAAGCTGTTCGAGTACGAGAACGTGAAGCTGCGCTTCACCGACGATGCGCTCGAGGCGATCGCGGAGTCGGCGCTCGAACGCAAGATCGGCGCCCGCGGCCTGCGGATGATCATCGAGGAGCTGATGCTGGAGCTGATGTATCAGGTGCCGAACCAGAAGAAGCTCCGTGAGGTGACGATCACCCGCGAGATCGTCATGGCGCGGGACAAGCCGATTACGTTGATCGAGAAAGCGGGATAGCACAATGCTAAATGCAAAATGACAAATGCTAATTTGTTGCGGTATCTCATTTAGCATCTAGCATTCGGCGATTGGCATTTCAATTTATGGACACTCCCCTCGAAGTCTACGAGACCCTGCCGATCGTCCCGTTACGGGACGTCGTGGTCTTTCCCCACATGATGATGCCGTTCGTGATCGGACGGCCCTCGTCGACGCGCGCGCTCGAGCACGCGCTGCTGAAGGACAAGCGCATTTTCCTGGCCGCGCAGCACGACGCGTCCACGGACGATCCGCGCCCGGAAGACATCTACACGATGGGCTGCGTCGCCAACATCGTGCAGAGCCTGAAACTGCCCGACGGCAACATCAAGGTGCTCGTCGAGGGCGTCGATCGCGCCCGCGCCGTCGAGTGGAAGGAAGACAAAGGCTTCTACCGCGTCGTCGTCAAGGTGCTGCCCAAGCAGCGCGAGGTCAACGGCGAAGCCGAGAGCACGATGAGCCGCGTCGTCTCGCTGTTCGAGCAGTACGTGAAGCTGTCGAACAACCTGCATTACGACGCGATGATTGCGGCCGTGCGCGTCGACGATCCGAGCAAGCTGGCCGACACGATCGGCGCGCACCTGGTGGTCGGCGTCGATGAGAAGCAGAACCTGCTCGAAATCATTTCACCGCTCGAACGCCTGAACCGCATCGCCGGCATCCTCGAAATCGAGGTCGACAAGCTCCAGGTGGATCGCCGCATCCAGTCTCGCGTGAAGAAACAGATGGAGAAGGCGCAGAAGGAGTACTACCTCAACGAGAAGATGAAGGCGATCCAGAAGGAACTGGGGCGCAAGGACGAGAAAGGCAACGAGGTCGACGAGCTGAAGAAGAAGATCGAACAGGCGAAGATGCCGAAGGACGTCGAGGAGAAGGCGATCCAGGAGCTCAAGCGCCTGGAGGCGATGCCGCCGATGTCGGCCGAGGCGACCGTCTCGCGCAACTACCTCGACTGGCTCATCGCGGTGCCCTGGAACAAGAAGACGCGCGAAAGCCGCGACCTCAAGCGCGCCGAAGAGATCCTCCACGAAGATCATTACGGGCTCGAGAAGATCAAGGAGCGCATCCTGGAATTCCTCGCGGTGCGTGCCCTGGTGAAGAAGCCGAAAGCGACCATCCTCACCTTCTCCGGACCGCCCGGAGTCGGCAAGACGTCGCTGGCCAAGTCGATCGCGCGCGCGATGAACCGCAAGTTCGTCCGCCTGTCGCTCGGCGGCGTGCGCGACGAGGCGGAAATCCGCGGCCATCGCCGCACGTACATCGGCGCCTTCCCCGGCCAGATCATCCAGATGATGAAGAAGGCCGGCTCGATGAACCCGGTGTTCCTGCTCGACGAAGTCGACAAGATGTCGATGGACTTCCGCGGCGATCCGTCCGCGGCGCTCCTCGAGGTCCTCGATCCCGAGCAGAACCACACGTTCCTCGATCACTACCTCGACGTCGAGTACGACCTGTCGCACGTGATGTTCATCTGCACGGCCAACGTCCTGCACACGGTCCCGCAGGCGCTGCGCGACCGCATGGAAGTGATGCAGCTCGCCGGCTATACCGAGATCGAGAAGATCGAGATCGCCAAGAAATTCCTCGCGCCCAAGGCGGTCGAGGGGACCGGCCTGACGAAGGACAACATCACCTTCACCGACGAGGCGATCCAGACGGTGATCCAGCGCTACACCCGCGAGGCCGGCGTCCGAAATCTCGAGCGCGAGATCTCGTCGATCTGCCGCAAGGTCGCCCGCAAGGTGGTCGTCGAAGGGGCCAAGTTCAGCGAAGAGATCACCGCGGAGAAGGTGACGCAGTACCTGGGCGTGCCGCGCTTCCGCAACACGATGGCGGAAGAGACCAACGAGATCGGCATCGCGACCGGGCTCGCATGGACGGAGGTCGGCGGCGAGATTCTGGTGACCGAAGCGACGCTCATGCCGGGCAAGGGCCACCTGACACTCACCGGCAAGCTCGGCGACGTCATGCAGGAATCGGCGCAGGCCGCGATGAGCTACGTGCGCTCGAAGGCCGAGGAGTTCGGCATCCCGAAAGAGTTCAACCGCAAGACCGACGTCCACATCCACGTGCCCGAGGGCGCCATCCCGAAGGACGGGCCGTCGGCCGGCATCACGCTCGCGACGGCGCTCGTCTCGGCGCTGACGCGTGTGCCGATTCGGAAGGACGTCGCGATGACCGGTGAAATCACGCTGCGCGGCAAGGTGCTGCCGATCGGCGGCGTGAAGGAAAAGGTGCTGGCCGCGCACCGCGCCGGCATCAAGAACCTCATTCTGCCGAAGGACAACGAGAAGGACCTGGCGGACATTCCGAAGAATGTGCTGGACACGTTGAACGTCTACATGGTCCAGACGATGGACGAAGTCCTGAAGATCGCGCTGACCGAGCCGCTGGCGGGACGGTTGCCTGCCGAAGCGCAGGCGGAACCGGTCGAGAGCGCCATCATCATCGACGACACCATCACGCACTGATCGGGACTGGAGGCTGGAGCCTGGAGGCTAGGGACACACGCTCGCGCGAAGCGCGCACCCGCCTCAACCTCCAGGCCCAAGCCTCTAGCCTCTGTGAAGATCACCGCCGAATTCGTCACGAGTGCCGCACGCGAGGCCGATTTTCCGCGGGACGGCCGGCCGGAAATCGCCCTCGTCGGCCGATCGAACGTCGGCAAATCGACCCTGATCAACGCGCTCGTCCGGCAGCGTGTGGCGCGCACCAGCGCGGCCCCCGGCAAGACGCGGCTCGCGAACATCTATCTGGTCGGACGGGGCGCGGCGCCGCCGCTGTATCTGGTGGATTTGCCCGGCTTCGGCTACGCGCGGGGCGGCGCGGATTCGGCCCGCGAGTTCCAGGAGTTGACGCGGGGCTACTTCTCACGGGTCCGCCTAACGGCGGACACTCCCGGTAGTGTCCGGCTTCAGCAGGACCTGAACGTGTCGGCGCTGCTCCTCGTGGATGCGCGTCATCCGGGCCTGCCAAGCGACATCGAGGCCTGGCACTGGCTGCAGTCGGTGGTCGAGCGCTGCAGTGTGATCGCGACCAAGATCGACAAGCTCGCGCGCGGCGAACGGATTCGCGCGCTGAGAGAACTTCAATCCGTTTTTGTTGATCCCGTGCTGCCGGTCTCGGCGGTCACGGGCGAAGGACTGGACGAACTGTGGAAACTGATCGACAACCTGGCGACCAACCGCAACCCGACACCCCGCAACCGCAGCAGCCGCGCGGAAACGGCGGCGCCGGGCCCCCGGAAAAAATAGAGCGCATCGATCTCGCCACGCTCAAGGACATGAGCGTCGGCGCACTGACCAAGATCGCCAAGCAGCTCGACGTGCCCGGGGCCACCGGCATGCGCAAGCAGGAGCTCATTTTCGAGATCCTGAAGGCGCGCGCGGAGAAGAGCGGCCTCATCTTCTCCGAAGGGGTCCTCGAGACGCTGCCCGACGGCTTCGGGTTCCTGCGGGCGCCCGATTACAACTACCTGCCCGGCCCCGACGACATCTACGTCTCGCCGTCGCAGATCCGGAAATTCGACCTGCACACCGGCGATACCGTGTCGGGCCAGATCCGGCCGCCGAAGGACGGCGAGCGCTACTTCGCCCTGATCAAGGTCGAGGCGGTGAACTTCGAGCCGCCGGAGCGGGCGCGCGAGAAGGTGTTCTTCGAAAACCTGACGCCGCTGTACCCGCAGCGGAAGATTTCACTCGAGACCGAAGGGGACAACCTGTCGGCCCGCGTGCTCGACCTGATGGTCCCCATCGGCAAGGGACAGCGCGGTCTCATCGTCGCGCCGCCGCGCACGGGCAAGACGATGCTCCTCCAGAACATCGCCAACAGCATCACGAAGAACCACCCCGAGGTGTACCTGATCGTGCTGCTGATCGACGAGCGCCCCGAGGAAGTGACCGACATGCAGCGGTCGGTCCAGGGCGAGGTCATCTCGTCGACGTTCGACGAGCCGGCGCAACGCCACGTCCAGGTCGCCGAGATGGTGATCGAGAAGGCCAAGCGGCTCGTCGAGCACAAGAAGGACGTCGTGATCCTGCTCGACTCCATCACCCGCCTCGCGCGCGCCTACAACACCATCGTGCCGCCGTCGGGCAAGATTCTGTCGGGCGGTGTCGACAGCAACGCGCTGCAGCGGCCGAAGCGCTTCTTCGGCGCCGCGCGGAACATCGAAGAGGGCGGATCGCTGACCATCATCTCGACAGCGCTCGTCGATACCGGCTCGCGCATGGACGAAGTGATCTTCGAGGAGTTCAAGGGCACCGGCAACCTCGAGATCCACCTCGATCGGAAGCTCACCGATCGCCGGGTGTTCCCCTCGATCGACATTCAGAAGAGCGGCACGCGGAAGGAAGAGCTCCTGCTGCCGAAAGAGGATCTCAACCGCGTGTGGGTGCTGCGAAAAGTGCTGACGCCGCTGTCACCCGTCGAAGCGATGGAGCTGCTGCTCTCGAAGATGTCGAAGACCAAGACCAACCAGGACTTCCTGTCGTCAATGTCGAACGGCGGCAGGGGATAAAGCGGGAACCTGGCCTGTTACAATGGTGTTTTGCCCGAAAGGCGAAGGAGCACGCCGTGAAGGAAGGGATTCACCCGAAATACCACGACGTCGACGCGCGCTGCGCGTGCGGCGCAACCTGGAAGACCCGCTCGACGAAGCCCCAGCTGCATCTCGAAATCTGCTCGAATTGTCACCCGTTCTTTACCGGCAAGCAGAAATTGCTGGACACCGAAGGCCGTGTGGAGCGGTTCAACAAGAAGTTCGGCGCGCAGACGTCCGAGAGCCGTAAGAAGGCTGCCAAAGCGAAAAAGGAAGCTCCCGCAGCCGCGCGCTAGTCAAGCAGAGCGCCTCGGTCCGACGCGCTCATTTTTCTTTCGATCCTGGCCAGCCGATACCGCACGGCCTCGTTCCAGTGCGTCCCGCTTTCCAGGCTGCGAAGCGCGAACGCTTTCGCGGCCGCGAGATCGCGCACGCGATGCTCGTGATGAATCGCGAGCGCTTCGCTCGCCTCGCAGCCGACGTGACTGGGACAGCCGCGAACGTCGAGGATCTGGCGCCAGTAACCGGCGGCCTCGCCGTAGGCGCGGGAGCGCCGGGAAGCCAGCGCGAGCGCTCGCAAGGCGGCAATCCTTAACGACGCCATTGAGGCGTCGCTCAACACCATCGAGGTGTCGGTGAACGCCATTGAGGCGCCGTGGAGCGTCGCCGCGCCAGCCTGCGCCGTCGATGCGCCGGTGAGTGAGACGGCGCGGAGGTACGCATCCCGCGCACGCACGGCCAGACCCGCCCGATCGTACACATGCCCGAGCGCCAGCGCCTCGCGGGGATCTCCGGTTGCCTCCGGTCCCGATCGCACCAGGTGCAGCGCTCGCGCGGTCAACGCCGCCAGCGACAGCAGATCGCGCCGATTGTGCTCGAATACCGCCCGCAGCGGCCGCGCGTCGCCGGTCCGCACGAAATGAAAGTAACGCGATGGAATTTCAAAACCCGGGACGTCGCC
This sequence comes from Acidobacteriota bacterium, assembly GCA_023265175.1. Lineage (GTDB taxonomy): Bacteria > Acidobacteriota > Vicinamibacteria > Vicinamibacterales > CAVVIG01 > JAHFUI01. The sequence goes on from JAHFUI010000058.1 coordinate 16,363, forward strand.
CTGACGGCGTGCGCCGAGAAGCTTCTGTTCGAGCGCGACCAGCGAACAGCTCGACTCGCCCGCCGCCGCGACGTCGTCGCGCTTCCAGAACCGCCGCGCGACAGGCAGCATATCGAGGTGCGGCAGACCGCCGCCCATCCACTCGAGCCGATGGTAGAGATACCGCGTCTCGAGGACCGGCGCGTCGAAACTCTTGCCGTTGAAACTGACGAGCGCGCCGGCGCGCGCGAGCTCGCGGCCGACCGACGCGAGCAGCGCCCGTTCATCATCGAATCGAACGAGCAGATACTGCCGTGTGACAAACGCGCCGTCGTCTTCGAAACTGCCGCAGCCAAACAGGAACGCGTACGTGCCGGCGCCGCCGCTCAACCCGGTCGTTTCAAGGTCAAAGAAGACAAATGGTGACGAAGCCGGCGAGCCAGCCACGAGCGACGCGCCGGCGGCAGCTTCCGCGAAGCGGCTCGCAAGCACGCCAACGGTCTCGCCCCCGTACGCCGACGATGGCTCACGGCGTGTCTCGACCACGAAACACGAAGCGCTGTCGTGCCGCCGCCATTCGCCGCCCAGGACGGACTTGAGGTTATTTCCCGGATCGGTCCGGCTGAAGCCGGACACTACCGGTTCTGGTGTTGCCGGTTCACGTACCTCGAGTTGATGCAGGCCGGGGCCTTTTTGGCCCGGCGTCTGCAGGACTCCCCGAATGCGATCGGCCAGCGAGCTCAAAGAGTTTTCACCTCCGCTTCCTCCGAGTGCTCCGTGATGGGGAGGTGTGTCAGCAGCAGATCGAGCATCCTGAGCGCCGCGACCTTCGCGAGCGGGCCGGTGTTGCCAATAGGTCCCACGCAGCTCGGGCATCCCTGCTCACACTCGCACTCGGCGATGAGGCGGCGTGTGCCGGTCAGCAGCTCGTGGTGCATCCGGAACAGCGGCTCGCTGAAACCAATGCCGCCCGGATAGTTGTCATAGATGAACAGACGCGGGCTCTTGTCCGCTGCCAGCTCGGGGGCGCGCCAGCCGGATGGCTGGACCTGCTCGCCGGTGTCGATCGAAATGCCGATATCGTGACGGTCGCACATCAGGAGCAGCTGCGCGACCTGCCGGATGGCGTACGCCATTCCGAGGATCCCGTCGCGCCGATCGTCCGATGCATAGGGCAACAGTGCCATCGTCGACGCCGGAATGGTCAGCCAGTAGGCGGTCGTGTGCATCTGCTGCTCCGGCAGGTCCAATTCGCCGGAACCGACGTTCTCGTTCGTGTAGAACTTGATCTTCTTGAATCCGACGACGCGCGACACGACGTGAACTTCTCCATGTGCTCGCGGGGCCCCACCCCCGCTCGCTCGCGCTGTGGCGCTCGAAGACTCGCTGTCCTCGCGCGGGCCGCTGGCGCCTCCATGTGCTCGCGGGGCCCCACCCCCGCTCGCTCGCGCTGTGGCGCTCGAAGACTCGCTGTCCTCGCGCGGGCCGCTGGCGCCTCCATGTGCTCGCGGGGCCCCACCCCCGCTCGCTCGCGCTGTGGCGCTCGAAGACTCGCTGTCCTCGCGCGGGCCGC
>JAHFUI010000058.1:17924-25110 GCA_023265175.1 Acidobacteriota bacterium
GTGGCGCTCGAAGACTCGCTGTCCTCGCGCGGGCCGCTGGCGCCTCCATGTGCTCGCGGGGCCCCACCCCCGCTCGCTCGCGCTGTGGCGCTCGAAGACTCGCTGTCCTCGCGCGGGCCGCAGGCGCCTCCGTAGGCGGAAAAGGGGTCGGGAGTGGTTTCCGCGAACGTATCCAGAATCGTAACGCGCGTGTACGTAATCGCGTCGGTGTAATAATCGCAGTCGATCTCGCGCACGAACGCCTTGCGCCCATCGAAATCCAGCCGCTCCACCTGGTACAACTGACCCTCGACGATGTAAATCGCCTTGGGATGCAGCGTGGACGGACCGCTCGTGAAGTCCGTCTCGCCAATCACCCGGGTCTCGCGCGTCGTGTCCACGACGACGAAATTATCTGACGACACCGACCGGAGGCTCACCGCGTCCGCTGGATACGACTCGTTGGTCCACGTCCATTTACCTATTTCGCGTGGGGCCCCACCCCCACGCGCTGGCAGAGCTTCGCTGGTCCTCGCGCTCGAGCGTAGACTCTCGCGCGCGGCTGACTCCGGAAGGGAATCCAGATCCCCACGCGCTGGCAGAGCTTCGCTGGTCCTCGCGCTCGAGCGTAGACTCTCGCGCGCGGCTGACTCCGGAAGGGAATCCAGATCCCCACGCGCTGGCGGAGCTTCGTTGGTCCTCGCGCTCGAGCGTAGACTCTCGCGCGCGGCTGACTCCGGAAGGGAATCCAGGCCCCCACGCGCTGGCAGAGCTTCGCTGGTCCTCGCGCTCGAGCGTAGACTCTCGCGTTCGGCTGACTCCGGAAGGGAATCCAGATCCCCACGCGCTGGCAGAGCTTCGCTGGTCCTCGTGCGAGAGCGTAGACTCTCGCCCTCAACTGACTCTGGAGGGGAATCCAGATCGTCCGCAGGGCCGCTCCGGTGCACGAGGCCCTGCTCCGCCAACAAATCAAGAATCTCCTGCAGGTTGTGCTTGCCGAATGTTTCAGCGGTGCTGAACGGCAGCTCGAACGCCGCGCACTTGATGTGATCCACGAGGATGTGCAGGTTATCCGGATCGATGAGCGCCCGCTCCGGCGACGCGTCGAAGAAGTATGACGGGTTCCGGATGATGAACTGATCGAGCGGCGCGCTGCTGGCGACCATCACCGCGGCCGACCGGCTCGCACGCCGGCCCGCGCGTCCGGCACGCTGCCAGGTCGCGGCGATCGTGCCGGGATAGCCGGCCATCACGCTGACGTCGAGCGCGCCGATGTCGATCCCGAGCTCGAGCGCGTTGGTCGACACGACGGCGCGCACCGCCCCATCGCGCAGCCCTTTCTCGATCTCACGCCGGCGATTCGGAAGATATCCGCCGCGATACCCGCGAATGCGCTCCGACCCTCCCGGCACGTCCTCGAAATCGTCCTTCAAGTAGGTCGTCAGGATCTCGGTGGCCAGGCGGCTCTGCGCGAAGACGATCAGCTGCAGCTGTCGCTTCAAGAACTCCGCCGCAACGCGGCGCGTCTCGCCCAGGTAGGACCGCCGGATCCCGAGCTGATGGTTGACGACGGGCGGATTGACGAAGACGAAGAACTTCTCGCCGCGCGGCGCGCCGCTCTGGTCGACGAGCTCGAACGGCTGCTCGGCGAGCCGCTCCGCCAGCTCGCGCGGATTCGCGATCGTCGCCGACGAGCAGACGAACACGGGGCTCGATCCGTAGTGGCCGCAGACGCGCCGAAGCCGCCGCAGGACGTTGCAGAGATGGCTGCCAAAGACCCCGCGGTAGGCGTGCAGCTCGTCGATCACGATGTAGCGCAGGTTCTCGAACAGCTTCGCCCAGCGCGGATGGTGCGGGAGGATGCCCGAGTGCAACATGTCCGGATTGCTCAGCACAAGGTGGGCGCGCGAGCGAATCGTTCGCCGCGCGTCTTGCGGCGTATCGCCGTCGTAGGTGAACACGCCGATCTGATCGCCCGAGCTGGCCGCAAGCGTCTCGCACATCGTCTGCAGCTCGGCGAGCTGATCCTGCGCGAGCGCCTTGGTGGGAAACAGATACAACGCGCGGCTCGACGGGTCCCGCAGGATCGAGTTGAGGACCGGCGCGTTGTAGCACAGCGTCTTGCCCGACGCGGTCGGCGTGATGACGACGACGTTGCGTCCCGCCAGGGCGTGGTCGATCGACTGCGCTTGATGGGTGTAGAGCTGAGAGATCCCACGCGTCCCGAGCGCGTGGAGAAGCCGCTCATCCAGCGCGTCAGGAAACGGGGCGAATCGGGCAGGCAGCGGCGGCAGACGTCTGAGTGCCGTGACGTGCAGATCCGGCGTATCGGGCCGATCGGCCACCTGACCGGGTGCCAGACGTTCCAACGCCTCATCCAGCGCGCCATCGCGCCTGGATCTCGTAACCAGACCAGTACTTTCAGGCAACCTGCTGTCCGCCATGAGTGGCGATAGTACCAGCCGCGGCGGGGGCGATCAAGAGGTGAAAGTGGTCGACGGCGACGGTGAACCGCGGTAAGTTCGTAACGAGGTCGCTGATGTCGAAGCCGCGTATCGTCCGGGCAATCGGGATCGCCAGTGTGGCGTGGGTCATCTCGGGCGCGCTCTCGGCTCAAGTTCCCAGTCAGCCGGCCTTCGAAGTCGCCTCCATCAAGCCGACGAACGGCCCGTTCGCTCCTTCGCCCTTATTCGCCCAGATGCTGGCCACCGTGCGCGGCCTTTCGTTCCAGCCCGGCGGTCGATTCGTGGGCAAGCAAGTCAGCCTTCGGATGCTGATCGCGTTCGCGAATGACATACCTGTAATCCGCGCAACTCAGGCGATTTCTGGCGGACCGAAATGGCTCGACACCGATTTTTTTGACATCGAAGCCAAGGCAGCCGCCGATTCGCCCGCCAATCGACCGCGCCCCGCACCAGAGACGATGTACTTGATGCTGCGGACGCTCCTCGCCGATCGATTCAAGTTGACCGTGCACACCGAAAAGAAGGAGTCGCCGATTTTTGCGCTGGTCGTGGCGAAGCGCGACGGCAGCCTCGGCCCGCAGCTTCAGCCGACGGCGGCGGCTTGTGCGGCGTGGATCGCCGCAGGACGGCAAAACGCACCGCCGCCGCTGCCTGGCGACCTGCCTTGCGGCAGGATGACGATGAGCACGTCAGGCGTCGCGGCCAGCGCCATGACGATGGCGCAGCTGGCGACCGCGTTGTCACCCCGCGTGGAGCGCCTCGTGGAGGATCGGACCGGCCTCGCGGGGAACTTTGCCGTCGATCTCAAATGGACGCAGGAGCGAGCGACGCAGGGTGGAGCGGACGCTGCGCTTCCCGACTTTCCGACATCCATCTTCACGGCGCTGCGGGACCAGCTCGGGCTCAAGCTGGATTCACAAAAAGAGACGGTCGAAGTCCTCGTCGTCGATCACGCCGAACCTCCTATCGAGGACTAATCTACTCGTCTGCTTCGGTTCGCGGCGTGGTCGAACGCGCGTGTGACGAATTTTTTTGTCCGAACGTGTCGTTTTTCTTTGACGCGTCCGGCAACCACTGTTACTCTTTCAAGTGCGACCGATATTTTTCCAGAGGAGAGGTGGAGATGGATGTAAACGAGCCGCGATCGCGGCGCCGTGGGTTCTTCCTTCACTCGGAAACCGGTGAGCCCGACACAGGTGAGCACGAAAATCCTGAGGGATTCGTCGTTCGCATGAGGTTCGGCGGTTCCGTCGCTTCCGCCAAAGTCACCAGCTCCGCCGCACGCGCCACCTCAGGCACGCGCTTCTCAAGCGGCAGGCAATCCCGATCCGAACCGCCGTCAGCCGTCATCGAGCACGGGCGCCTGCGCATCAGATCTGGGAGCGTGACTGGCAGCCGTCAACGGGCACACTCGCTCCGCTAATCCAGCTCGCGCGCGGCGAGGCGAGGAATGCGACGAGCGCTCCGACCTCTTCGGAGCGGCCGAATCGCCCAAACGGCAATTCGCGTCGCACGAATTCGGCGATTGCCGCCGGATCTTCCTGTTGCCTCCGATCCCAGGTTCCCCCTGGAAACAGAATCGAGCCCGGCGCCACGCTGTTGACCCGGATGTTGTCTCCCGCCAGCTGCTGCGCCAGTGACTTCGCCAGGCTGATTTCAGCCGCCTTCACGGCGTTATAGGTCATCCGACCGCCGGATTCCCGGCCCCAAATCGACGCGATCATGACGATCGCGCCTCCCCCGCGGCGGCGCATGTGGGGAACCGCAAGTCGAGAGGCCCTGACGGCTGGAAACAGCGTCTGGTCGATCGCCTCCTGCCACTCGGCGTCGGTGGTGTCGGTGATGGTGCGGCCGCCGGCCAAGCCGACGTTGTTGACGAGGATGTCGAGACCCCCGAATGCCTCGACAGTGCGGGTCACGACGTCCGCAACGCCGTGCTCCGCTGCGAGGTCGGCGCGGACTGCCAGGACGCGGCCATCGGCGCCCGCAATTGCCCGCAGGCCGGCCGCCGTTTCGGCAAGCCGATCCTCACCGCGCGCGCAAATGGTCACGCGGCAGCCTTCCTCGACGAGCGCCGTCGCACACGCCAGCCCGAGACCGCGGCTGGAGCCGGTGACGATGGCGACTTTGTCGTGAAGTCCCAGATCCATGATGAGATCGTGTCACTTCCTCACTTCTACCGTCCCCCTCGTCCGGTGAGGTCATTGAGCGACCAGTCGAACGATTTGAAGACGACTTTGAATTCGTTTTTCGTGAGAAAGTCGCGTTCCGTTTGCAGCAGATGCGGCTGGATGAACGCGAGGATGGCGCGCTCGATCGGGCTGCGGGCGGCGAACGTGTCCGGCGCGGCGCTGGCGTAGGCGGCGATGAAGTCCTGCGAGCGCCACGAGAAGATGGAGCTGACGCTGACCTGATTGTTCGCGCGGTCCATGTCGACACACTGGGACCGGTTGACGCACTCGGCGACCGCCTCTTTCAATTGCGTCTCGAGGATCTCCGGCGCGTAGGCTTCGCTGCGAAGCCGTCCGCTGCCGAGTGCACCGCGGCCGATCGCGAGATACACCCTCGGGTCATGGAACTCCGGAAGGATCGTCTGCTCGATCTGATTCAGCGTGACCATTTTCCCGGCCACGCGATGCACCGTTCGCTCGAATGCCCCTGGGATCTGACGGATGCTATGCGCCGGATACTCCGCCGTACGCTGCGGGATCGGATAATGATCGACGACGGTTTTCAGCACGATCGCGTTGTAGGCGTTCAGCCAGAACGTAAGCCGCTCTTCACGTGATGCCGCGTCGATCGTCACCTCCGAGAGCGACGCCACGTACCGATCGAGCCGCGCCCGCTCCCCTTTGAGCGCGCGGTAATAGACCAAGCTGTCGCGGACGTTCAAATCGAGCAGCTCGTCGTACGCCTTAGACCGCGCGGCGTCCGGTCCGCTGCTCTGGGCCGCGGACGGCGCGCTGGTGCAAAGGATGAGCAGACTGCAGATGATGGCGGCGCGCATAGTCGATCGACTATACCCGATGCTCGAGAAAACGTGCGAGCGCCAGGTTGAAGGTGGCGGGCTGTTCCATGTTCGACATGTGGCCGGCCTCGGGCACCACCGTCAGCTCCGCGCCGGCGATGCCCTTCTGGATGTCTTCGCTGAATGCACGCGGGGTCAACACATCCTCATCGCCGACGATGATGAGCGTCGGGCAATGGATTTTCGGCAAGAGCGCCATCGAATCCGGGCGCGTCATCAACGCGGTGATGGCGCCGGTGATTGTTTCGGCCGAGTTCGACAGGATCATGGCGCGGAGCACGTCCACAACCTCTGGCTTCGCGGCGCGCGTTCGGTCGCCGACGAGCTTGGGCAGCAGCTCGTCGGCCGCCGCCGACGCGCCCTTCTCGCGCACGAGCTGAATCATGCGCGCGCGGCTTTCGATCGCCTCCGGCGTGTCCGCCTGCGCGCGTGTGTCCGCGAGGATCATGGCCCGAACATACCGGGCCGCGTGCCGAAACAGCGCGAAGGTCACGTATCCGCCCATCGACAGGCCGCCAATCACCGCCTGCTCGATGTGGAGCGCGTCCAGCAGATCGATCACGTCGCCGGCATACTCGTCAACCGAGGCCGCAACGTGATCGTCGGGTGGACCGTCAAACCCTCGCAGTTGCGGTGCGATGATGCGCCAGCCCTGCCCGGCGAGATCGAGCTGCGGCTCCCACATCCGCGCGCTGAGCGGAAAGCCATGGATCAGGACGAGCGTGCCTTTCAACCGGCCGGCGACGCCGCCGGACCGGTCCGACGACGATGAGACGCCGCGCGGGAGCGCCTCGAGATACCGATGCGGACCGACTGTCGGCACGCCCTTGGCTACTCGCGACCGCGTCCGCCGCCGCCGCCCGGGCTTCCGCGGCCGCCGCGACCGCGTCCGGCATTCTCCGTCGATGGCGGAACCATGCTCTTCAACCGGAGGTACACGGTGATGATGCCGTATTCCTCGTTGTCGTGCGCGATGAGGTTGATCAACGGAACCGCTTTCGCCTGCTCACCGCCGCGGTTGGCGACGAATTGTGCGGCGCTCTCGTCGGTCAGCGTCGAAAACGCATCGTCGCAGTACGTGAACGAGTCGGCGAGCGCCTTGACCGCGTCGGCCTTGGTCGTCGCAGTTTGCTCGAGATTCGCCGTGTTCGGGTTGGTTCCACCCTTCACCTGCGAGCAGAACAGGTAGTGAAACTGTGCGACGTGGGCGAACTGCCCGGCGAAGGCCCGGATTTCCGGTGCGGGCTTGAAGCTGGCGTCCGCCTCAGTCATCTTGTCGGCGGCCTGCGTGAGGTTTGTCTTGAGCTGGGCGTAAGCCTGCTGGAGACGGGCGGCGACGCCGACCTTCTGGCCTGCGGGCGGCGCCTGGGCTGAGGCGGCTGTGACTGCCAAGAGAAGCCCTGCGATGACACAACACACGCGCTTCATGATGTCTCTCCTTGAATAACTGGCACGGCCAGAAACGGAACAGCCGGTATGGCCTTGCCATTCTAATACGACGGCTGCGTCGGTTTTGCTGACAGAGCGGACGAGTCAGCCTTTGAGGGCGATCGATCAAAGTGCCGTATACAACTTCGCGTTGCAAGAGTTTGTAAAGGCCTTTTCGGTCGGCAGAACGCGTCGTGATGGCGTCGATGAAGAAGCGACGGTAGAATGGGAGGGAGAACGAACATGCTCAGCACTACGACCGTGATTCACAGCGACCCCGATATTC
>JAHFUI010000059.1:0-11034 GCA_023265175.1 Acidobacteriota bacterium
ATGAACATCGAACGGTGGCGCACAATGAGGGTAACTACTCCGAGCGTGATCAGAACATATCCCCACTCGCGGAGTAGCCCTTCAGCCGAAATGTACGAATCCTAGTCCCATGAGGCCGATACCTTCAGCGACCATGTACTTCCGGACTTTCTCTCGGTATTCCTTGTTCAGCCGGTTCGTCTCGGCGAAGATATCTTCATCCGACTTGGTTGGGACGACGTTGGTTAGGCCGTCATAGGTGGCTCCAGCTGGCGCAAGCTGTTCTGCAAGGCGCCTTAGGGCTTCATCCGAGGGTTCGGCTCGGTCGTCCTCGATCTGTAGGAGGTAGGCTTCACGGAGGTCAGACCGGGCTGCAAGTTCGGCCGTCGTAAACCCCAAGAGCGTGCGAAATCGCCGAACTTCGTGCCCGAGCGTGATGCCTTCTGACCGATCGGCACTATTCATTAGTCCGCCCCTCTTTCAAGAATCTGTGGCCGTCTAACGACCGCGCTTCAGCCGCGGCGCTTCACGATCGCGTCAAGCGCCGACGGCTGCAAGCGCTTGTTGGGCGGCTCTCTCGGTGCTACTCTCGTTCCCATGACCATCAAGGCACGTGTCCGTGCGGGACGGTTGATCGTCGACGAGCCGACGGACTTGCCCGAGGGCACCGAACTCCAGCTTCTACCACTCGACCCCGGTGATTGGCTCGACGAAGCGGATCGTGCCGCGCTCCACGAGGCCCTCCGTGAATCCGACGCCGATGTTGCTGCCGGTCGCTTGGTTGATGCCGAGGAAATCCTCAAGGAGCTCCGGTCGCGTTGAATCCCCGCCCAGTCCGATTCACGAAGACGGCACGCAGGCACGTCCGACGCGAGAAAGAGTGGTGGCTCGAAAACAGAATCCACCCCGACGTGTTTGTCGTCGAGTTTGAAGAAGCCCTCCGGATTCTGGCTTGGTTGCCTGGCGTCGGGACGTCCTACACTCAGGCTGGTGTCCCTGGCCTTCGCCGCATCTACGTTCGGAAAGTTGCCTGCCATCTCTATTACACGTTTGACGAACAGGAAGTGATCGTCCGGGCCTTTTGGGGCGCTCGCCGACGTCGAGGACCCCGACTGAATCCGTAGTGTTTCTTCGTTCGTTTGTCCGCCCAACTTCTTACTCCTTCTCGTATGGCAGCCCGAGCGCGCGCGGTGGTCGCGAGCGTCCGATGAAACCGGCGAGCACGATGATCGTCAACAGATACGGCACCATCTGAATGAACTGAACGGGAATGTCCTCGCCCGAGGGTAGTTTGACAACCCCCTGCATCTGGATCGACACCGCTTCGGTGAAGCCAAACAACACGCAGGCGAGCATCGTTTGCACCGGCCGCCATTTGCCGAAGATCAACGCCGCGAGCCCAATGAAGCCTCGACCGGACGTCATGTTGCGCGTGAACAGCGACGACTGACCGATGGAGAGATAGGCGCCCCCGATCCCGGCGAGGACGCCTGACACCAACACGCCGGAATACCTGATGAGAGGCACGCTGACACCCGCGGCGTCGGCCGCTGCGGGGTTCTCGCCAACCGATCGCAGCCGCAGACCGAACGGCGTCCGATACAACACGTACCAGGTGAGTGGCACCAACAGGCCAGCCATCACCATCGGCGTGTACGGGATCAATTGTTCCTTCGGTAGTTGCGGGGTTGATCCAGACGACAGAAAGAACGCGCCGCTCAGAAATCCCGGCATGCCAAACATGAGAATGTTGATGGCCGTTCCAGTGACGACCTGATCGGCCTTGTAGCGAATGCACGCCAGCGCGTGAATCGCCGCGATCAGCATGCCGGCTCCAATCCCGCCGAGCAGTCCCACCCACGGATTTCCGACCGCGTAGGTCACGGCCGCCGCGGTGAAGGCTCCGGCCAGCATGATGCCTTCGAGGGCGATATTGATGACGCCGGCGCGCTCGGAAAACAGTCCGCCCAGAGCGGCCAGCACCAGCGGCGTCGCGAGCCGCAGCGTGGACATGACGAGTGAGGCCGTGAAGAGCTCTCGCATGGTCGCGTCAGATCTTCGAGCGCTTCAACAACCTATGTGACGCGAATGGACCACGGAACAGCGCCTCGGCGGCGACGAACAGGATGACGATCCCCTGCAGCACGTCCACGAGATCCTTGGTCACGTTGTTCGTGAACGCATCGACGAAGATGCCGCCGCGAATCATCATCCCGAAGAGCATCGCCGCGAACAGGACCCCCACCGGGTGATTGCGACCCAGCAACGCGACCGCAATGCCGGTGAATCCATAGTTCGCCGAAAACCCGTCGTAGTGGCGATATCGGTAACCGAGCACTTCATTGATGCCGACCATGCCCGCGAGCGCGCCCGACACCGCCATGGCCAACACCATCTGCTTGCGAATCGAGATGCCCCCGTACTCCGCCGCCTGCGGATTGCTGCCCGTCGCGCGAATCTCATAGCCCCACGTCGTGCGCCAGAGGAACAGATGCACCAACAGGCAGGCAATCAGCGCGAACACGAACGACAGATTCAGCGGAATGCGTTCGGGGAAACCAGGAATGAATCGTCCGAGGCGCGCGATGTGCGCTCCGCCGCCGATCATCGTCGTTTGCATGATCGGATCGCCGGGCGCCTTGTAATGGTACTGGGTGAAATAACCGACCAGCGCCACCGCGACGAAGTTCAGCATGATGGTGGTGATGACTTCGTGGGATCCGAATCGGGCCTTCAACACGCCCGGAATCGCGCCCCAGACGGCGCCGGCCAGAATCGCCGCCAGGAAACAGAGTGGCAGCAGCGCCCACGCGGAAAGATTGGCGAACGTAATCCCGGCCCAGGCCGTGGCAAACGCCGCCACGTAGAGCTGTCCTTCAGCACCGATATTGAGCAGGCCGCCGCGAAACGCCACCAGCACAGCCAAGCCGGTGAAGATCAGCGGCGTGGCATAGAACAGCGTGTATCCAATGCCGTCTGGCCACGAGAGCGCGCTGCCCAGCAGAAGCCGGTACGTCTGGATCGGGTCGTCGCCAACGACCAGCACCATGACGCCGCCGACGACAAATGCCGCCAGAACGGCGATCAACGGAAAGATCAGCTCGCCTAGGAGCCCGTCCGAGTAATGCCGAAACGGGCTCCTAGTAGGCGCGCTCCGCGCGCGGTCATCCAAAATCATTGGCGTTCTTGCCGGCGAAGCCGGCCTACTAGGAGCGTGTTCCGGTTTCTCAGACACGCTCCTAGACGTTTCATCAATGTCCTCTGGTCATCAGCAATCCGATCTCATCGACGGTAGCAGCCTTGGGATCGACCTCTCCGGCGATCCGTCCGCGGTGAATTACCAGCACGCGATCGGACAGCGACGTGACTTCCTCGATCTCCGCTGAGACGAGCAGGACGGCGCAACCCTCGTCGCGCAGGGCGATCAGCTTGCGGTGAATGAATTCGATCGCGCCGATGTCGACGCCGCGCGTCGGTTGTGCGACCAGCAGCAGCGTGGGGCGCAGATCGAATTCGCGGCCGACGATCAACTTCTGCTGGTTTCCGCCCGAGAGCGCGCGCGCCGGCAGATCCACATTCGCCGGGCGGACGTCGAACGCGGCGATGATGTCGGCCGCGTGACGGCGGATCGCCGGATCGTCGAGCAAGATGCCGCCGGCGTATGCCGCCGGCTTGCGATAGTGCACACCGAGAATCGAATTCTCCGCCAGGTCGAACTCGAGCAGCAGACCGCGCCGGTGCCGATCTTCCGGAATGTGCGCGATGCCCAGCTCCCGGCGGGCGCGGGCCCCGAACCGGGTGATGTCCTGGTCCCCAAGTCTGATCTCGCCGGACACGGTCGACGCCTCGGCCAGTCCCGAGAGCGCCTCGATCAACTCCGTTTGGCCGTTGCCTTCGACGCCGGCGATCCCCACGATCTCACCCGCGCGCACGTCGAACGACACCCGATCCACGCGGGCGGCTCCATCGTGCGCTCTCACCGACAGGCTGCGAACGCGTAGCGTTGTCGCGCCGAGCATTGTTGCCGCCGGTTTGTCGACGCGAAGCAGGACGTCGCGGTCCACCATCAAACGTGCGAGCTCGGCGGCATTCGTCTCTTTCGTGTGTAAACGGCCCACAACACGGCCGTCGCGCATCACCGTCACTTCGTCGGAGATCGCCAGGACCTCGGACAACTTGTGCGTGATGATGACGACGGTCTTCCCCTGCTCGCGCATGCCGCGGAGGATGGCGAAGAACTCGTCAACCTCCCGAGGCGTGAGCACGGCCGTCGGCTCGTCGAGAATCAGCAACTGCGCATGCCGATAGAGCGCCTTGAGCAACTCGACGCGCTGCTGCTGACCCACGGACAGGTGGTCGACGACCGCATCGGGATCGACTGCGAGGCCGAGCTCGCCGGACAGGCGGCGGATGTCGGCGGAGGCTGTCGTCACACCCAGCGCGAGTGCCGATCCAGGCTCGGCGCCCAGCACGATGTTTTCCGCCACGGTCATCGGTCCGACCAGCATGAAGTGCTGATGGACCATGCCGATGCCGCGTGCGATGGCGTCACGGGGCGCGGCGATCCGGCAGACCGTTCCATCAATCAGGATCTCGCCGCTGTCGGCGGTGTAAAAGCCGTACGCGATGCGCATGGCGGTCGATTTGCCCGCGCCGTTCTCGCCGATGATGGCGTGAATCGTGCCGGACTGGACCGTGATGTTCACCCGGTCGTTCGCCAGCACGTCGCCGAAGCGTTTGGTAATGTTTCGAAGTTCCAGCATTACTTCGCCATCGCGTCCGTCACGGTGATCTGTCCCGCGATGATCTTCTTCTTCGCGTCTTCCGCCTCCCGAACCGTCTCGGGAGCCATGAGGTCCTTGTTGTACTGGTCCATCGAATAGCCGACGCCGTCCTGTCCGAGCCCGTACACATGAATGCCGGCCTGGAACTTTCCGTTCACGACGTCCTGCACGATGGCATACACGGCGTTGTCGACGCGCTTGACCATGCTCGTCAGCACAAAACCCGGCTTGACCATGTTCTGGTTGGAATCAACGCCGATCACGAAATGTGTCGCGCGGCCGTTCACCCGTCCGGCCTGCTCGACCGCGTCAAACGCGCCAAGGCCGGAATTGCCCGCGGCCGTGAAGATGACGTCCGCGCCTTTGCCGATCTGCGCGAGCGCGAGCTCCTTCCCCTTCCCGGGATTGTTCCAGGCTGCGTCGGTGACGCCCACGTAGTTCTGGATGACGCGAATGTTGGGATTGACCGAGCGCGCCCCCTCTTCGTAGCCTTTCTCGAAACGATGGATCAACCCGATGTCCATGCCGCCCAGGAAGCCGATGATTCCCGTCCTGGAGGTCCTGGCCGCGACGAGTCCGACGAGATACGATCCCTCGTGCTCCTTGAAAATCAGCGAGGCGACATTGGGCAACTCGCTGACGCCGTCGACGATGGCGAAGTGGATGCGCGGATAATCCTTCGCGACCGTCTCCACGATCGGCGCCTGCGCAAAGCCGACGCCGATGATCAAGTCGTAGCCACGTTCGGCAAACGCGCGCATGGCCGGTTCAATCGAGGTGGGATTGCCGGGTTCGATGTCACGCAGCACGATCTCCAGGGCGGGCTTGCCGCAGGTATCACCCTTGGGCCATTTGCCGGTCTCGGCGCACGTGACGCCGGCGAACGCCGCCGCGTTGAACGAGCGATCGTCTTTGCCGCCGATGTCGAACACGATTCCGACGTGAATCCTGGATGGATCGTCGGCCGAGTCTCGCTGACGATGGCAGGCGGTCCCGGCCGGAACGAGCACACACAGGAGAACCGCACGCAGGAAGAGCGTGAATCTGTCCATCTTGGCCGTCAGGATGCGCTGTTATACACCGAGGTTCTCCTCTGGCGAAATCACGAGGGAAGTAAGAAAGTGAGGAAGTGAGGAAGTGAGGAAGTATCCCGACCGGCCCGTGCTCGGCGTTGGGGCGGTGGTGCTCGATGCGGACGGTCGCGTGCTGCTCGTCAAACGCGGGCACGAGCCGCTCAAGGGCGAATGGAGCTTGCCAGGCGGAGGCGTCGAAGTCGGCGAAACGCTCGAAGCCGCCGTCGCGCGCGAGGTCCTCGAAGAGACAGGGTTGAGGGTCGATGTCGGCCCGGTCGTGGAGGTCCTGGATCGCGTCGAGCACGGACCCGACGGCCGTGTCGAATATCACGTCGTGATCATCGATTACGTCTGCTATGCGGAGGAGACTCGCGCGGCATGCGGATCCGACGCGGACGATGTCCGGTGGGTGAGGACGGACGAACTGCCGGCTTACCGAGTCAGGGAAAAAGCCATCAGCGTCATCAACAAGGCCGTCAGTCTCGCGGCTTCCACAGGAAGTACACCGGAACGCCAAGCAGGACGATGATCAGGCCGGGCCACGTCGTCGCGGTGCGATAGACGAACAGCACCAGGAGAATCGTCGCGGCGCCGGCGACATAAAGGGCCGGGACGAGCGGGTAGCCCCACGTGCGATACGGCCGGTCCGCATTCGGGCGCGTGCGGCGCAAACGAAAGACGCCGGCAATCGTCAGGATATAGAAGATCAGCGCGGCCGAGATCACGTAGTCGAGCAGGTTGCTGTACAGATTGCCGTACGCGCGGGTTGCGGGATCGTAGGTTCGGGGCAGCACGAGAAAGACCGCCCACACACCCTGCAGCACGAGCGCCCACGCCGGCACCTTCGCATCGTTCAACCGGCCGGCCGGGCGGAAAAAGAGCCGATCCCGCGCCATGGCGTAGTACGCGCGCGCGCCCGCCAGGACGAGACCGTTAGTGCAGCCGAACGTCGAGATCATGATGCCGATGGCCATGATCGTCGCGCCGAGCCCGGGGAAAATGACGTTGAGCGTTGCCGTGGCCACCCGGTCGCTGGCGGCATGCTGAATGGCGTCGAACGGCAGCGTCACAAGATAGGCGACGTTAGCGAGCAGATACAGCCCGATGACGACAATCGTGCCGAGGGCGAGTGAGAGCGGGATGTTTCTTCGCGGCTCCTTGACCTCGCCCGCGGTGAACGTGATGTTGTTCCACGCATCGGCCGAAAACAGCGATCCGGTCTGCGACACGCAGATGGCGACGAACAGACCGAACGCGCCCATCGCCGTCAGGCCTGGCACGATATCGACGGTGCCGCGTCGTGCCCACAAGTTGCCGAAGTTGTCCGCCACGGCGGTGTGATTCCATCCGAGGAGCAGGCCGAGGAGGATGAGTCCGACGAGCGCGCCGGTTTTCGCCGTCGTGAAGATGTTCTGCACGATGCGTCCATATTCCAGCCCACGGGTGTTGGTCCACGTCAGCAGGGCAATCATCAGAATTCCGACGAGCTGCGTCGTCGACAGCGAAAACGCGTAGCCGGTTGAGACATGGACCGGCGCGATCAAATAGTGGTCCTCCTTGATCCACGGCACCAGCGCGCCGAAGTACCGGGCGAAGCCGACGGCGACGGCCGCGATCGTGCCCGTCTGGATGACGAGAAAGAGCGTCCATCCGTACAGAAAGCCCCAGAGCGGCGAGAACGCCTCACGGAGGTAGACGTACTGCCCACCGGCGCGCGGCATCATCGCGGCGAGCTCGCCGTACGACAGCGCCCCGACGATCGTCAGCGCGCCCGTCAACAGCCATGCGGCGAGCAGCCAGCCGGCGCCGCCCACCGTGCGCGCCATGTCGGCCGACACGATGAAGATGCCCGAGCCGATCATCGATCCGACGACGACCATCGTCGAGTCGTAGAGCCCGAGACCGCGGGTGAACTCGGTATCGAGCGTCGTGCTCGCGGAGGTCGGATTGGCCATCGTCGGCTCCTGAACTAAGATGCTGAGCAGTAACGAAGCTTCGCCTCAAACCGCCCAATGACGGGCCCGCGAGAGCGCGACCGCGAATCTTCGCTACTAGACGGCCGCTCTGCGGCCGCAGCTACGACAGCTTCTAAAGCCGCAAACGGACGTGGGCTTTAGAAGATGTCGAGAAGAGTACATCAGAAGGTCATGGCAACGACTCCTGAACGCCGCATGCGCGGCCTCCGTATATCTAAGGTGAATGGCTGAAAGCGATCCGGTCGTCACGCTCGACAACGTGACCGTGGCGTACGGGAAGAGCGTCGCCTTGCGCGAGGTCACGGCGTCGTTCGCAGCCGGTGCGGTCGGTCTGCTGGGACCCAACGGCGCGGGCAAGAGCACGATGATCAAGTCGCTGCTCGGCTTCGTGGCGCCGGCCACCGGCCGCATGCGCGTCCTGGGCCTGGACGTCGCGGCGTCGCCACTTGACATCCGGGCGCGTGTCGGCTACATGCCGGAAAGCGACGCGCACATTCCCGGCATGAACGCCGTCTCGTTCGTCGCGTATTGCGGAGAGCTGGCTGGCCTGCCGCGTGTCGACGCGATGCAGCGCGCGCATGAGATGCTCTTTTACGTGGGCCTCGGCGAGGAGCGGTATCGCAACGTCGAGACCTACTCCACCGGCATGAAGCAGCGGATCAAGCTGGCGCAGGCGCTCGTGCACGATCCGGATCTGCTGTTCCTCGACGAGCCGACCAACGGCATGGATCCGAAGGGCCGTGACGAGATGCTCGAGCTCGTGCGCGATCTCGGTCACAACAAGGGCGTGAACCTGATTCTGTCGTCGCATCTGCTGCCGGACGTCGAATACACCTGCGACCACGTCGTCGTGATGGACAAAGGGCGTGTGGCGGTCCATGGGCCGATCGACGGGCTCAAGCAGCCGCGCGGGCGCGTGTTCGAGCTGCGGGTGAAAACGCGAACCGCCGACATCGAGCCGTTTCTGGAGCGCCTGCGCGCGGCGGGCCTGGACCCTCATGCCACCGACGAAGACGTCATGCGCGTGTTCGTGCCGGGCGAGGCGGGCGCGCGCGAGCTCTTCGCGCTGGCCGCGGCTGAGCACGCGCAGGTGCGTCATCTCCGTCCGAGCGTTCCGACGCTCGAGGACGTGTTTGCGCATGCGGTTGGAGAGGAATGACTGTTTCTCTAGAGGCGAGAGGCGAGAGGCGAGAGGCGAGAGGCTGGGGAGAGCTCTTCCCAGCCTCCCGTCCCCAGCCTCCAGCCTCCAGCCTCCGACCAAACGCCAGCGGCTTGTATGCCGATTCATGATCAGGGCTATCGGCGCTACTTAGGCGGTCGAGCGCCGCGCGGCCGGGCGTGGGTGGTGATCGCCAGCGCCGGCGTTCGCACGCTGCTGGGGAAGCGCGCGTTCCTCGGCCTGCTCCTTATCTCGTGGCTTCCATTTTTTGTCCGCGCGGTGCAGATTTACGCCGCGGCCAACCTCCCGCAGGCGGCCTTTCTCGCGCCGACGCCGCTGATGTTCCGGCAGTTCCTCGAGCAGCAGGAGATTTTCGTCTTCTTCATCACCGTGTTCGCCGGCGCGGGCCTGATCGCCAACGATCGCCGCGCCAACGCGCTGCAGATCTATCTGTCCAAACCGCTCACGCGCGCCGAGTACGTGTTCGGGAAGCTCGCGATCCTGACGACGTTCCTGCTGCTCGTCACGTGGGTGCCAGCCTTCGTGCTGCTCGTGGTGCAGGTCGCCTTTGCCGGCAACTTCACGTTCTTCGTCAGCAACATCTACCTGTTCCCGGCCATCACGGTGTTTGCCTTCCTGCAGGTCGTCACGGTCGGGGCGGCGATGCTGGCGCTCTCGTCGCTGTCGAACAGCGCGCGATACGTCGGCATTCTTTACGCGGCGTTGCTGTTTTTCAGCCAGGCGCTGTTCAGGGTCCTCCAATTCGTCACCGGCAACACCAGCCTGTCGTGGATCTCGCTGCCCTTCGATCTGAGCCAGCTGGGCGACGCGATTTTTCGCCTGCCGCTGCGGTACGACACGCCGTGGGTGTTGTCGCTCGTCGCGATCGTCGCGCTGGTGGTGGCGGCCGGCTTGGTGCTCGAGCGTCGGGTGCGCGGCATCGAGGTGGTCGCGTGAACGGCACCGCGGAACCGATCGTGGCCGCCGCGCACCTCTCGAAGTGGTACGGCCAGGTGATCGGCCTCAATGACGTCACGCTCACCGTACCCGCCGGCATTACCGGACTGCTCGGTCCAAACGGCGCCGGCAAGTCGACGTTCCTCAAGTTGATCACCGGTCAGCTCGAGCCGAGCAAAGGCGACATCACGGTCCTCGGACAACCCATCTGGCGCAACCCGTCGCTGTATTTTCGCCTCGGGTTCTGTCCCGAGCAGGATGCGTTTTACGAGCGGATGACCGGACTGGAATGGGTGAGCGCGCTGGTCCGCTTGAACGGGGTCGGCGAGCGTGAAGCCGGCGAGATGGCACACCGGGCGCTCGAGATGGTCGATCTCCTCGATGCCGCCGGTAAGAAGATCGGCGCGTACAGCAAGGGCATGCGACAACGCGTGAAGCTGGCGCAGGCGCTGGCACACGATCCCGACCTGCTGATCCTCGATGAGCCGCTTGCCGGGATGGATCCCATCGCGCGCCGCAAGACGATCCGGCTGATCAAAGACGTGGCCCGATCGGGAAGGAGCGTGATCATTTCGAGCCACATCCTTCACGAAATCGAATCGATGACGGCCAACATCCTCCTGATCAACCAGGGCCGGATTCTCGCCGAGGGCAACGTCCACCAGATCCGCGATCTCATCGATGAGCATCCGCACACGGTCTTCATCCGTGCGGATCACACGCGGGCGCTGGCGCGGGAGTTCCTTGCCGCCGACGATGTCCTGAGCCTGAAGTTCGAGGACGACGCGGTCGTTGTGCAGACGGCGAGACCCGACGTCTTTTACGCGCGTCTGACGGCTCTGGCGGCCAGCGGCGAGCTCGGCTCGATCCACGAAGTCACCTCGCCCGACGACAACCTCCAGGCGGTATTTCAGTACCTGGTGAAAACGTGACAGTGGACAATCAGTCGCCAGTCGACAGTCGCCAGTCGACAGTGGACCGTGGACAGTCGCCAGTCGACAGTCGCCAGTCGACAGTGGACCGTGGACAGTCGCCAGTCGACAGTCGCCAGTCGACAGTGGACCGTGGACAGTCGCCAGTCGACAGTCGCCAGTCGACAGTGGACC
>JAHFUI010000059.1:11134-23486 GCA_023265175.1 Acidobacteriota bacterium
CAGTCGCCAGTCGACAGTCGCCAGTCGACAGTGGACCGTGGACAGTCGCCAGTCGACAGTCGCCAGTCGACAGTGGACCGTGGACAGTCGCCAGTCGACAGTCGCCAGTCGACAGTGGACCGTGGACAGCCGCCAGTCGTCAGTCGACGGTCGACTGTCACCAGCCGGCCAGTGGCGCCGTCGCTGATGGCTTCTTCCGTGCGCATCTTTGACTTATCGCTTGCTCAGATGCTGTGGTCGCGCCGCTCGGTGTTTCTGGGTCTGCTGCTGGGCGGTCCTGTCGTACTTGCGGCTGCGATCCGGATCGTGACCGCGACGACCTCGCTCTGGCGGCTCTCGATCAACGGCGCCCGGGTCGGCGGTCCAGCCCTGTTCGGCATGATGATGTGGCTGTTGTACATCCGATTCATCGTGCCGGTGCTGGGTGTGTTCTACGGAACCTCGCTCATCGCGGACGAAGTCGACGACAAGACGATCACCTACCTCTTCACGCGGCCCGTGCCGAGGGGCGCGATCCTGATCGGGAAGTATCTCGCCTACGTGGCGTGCACGACGTTGCTCGTACTGCCGTCTGTGATCCTCGTGTACTTTCTCGTGGTGCCGCTCGGCGGCGGGAGCATCGGGGAATCGTTTCCCGCGCTCCTCGAAGATCTCGGCATGCTCATCGTCGGGCTGATCGCCTACGGCGCCGTCTTCGCGTGGGTCGGCGCCCGTCTCAAGCGGCCGCTCGTGGTCGGCCTCGTGTTTGCGTTTGGCTGGGAGCCGGCGGTCCTGCTGTTTCCCGGCTATCTCAAACAGGTGACGGTCGCGTATTATCTGCAGGCGCTGGTGCCGCATGCGATGCCGCAGGACTCGGCCGTCAGCATCCTGATGCAGATGTTCCGCGAGGTGCCGCCAGTCGCCACGAGCCTCACGTACCTTGCCGTCATCGTGGCGATTGCGCTCTGGTTCGCGGCACGCGCGGTCGAGCTGAAAGAGTACGTGCTCGAGCAGTGACTGGAACCTCGCTCCGGTGCTATCCGTATAAGCGTCTGAGGGGCCATGACTTCCAGAACCCGGTATTTCGTGATTCTTTCGCTTTCCGTGGTGGGCGTCGGCGTCAGTTCGGGGCTGGTCGCCTACTATGTCGGATTCCCGGCCCGAGCGTTTGCGAGCCAAGGCGCTGAGGAACTGCAGTACGTTCCGCGCGATGCTTCGGTCCTGGCGTATGTCGACGTGCGCGAGGTCATGGCATCCGAGCTCAGGCAGCGCGTGCGGCGTGCGATGCCTGTTGGGCACGAGGACGGCCAGCGCGAGTTTCAGAATCAGACCGGCATCAATATCGAGACCGACATCGAACATGTCGTGGCCTATCTCCAGGCCGATGCATCGGGAGGCAGCATGCCGGGTTCGGGCATGGTGCTCGCGCGCGGCCTCTTCGACGAAGTCAAGATCGAGTCGCTGATGCGCGAGCATGGCGCTAAGGTCGAACAATACAAGGGCAAGCGGCTCATCGTGGCGTCGCCGAACGGCGTCGCGCCAGCCGGCGACCCGAACAGCACGGACCCGGTCCCGCGGAACACGCCTCCGAACTTTGCGCTGTCGTTTCTCAAGCCCGGGCTGGTCGCGGTCGGGAATGCCGATCTGATTCGGCACGCCGTCGATCTCGAAAAGGGCGGCGAGAATGTCACCAGCAACACCGATCTCATGAATCGCGTCAAGTCGCTCGATTTCGGCAACGCGTGGGCGGTGGGTCGCTTCGACGTGCTGCAGTCGGCGGCCAAACTGCCGCCAGGCATGAATCAGTTGCCGGCGATTACATGGTTCTCCGTCACCGGCCGCGTCAACGATGCAATCACCGGCGTGGTCCAGGCCGAAGCCCGCAACGAGGACGCCGCGAAAAACCTTCGCGACGTTGTCCGCGGCTTCCTGGCGCTTGCGAAGCTTCAGGCCGGTTCCCAGCCGGCGCTGCAGGCGGTGATCCAGTCGCTCGACCTTGGCGGCACCGACAACACCGTGGCATTGTCGTTCTCGGTGCCAGGGTCGGTATTCGACCTGATGGCGCCGGCCCGCGAAAAATCCGTCGAAAAGCCCGCCGCGCATTAGACCGCAAGCGCTCGCGCCGTCAGGGGTTCTGCTCTACACTCCCCACTGGGTTCATACCGCCCGGCGCCCGTCCTTGATGGCGTTGATGAATTCGGTGATCACGGCCGACACGCGGTCTGACACCTCGACGAATTCGACGCCCGAGCAGTAGACGACCAGCTCCTGATCGACGTCGCTGATGTAGCAGTGCGCCACCCGGCCCTTCACGATGACCGAGCGATCGCCGAGAGTGAGGCGCAGGTCGTGGAGGGAGTCGAGCTGGAGGGGAAATCCGGTTTCGACCTGGGCGCCGGCGCGGCTGATCTCCTTGATCGCCATCGGCTGAAAGATCATCACCTCGCCGTGAAGCTCGCCGAGGATCCGGAATCGTTCCGCGTCGCGTTTTTCATCGCCGGGACCGTGCATCGGCGGGCGAGTGTAGCATGGCAGCTAGGGCTCCGGTCGCCCTCAATTCATGAGCTGCACCCGTCTCGGCGTGAAGATTTCCGTCTCCGAGATTTTGGGCGCTTCCTCTTCTTCGTTGGTGCTGACTTCGCGCTCGCTGGTGTAGGTCAACACCGGAATGTGCCGCGTGTCGTCGTCCAGTTTCAGCATCGACAGGACCTGAAAACCGCCCATGTCTTCGATGCGCAGGCACAAGATGACGAGATCCGGAAGGACGCGCTTGACTTGCGAATACGCGTGCTCGTTGGATTCCACGAACACGACGTCGTAATGGCCTGCGTCGAGCACCCTTTCAAGCAGCCCAAGAATCTCCGGACTGCCGTTGACGATCACGACCTTCTGCGTGGCGGTCACCTTGACGGCCAAGCCGGATGTCGTCGGTGCCGTGCGGGTGAGGGCGGTCGCTGCGTTCAGCATCGGTGTCCGTCTCCAGCGGATACCCCTGACTATTCAGGAATCGTGCCACGCCGTGACCGCGAGGACGCGTGTATTTTGGCCTGTTTTCTGGTGTGTCGTTTTCCGCACATGCCCCCGACGACCACAATGCGGTGCCGTCGTGCGCGTCGGCACCACCATTTTTTGGCGAACGCCAACTGTCCGCGTGTTGCAGCGGCCATCCCTGGTACGGCACTCTCAGTCTCATGACGATCATGGCGGAGAACATTTCGCATGGCACCGTCTATCACAACTTCATAGACGGCTCCTGGGTGCCATCGGTTTCGGGCGATCTGTTCGAGAACCGCAATCCCGCCAACACCGGCGATTTGATCGGTGTGTTCCAGAAATCCACGCGGCAGGACGTCGAGCGCGCGATCGACGCGGCGCGCCGTGCGTACGCGTCGTGGCGCCTCGTCCCGGCGCCGCGTCGTGCCGAAATCTTGTTTCGCGCCGCGCACCTGATTGCGGACCGCAAGGAAGCGCTCGCCCGCGACATGACGCGCGAGATGGGCAAGGTGCTCGACGAAACGCGTGGCGACGTCCAGGAAGCGATCGACATGACGTACTTCATGGCCGGCGAAGGCCGCCGCCTGTACGGACAGACGGTGCCGTCGGAGCTTCGCGATAAGTTCGCGATGTCGGTCCGCCAGCCGCTCGGCGTCTGCGCCGTCATCACGCCGTGGAACTTCCCGATGGCGATTCCCTCGTGGAAAATCGTGCCGGCTCTGGTCTGCGGGAACACCGTCGTCTTCAAGCCGGCGACGCTGACGCCGCTCTCGGCGCTCAGCTTCGTCAAGATTCTCGAAGAAGCGGGCATCCCGCAGGGCGTCGTCAACCTGATCACCGGCGTTGGTGGGGAGGTGGGTGAGCCGCTCCTGTCGAGCGACGACGTGCGCGTCGTGTCGTTCACCGGCTCGACCGCCGTCGGCCGCACCGTCGCGCAGCAGGCGGCGCCCTCGTTCAAGAAAGTCCACCTCGAGATGGGCGGCAAGAACGTCATCATGATCATGGACGATGCGAACCTCGATCTGGCGGTGGAAGGCTGCCTGTGGGGCGGCTTCGGCACGACGGGCCAGCGCTGCACGGCCGCGAGCCGCGTGGTCGTGCACGAGCGGGTGTATCGCGCC
The DNA here is from genome assembly GCA_023265175.1 of Acidobacteriota bacterium. Classification (GTDB taxonomy): domain Bacteria; phylum Acidobacteriota; class Vicinamibacteria; order Vicinamibacterales; family CAVVIG01; genus JAHFUI01. The sequence continues at coordinate 15,229 of JAHFUI010000059.1, forward strand.
TTTCTCGATCGCTTTGTCGCGCGCGCCAAGGCGCTCCGCGTGGGCGATGGTCTGGATCCCGCCACGCACATGGGACCGTCGGTCAGCGACGCGCAGCGCAAGACCGTCATGGAGTACGTCGACATCGGCCTGAAGGAAGGCGCGACGCTCGTGTGCGGCGGACATCCGCTCGGCGGTGAATCTCATGCGAAGGGGTTCTTTCACGAGCCGACGATTTTCGCCGACGTCGATCCGTCGATGCGGATTGCGCAGGAAGAGATCTTCGGTCCCGTGGTGTCCGTCATCCCCTGCCGATCGTTCGACGAAGCCGTGGCGATCGGAAACGGCGTGACGTACGGGCTGTCCGCGTCGATATACACTCAAGACGTGAACCGTGCGTTCGCGGCCATGCGCGACCTCTACACCGGGATCTTCTACGTGAACGCGCCGACGATTGGCGCGGAAGTTCACCTGCCGTTCGGCGGCACCAAGGCGACCGGCAATGGCCATCGCGAAGCTGGTACCGCCGCACTCGATGTGTTCTCCGAGTGGAAATCGATCTACGTGGACTTCAGCGGCCGGCTGCAACGCGCGCAAATAGACACGGCGGATCTCTGAATTTGGTAATTGGGTAATCTGGTAATCGGGTAATTGATTTGCTTAATTGCCCGATCCGATTACCAGATTACCCAATTACCAAATGCGAATAGCTGTTCTCCCCGGAGACGGAATCGGCATCGACGTGACCGCCGAGGCCGCAAAGGTCGTGCGTGCGGTTGGCGAGGTGTTCGGCCGCGCGTTTGACCTCGAAATGCTGCCATACGGCGCCGACCACTATCTCCAGACGGGGATCAGCCTGCCGCCCAACGCCCACGCGATGCTGCGCGACCAGTTCGACGCCATCTTCATTGGCGCCCTCGGCGACCCGCGAATTCCCGATATGCGCCACGCGCGCGACATTCTCCTCGGCACCCGCTTCGAGCTCGACCTGTACGTCAATTACCGGCCCGTGCGCCTGCTCGATGCCAGACTGTGTCCGCTGAAGGATCGCGGACCATCCGACGTCGATTTCGTCGTGTTCCGGGAGAACACGGAAGGCCTCTACGTCAACGTCGGCGGGCGCTTCAAGCCAGGGACCGACGACGAGATCGCGGTGCAGGAAGAGATCAACACCTACAAGGGCGTCCACCGGATCATCAGGCATGCCTTCGAGTACGCCCAGGCGAACGGGCTGACGAAGGTCTGCATGGCGGACAAGAGCAACGCCATGACCCACGGCCACGCGCTATGGCAGCGGGTGTTCTGGATGCTCGCCGCGGAATATCCGGGCATTCAGCCAACGCATCTGTACATCGATGCGCTCGCGATGCAGGTTGTGAAGAACCCCGCGCAGTTCGAGGTGATCGTCACCAACAATATGTTTGGCGACATCATCACGGATCTCGGCGCCCAGTTGCAGGGCGGCCTGGGCATGGCCGCGTCCGCCAACCTTCATCCGGGCAGGACGTCGATGTTCGAGCCGGTGCACGGCTCGGCGCCGAAGTACGCGGGGAAGAACGTGGCCAATCCCGTCGGCGCGATCCTGTCGTCGGCGCTGATGCTCGAATATCTGGGGCTGAAGGCGGAAGCCGCCGCCATCGAGGCCGCGGTGAAGGAATCAGTGGTGACCGGCCACGGCACGGCGGAGATCGGCGGCACGTTGGGGACGCGTGAGACCGGTGACTATATTGCGGGTCTGATCAAGAGCCAACGCTGATTCACCACAAACCTTTGTGTCCATATCAGTAGAATAAAGACGTGCAGGATCTCATCAGACAACTGCTGGCAGACCTCGGCGAGGATCCGGCCCGCGAGGGGCTTCTTGATACCCCGAAGCGGGTCGAGAAAGCGCTCACGTTTCTGACCAGCGGGTACGGCACCGACATCGACAACGTGCTGAACGGCGCGCTGTTCACCGTCGATTGCAGCGAGATGGTGATCGTCAAGGACATCGACTTCTACAGCCTCTGCGAGCACCATCTGCTGCCGTTTTTCGGCAAGTGTCACGTCGCCTATATTCCGAGCAACAAGGTTATCGGCCTGAGCAAGATTCCACGGCTGGTCGACGTGTTCAGTCGCCGCTTGCAGGTCCAGGAGCGTCTGACCAATCAGATCGCCGAGACGATTCGCGACAAGATTGCGCCGCTGGGCGTCGCCGTGGTGATGGAAGCCACGCATTTGTGCATGTCGATGCGCGGCGTCGAGAAGCAGAACTCCTTCGCGGTCACGAGCGCGATGGTCGGCGCGTTCCGGGACAACGCGCGCACCCGCATGGAATTTCTCGAGCTGATCAAGCTGCGTCGCACGATCCCTGGCGCCGGGGACACGGCGTCAGCCGGGCTCGCGTACGTCGGGAACGACTGATGCGCCGGTTGATCACGATTGCGCTCGCGTTCGTCATCTCGGGAGCGGGGGCCTCAGCGCAGACACGCAGGCCGGCGCGCAAGCTGGTGCCGCCTCCGCCGCCCGCGCCGCTGACGAAGGTCGCGCCCGAGATCACGTGCCCGGCGCCGCTCGGCGTTGGCACGACCACGAAGCTGTCGTTCTGCGACGTGATGACGGGGCGCGATCCAGCCGCCGGCATCCTGATCGCGATTCCGCCGCACAAAGGTCCCGTCACTCTCACGTTCGATCTCCACAATCGCCACACGTATTCCGAAGAACAGGTCAAGGCGAATCGTGCGTACGCGCGCTACACGGCGACCGTTGGCGTGCTGACGATGGACAATACGCTGATCAGCCGCGCGGTTGCGCAGAGCGAATTTCGAAACGCGAGCGATCTCGTCGATCGCATCGGAGGAGGCGCCGGTCCTGGCGGCGCGAAAGCCGTCGCGCCCACCGGCACCGAGCCGATCATCGTCACGATTCCGGAGGCCGAAGAGCGGGTCAGTATTCTCGGCGAGAAGCTCACGTACGAGCGCCTCGACGGCGCCCCCGCGACCTACACGTCACCGGGACGTCCTGTCGCGATCATCAGCAACGTGATGATCGAGTATCGCCCCGCCCCGCCGAAGGCCGCGCCGAAGCCGGTGCAAAAACGTCGTTAGGAGAAAAGCCTGTCCGTCAGATCGACGACGGCGAGCGCGAGGCAAGCCCAGCCGAGGAGCAACAGCACGCCGCCAATCGGCGTGATGGCGCCGAGGCCGGTCGCGCCAGTCAGCGCGATCGCGTACAGGCTGCCGGAAAACAGGACGATGCCGGCCGTGAAGAGCCAGCCGGCCATGACGATCAACCACTTGTCCATGCGAGCCGCCATCAGCCCGGTCGCGATCACGGCGAGTGCGTGGTACATCTGATAGCGGACGCCGGTTTCGAAGACCGCCAGCATGTCTGGAGTCAGGCGTCCTCGCAGCGCGTGCGCGCCGAATGCGCCGAGCGCGACGGCCGTGAACCCCGCCAGCGAGCCAATCAGCAAGAAGGTGCGGTTCATGGCCCGATCATAGCTGCACTTGAGGCTGGAGGCTTGGGGCTGGAGTCTGGAAAAGAAAGAAGGGCGGAGGTTGCCTGTTAAGGGACGGCGGCGATCTGCCGATAGAATTGCATGAGCTGAACGCAATGGCGACCCAGGATCTGAGGCGGCTCTCGCGTCAACTCGCACAGCTCAAACAGTCGTCCCAGTTCCTCGAAGATCAGGGGCACGTGCTCGAGCTCATCGCGCGCGGTGCCCGTTTCCCCGACATCCTGGACGCCCTCACGCTCGCGATGGAGCGGCACGCCAAGGACTGTGCCTGCGCAGTGTTCTTGGTGGACCAGGAGCGGAAGTGTCTCACGGCCGGGTCCGGAGGCGGTCTGCCTCCCGACTATGTAAAGGAGGTGAACGGGCTTTCGATTGGCCCCGAGATCTGCGCGTGCGCCGCGGCCGCTTTCTCCAACCAGACCATCAGCGTGACCGATCTCGGCACGGACGCCAGGTTCGCGGTCGAGCGGGATCTGGCCGCGCGCTCCGGCTGGCGATCCGGTTGGTGTGTGCCCGTTCACGACGCTCGGCAGAACATCGTGGGCGTCCTGGCGGTGTACTCCAGACGTCCAGCTCGCCTCGACGACCCGGCACTCGCCATCGTGCAGGCGGGCGCCCGTCTGGCCGGTATCGCGATCGAGCGGATGACCGTGGAGCGGAAGCGCGACGACCACGCCGCGACCGTCAGACTGGCTGAGAAGGCGGCGACATTCGGCATCTGGCAGATGGACCTCGTCACCGGCATGGTCAAGGGGTCTGATGCGTGGGCCGCCTTGGAACGTGTCGAGGATGCCAGCGTCGGCGTGCACGCGGATCTCGTGCGCCAAGTCGTGCACCCCGACGATCGTCACCTGCTCGGCGAGGGATCGGATCGCGCCTTCGCCACGGGGGAACCGTACTGCGTTGATTTTCGCATCGTGCCGGAGCCCGGGACGATCCAGTGGCGCCGCAGCACCGCGCAGGTACAGTTCGTCGACGGCAAGCCGAGGCGGCTGATCGGCGCCTCCCTCGATATCACCAAGGAGAAGGAAATGGTCGCCGCGGCCGAAGCGGCCAGCCGCGCCAAGAGCGAGTTCCTCGCCAGCATGAGTCATGAGATCCGCACGCCGATGAACGCCATCATCGGCATGACCAGTCTGCTGCTGGACAAGGATCTGGACGCCGAATCCGCGGACTTTGTGGAAACGATTCGCACCTCCTCCGACGCGCTGCTGACCATCATCAATGACATCCTCGATTTCTCCAAGATCGAGTCTGGCAAGCTGGATCTGGAACATCAACCCCTGGATCTGGTGGCGTGCGCCGAAGACGCCGTGGACTTGCTCAGCACGCGCGCCGCTGAAAAAGGGCTGGAGCTCGTCGTCGAGATCGATCCGTCCGTTCCACGTTGGGTGTTAGGCGACGTCACGCGGCTGAGGCAGGTGCTGGTCAATCTGGTGGGCAACGCCGTCAAGTTCACCTCCAGCGGCGAAGTCGTGCTCACGGTACAACCCTTCTCGGATGGCCCGGCAGATCCGAGCATTCATTTCGCGGTCCGCGACACCGGCTGCGGGATCCCCGCGGATCGTCTGGACCGCCTGTTCCAGACGTTCAGCCAGGTTGACACCAGTACGACGCGGAAGCACGGTGGCACCGGCTTGGGCCTCGCGATCAGCAAGCGTCTGGCGGAGCTCATGGGCGGACGCATCTGGGTGGAGAGCCAGGTCGACAAGGGGTCTGTGTTCCAGTTCACACTTCCCCTGAAGCCCACGCCCCAGCAGGGGGAACCGCCCGTCGCCGACGCCCAGTGGTCCGGCAAACGCATCCTGGTCGTGGACGACAATCCGACCAATCGGCGGATTCTTGCCGCGGGGCTGCTGAAGTGGGGCCTCGAGCCGGTTTCGGTGGCAACGCCGAAGGAGGCCATCGAGGTGTTGCGGCAGCAGCGCTTTGACCTGGCGTTGTTCGATTTCAAAATGCCTGAGATGAATGGCGTCGAGCTGGCCAGGCGGGTGAAGGCTCTCGGCCTCATGTTCGAGACGCGCATCGTGCTGTCAAGTTCCTCCGGCACGTCACAGCACGACATGTTGCGTGGCGGGGACAATCCATTCGATGCGTTCCTGACAAAACCGATCAAGTCCGCGCAACTGAGGGAAGCCCTTCGTCGTCTGCTCAGTGGCGTGTCCTCCGCGGCGATTCGGCACCCCGGTTCCGCGATCGACCCCACACTCGCGCAACAGCGGCCGTTGCGGATCCTTGTGGCGGAAGACAACGTCGTCAATCAGAAGGTCGCGGTGCGGTTCCTGGAGCGCATGGGATATCGTCCCGACGTGGCGTCGAACGGGGTCGAGGCACTGGAGGCCGTGCATCGACAACGCTACGATGTGGTGCTGATGGATGTCGAAATGCCCGAGATGGACGGGCTTGAAGCCGCACGCCGCATCACAACCCAACAGGAGGCGGGAAAGCGGCCGCGTCTCATCGCCGTGACCGCAAACGCACTCAAAGACGATCGGCAGAAGTGCCTGGACGCAGGCATGGACGACTATCTCGCCAAACCGCTGGACCTTGGTCACCTGCAGGAGGCGCTCCTGCGATGCGGCGCGATGGGCCAGCGGTCGCCCGCCGGCCCTGACTGACGACTACTAAACTGTAGGTTTCTGCAGCACCGCCTGCACGTCCTGCGGCCTCTTCGCTGTCGATGCCGGGGCCACTGCCCTCCGGCGTCCGCCCAGCCCCTGAATCTGCAGTGTCGGCTGCTCCTTGAGCACGTGCTGCGCGTACAGCCTGGCCATCTCGGCGTGGTGGGCGGCCTCATTCGCGAGCTCCTCGGGCGTCTTCTGGGTACGCGCCGCGGCCTTCTCTTCGCGCGCGTTCTTCGCGATGCCCAGAGCGTCGAGGTCGTGCTGCGCGCCTGCGCGGACCGCTTCTTCGTTCAGCGTCAGCGAGTGCGCCGCCGACGCGAGCGGAACCGCCTTGCCGCCGGCGAAGATCTCGTGGCGGCCGTGCTCGTCGTACCACCTGGTGAGCGTTGCCGTCATGTGCATCTTCTCGATGATGTTGCGCCAGCCGATGCCCGTGTTGTACGCGCAGAAGGAGATTTCGCCCTGCTGCGTGGCATACGGGATGATGCACATCTCGGTGCGGCGGAAGTCGTAGTTGAACAGATCCTGGAACCACATGCCGGCGATGAACAGGAAGTTCCACCGGTCCGCGCGGCGCTTCGCGATGTCGTCCTGGGTTCGATCGCCTTCGACCCTGCCGTACTTCCCCCGCTCGGCGGCCTTCGTGGCCCCGAACGTCTTGTCGAACTTTTTGAGCAGATCCGTCAGCTTGAAGTGCGTGGGCGACTTGAACGAGTCGTAATTGCGGACGAGCGCCAGCGCCATGCCGAACACCGAGAGGAAGCGTCCCCGTCCGGCGTCGGTGACCGCCGCGACGTCCTTCGCGAGTTGTTGCGCCTTCAGGAACGCCGTCACCGGCACGGCTTCCCTCGTTTCCTTGTCGATCATGATGGCCATGCCGATGCCGCAGTTCGGATGGCAGCCGCAGGTCAACTGGCCGAATTCCTTCTCGGCGCCGTGGGTCACGTCGGCCCAGTCGGTGAAGCTGCCCATGAAGGAGATCGGGAACCAGTCGCGCACCGGCTCGCCGATGCCCGTCTGGTTCTTCACGTCGTGCGCCAGGTGGGACAAGGTGTAGCGCTGTGCGTGACGGCGATCGTCGGTGATCTCCTCGTCGCGGCCCGTAAAGGAGACCGGCTGGAACGAGAGGAAGTTGATCGTCTTCGGGTTGTCGAGCGCGAACTCGATGATCCGGCCGACCTGCTCGTTGTTGACCCCATTGACGATCGTGATGACCGGCACGATGTCGACGCCCGCGCTGTGCAGGTTTTCGATCGCCCGCAGCTTCACGTCAAACAGGTTGCCGACGCGGCGGTGTGCGTTGGCCGCGTTGCCGATGCCGTCGAACTGGAGGTACGCGTAGCGGAGGCCCGCCTCGGCCGCCTGCTTCGCGAGCTCGGGGCGCTTCGCGAACTCGATGCCGTTGGTCGCCGCCTGTACGCTGTTGTAGCCGACCTTACGCGCGTACCGGACGGCGTCGAGGAAGTAGGGCGAGATCGTCGGCTCGCCGCCTGAGAACTGCACCGACATCTGCCGGCGCGGCTTGATGGTGATTGCGTTGTCGAGCACCGTCTTGATGTCGTCCCACGAGAGCTCGTGGACGAAGCCGACCTGGTTCGCGTCCATGAAGCAGGGGTCGCACATCATGTTGCAGCGGTTGGTCAGATCGATGGTGAGCACCGCGCCGCGGCCGTGCTTGAGTGTGCTGCTACCGTGATTGTGCAGCTTCTCATCGTTGTGCGCGCGGATGTCGCGGCCCGGAAACACCTCTTCCAGGTGCTTGAAGAACGCCGTGTCGATCGCCATCACGTCCTCGAAGTGGCCGTGGATGGGGCAGTCCTTCACCATCAGGATCCTGCCGTCGCGCTCGAGAATCGTCGCCTTGATCTCGCCGACCTTCTCGGTCAGCAGGGCGCTCACGTCCTGCTTGCCGTCGAGAATCGCCTGCCGCGCCTCGCGCGTGCAGGTCGGGCACAGCGAGTCGGTCTCGCGCGGCCAGCCGAGCGGCGGCTTCGTCTTCTGGTAGGACTTCAGCAGCGGCTTGTCCGACCAGACTGGCGTGAAGGCGGGTGCCTGCTTGATCTTGTTCAACGTGTTGAAGACAACCCAGGCGCCGTTGGCGGCGAGTGACAGCCCCTTCTCGACGTATTTGATGGGCGCGTGCATGCGATTCATCTCCT
>JAHFUI010000059.1:23586-24754 GCA_023265175.1 Acidobacteriota bacterium
CCCCGAATGGGCCATTACAGCTTTGGACGGTCAATCTCCGACTTATTGAGTCTGATATTGCAGGATGGCGGGATTGCAGAATTGCAGGAAGGAAAGGTCGAAAGCCTGCAATTCTGTAATCCTGCAATTCCGTGTCAGGCGACCCGTTCGGGTTCGGGTGCCGGCGCGACCGGCTTGGGCGCCCATTGAATGAGCCGTCCGTCCTTCGGGACGTGCAGGGTGACCCGCTTGGCGTTCGACGGCAGCGGCACCATTTTGCGCACGTTTGCGTAGACGGCGTGCTTGCCGTGCTCTTTGTACCAGTCGGCCACTCTCGCGTTCTGGTACATGTTCTCGACGATCTGGCGCCAGCCGACGCCCGTGTTGTACGCGCAGAACGAAAGCTCGCCCATCTGCGTGGCGTAGGGGATGAGGCACATCTCGGTGCGGCGGAAGTCGTACGTCCACAGATCCTGGAACCACATCCCCGCGACGAACATCAGCAGCCATTCGTCGTTCTTGCGGTTCCCGTTGTCGCGCGCGCCCAGGCGGCCGCCCAGATGTCCTCCGCTCTGCTTGTCGAACTTATGCAGCAGATCGACGAGACAAAATCCCTCCGGGGCGTCGGCGGGCGAGTAATTGCGGAGCAGGCTGAGCGCCGTCTGCACGACCGTGAGGGCTCGTCCGCGGGCGCTGTCGGCGATGACCTGCGCGTCCTGCAGCACGCGCTCGACGTTGACGAACGCGGAGAGCGGCGCCCACTTCTTCGTCTTCTTGCTGACCATGAACCCCATGTCGGCGCCGCAGTCGGGATGGCATCCGCAGTTGAGGGACCCCCAATCGGCGCCCGGTCCTTTCAGTAAGTCCGTCACCTGAGACATGGCGCTCGACGCCGACAGTGGAAACCAGTCGCGCAGCGGCTCGCTCACGCCTGTCTGGCGCTGCATGTCCTCGGCGAGATGCGACAGGGTGTACCGCTTTGCGTGCCGCTCCTCGTCGCTGATGTCTTCGTCACGGCCGGTGAAGGACACCGGCTGGAAGGAGACGAAGCCTGATATGACGAGCTGGTTCGGTGCGCCAGGCGAAGCCGGGCGCTTCCAGCGGGTGCAATTCCCGCCCAAGCAAGGGGAACGAGCCGCCCCACTTGGAATCGAGCCTTGGGCTCATGGAGGCAACGACATGGGCTAAG
>JAHFUI010000213.1 GCA_023265175.1 Acidobacteriota bacterium
GTGCATGAATCGCCAGTCAGTGTCGTGGTTAGTCGGGTTAGTGGCAGCGTTTATCATTGTCGTCGGTCTGCCGGCCCGCGCCGCCGCGGCCGACGTCGACGTCGCCGGTGGGTACTCCTTCGCGCGCATCACCAACGGCGACGGAGAGAACGTTCCTGCCGGTTGGTTCGCCTCGGTCGGCGGCAACATCGCCCCCATGTTCGGCCTCGTCTTTGACGTGAGCGGTGCCTACAAGACGGACACGGAGACGATTCCGGGCGGCACGGTCGAGGCCAAACATAGAATGCACAGCTTCGTGGCGGGACCCAGAGTCATGTCACCGCATGGGGTGGTGATGGTGTTTGGACAGGTCCTGGTCGGCGCCGTAAGGTTTTCAGAGGAGGTTAGCGGGACCGGAGCCGGCGTTAAAGTGTCAGCAAGCGACAGCGAAACGCATTTTGCTGTGCAACCCGGCGGCGGGGTTGACATCAACGCGACAGACAACGTCGGCATCCGTGTCGGCGTCAACTTCCGGTTTATCCGACCGTCGTCAAACGAAAGCGGCGAGTGGGGCAAAGTATTTCAGTTTGTCACCGGGGTTGTGTTTCACTTAGGCAAATAGCCGACCCCGCGAGGCGTGGTTGCCGCCACAGAGTTGGCGGCGAGTCAGGATTCGCGATTCAGGACGAGATAGAGAAGGCCGTCGTCGGCAAGCTTCGCGTGACGCTTGTTGGATCGGCATCATCCACCGGGACCTGACGATAAGCGGTATTTAACTCGGACTCGGCCTTGCTCTTCGACAATCAGAGGATTACGGCGCCTTTGACTCCTTGGTCATCGGCTTCAACGTCTTGAGCTTCTCCATGTACTCCGGATACATCGCTTCGGCGTACCCTCTGGTGGCCTCGAACGGCAGCCCGTAAGTGATGGCATACTTGACGAGCTCCTCGTTCTTGCCCGGCAGCATGTGCGGAACGACACCTGGCGGTCTCACGACCTCAACCGTTGTCTCCTGTGGAGCGCATGGATGGCGGAGGAACTCAATCCGCTTGTCAAGGACCCATGCTGAAGAGTGGACCACAGGCTCGGTGAGATACACAGGGTCATAAATAATCGTGATCTCGTTCAAGTAATCACCGTGCCGCGTCCAATTATCTATCACCACCGTTCGATCGCTTTGTTGGGGTCCGACCCGTTCCAAATAGCTCTCTTTGAGGTGGGTGGTTTCCACCACCAACGTATTGCCTTCCCATTTGCCGGTCGAAAAACCCAGCCAGGTGTGAGCGGCATACTCTGGGGGGTGCGGACGGCCATCCATCCAAATAAACCGCTCCGGCTCTCCGACAGTACCGAGTACGTGTTGAGCGACGACCTGCTGCGTCCGCGGATCCACCTGCGTCCACAACTTGAGATTTGCTCCAGAAAAACCACGCTCGGCATATGTGCTCGGATGCGGCACACACTGGTACTCGGGAAGCGTCCACAGTGACGGCATCCAGCTATCCGCCCTCACACGAGCCGCATCATTGAGCGGAAGGCCCGTATAGTCACCGGGGAGGGTCCCGGGATTGCGCTTGGTTATATCCCAATGCCATAAGATCCGATACGTGCCAGTGAGGTCGACTTGAGCAAAAGCAGACGTGCTGGGCATCGCCAGCATCGCTGCTCCAAGAACCACGACGGCCGGAATCGAATGAGTTTTACACATAAGGTTCTCCTCGATCACGATGCCTGACACCCGCTCGCTCACGGTATTTCATCATTTTCATCGGCCCCCTGCTGGTGGGCCTCCTGCTCGGCCCCCTGCTGGTGGGCCTCCTGCCCGGCCCCCTGCAGGCGTCACAGGCGGAACAGTCGGAGGCGCAGTCTCGCACGGCGTCGGATGCCACTTCGAGGCATCGGGTTCCTTCTTGAAGATTGAGTTGGTGACGAACGGCTGCGTTAAGTTCTTAGGGTCGTCCACGATAGTCATGACGTGAAACCACTGGGCCCCATCCGGGCTGTTCGAATCCCGATCGAAGTATTCGGTGATGACTGCGTCTTCGCTATAGGGCAGTCCGTTCTTGCGCAGATAGCCAGCGCGCATGCCGGTCGTGACAGCCTTCAACGAACCGCGGACGCCGGGACTTGGTTGCGTGACCCGGCTCACGGCTATCAACTCACCGTAGTCCCACTCCGCAACAGACCACCCCTGCCAGGTCTTCTCACCACTGGGGCGCTCGGCGCCGCCAAATCTCAGAAGACGAGTCTGGGTGCCCGCGTCCGTTTCAATTTTCACCGTGTTCGGATCCTGCCAGGTGATATGGAGCCGGCCGGGCATGCGCATGATGCCGCCAACGCCGAACGCGCGGCACTGATTACCATCAGCGATGTCTTTCGCCAGATCCCACGCAAAGGCTGCGTTACGCCCCTCGGCATTCAGCGGTACGCTGACAAAGTCACCTTTAGGCGGAGTCACCATCCGCCAGCGCCAGTCCTCAGTCACGACGGATACCCAATAGCCCGTGAAATCGACCGGCGCGCGCGCCTGGGCCGGTTGCGGCGGCCCTCCACCACGCGCTCCGCCGCCCCGCTGTGCCGTCAGCGGCAATATGCCCATCAACACCATGATGGCCATTGCCATGAGTCTCCGCCGGATTGTCACATGCATTTCCGAGCTCCTCCAGGCACTTCAATCGTAAGGGGTAGGGTCTCCGTTACCGGCGCTGTCCGGCGCCCTTGTTAGCGGGATTCTGAGGTTTCACGGGAGCCGCAGACGGCGTAAGAGTCTTGTACACAGCCTCGACGAACATATCCGCCGTCCAGGACGGCGTCGCGTACCGGGGCTCGTAATCGATGGCTGGCCTGGCCGCTCTCACCTGATCGAGGGTCATGCCTCTCTTGATCATGTCCTGGACTCGGTCGCGAATGATCGTGACCATATCCCGGTAGTAGACGACATCGGCTTCGTCACACAGGCGTCCTTCGCCGGGGATCACGTAGGTCCCGCCTTCCTGGTGGTCCTCCGGAATCGTGATGTCGATGATTCGATTGAGCGCATCGATCATGCCGTTGATCGTGCCGCCTGCCTTCAGATCGATCACCGGAAAACTCGTCGTGACGAAAACGCCTCCGGCGCTAAGCACGTCCGAGTGGCGGAAGAACACAATGCTGTCTCCGTCGGTATGCGCGGCCGGCATTGAGATGATCTCGATCGGCTCGCCATTAAAGAACATCCCTTGCTTCGGGCTGATGTAGGTCAACAGCGGCCAGGCAGCCGCTGGCGTCGGGGACTGCTGGCCGGTGGGAGCACTCATCCTGTTTAGGACAGCCTCCCGCGCCACGACCGTCGCCGGCTGTGCCTCATTGCGTCTGCCAAAGATCGGTATGCCTCCGCTGCTGATGTTTTCGGCCACCCCTTGACCCGCTTTCGAAATCACCTCGTTCCCGCCCGTGGCATCCGGATGGAAATGCGTGTTGATGATCCAGCGAATCGGCTGATCCGTAAGCCCTTGTGTGAGATGCTGAATCGCGGCGAGCGTCTTCTCCGCCATCGGCGCGGTGCCTGTGTCGACCAAGAGCACACCCTCGTCCCCTACCTGCAGGGTGATGTTCCCGCCCGCACCCGCGAGCATGTAGATCCTCGTCTTTCCGGATCCTTGTACAAAAAGGGCCTGCACCGGATTGCCGTCGAGAATGACGGGCGGATTGTCCGTAGACGGATGCGGTCGCCTCTGAGCCATCGAAGGTGTCACCAGTCCAAACATCAGCATCGTGGCACCGATGATCCCAACGCTCCACCTTGATTTACGAAGTCCACCAGACATCATTTTTCTTGTTCCTCCAGGACGACAGCCCGAATTAGAGCCCTGTGGGCGATTTCCCGCGGCCGGTTCGCGTAAGGTCTCTCTCGGACCCTCGGCGCCCTACGCTGGCTCGGTGACACTCCTCCGACACAGGGCACATCAGACGTCAACGCGCATCATACGCACAGCGAAGCAGATGTCAAGGACGACAAACGTCCACGTCTCCCAATCCGTCGATGAGGCGGCCGGCACTTCCGACGTGCTGTCTCGGCGTTCGTGTTCGCCGGTTCGCGCGAGCTGGTGACGCACACGCGTCGGGTCGAGGCGCGCTGAAACCGCGGGACCCTTCCCCGACCGAATCGCCGCTCCCGTTCGCGATCGACCCGACCCCGTTGTCCTGGAAATCGCGACGTGCTGGCGGCCGTTGATCGCGCATGACTACGATTTTTGAACTCACGCACCTGCTGGATCAAACAGCGGCCGTGGTGAAGACGATCGAATCGTATTTTCCCGCGCAGATGATGGAAGAGCTGCAGAGAGCGCAAAGGGAACAATTGCAGAAGGCGCAAGGGGATCGCGTATGACGCAGTCAGAATTTTACGCGAAGAAGCGTTCACTCGTGAAGTGGATTTCACAACGATTGACGCGTCGAATCAGCCGCCGTTGCAGAGTGGCAAGATTGAGGTGTCGGCACTGTCATTGTCAGTTGCAGCTGTCGCGGTCGCGGTCGCCAGTGTCTTGACGATCGCAGTGAATGTGTTGCTGCCGTCTTTCATGACGGCACCAAGCGTGGCCGCGAGCGCTGTACATCGAGTCTCGGGTCCGTTGAGTCTTGTATCGGCTGACGTCGGCTCCGTCCATCTCGAGAAAGCGGGACGTGTGCGCCAGCTGTTCAAGGCGGTTGCGTTGAACGACGTCGAACGTCTGCCAGACCCTGATCATGGACTGTGATGTCCGATCCGTTCTACCTTGCTCCTGCCCCTGATCTCAGCCAAGGTGACCTCGTCGATCACGTACCGTGGGGCCTCATTGAGGCCCCAACGACGCTCTGTCGGCCGGATAACCGAAAAAGTTCGAGCGGTAAGGCATTTTATGGCTCAGTCGCCGAGCTGAAGAAACCGCCGCCTTGGACGCACGATCCCGAGTTCATTCATGGCACGTCATGGGAAGGCATCGGAATCGTCCTATGGCACGGTTGCCAGATCGATAAGTGGAAGCATCGTGACCTGCAAAGCGGCAAAAGCAGCAGCGCCCGCTCCTTTGCCGGGATCGCTCCGGTGATCGCGTCCGAGTCTCTGCACCCACCCGAGATGCGGACGGAAGTCATGGCTGGCCGAGACAATTCGTGGATCGACAGGCAGCGCGCCGTACGAATCCCAATTCATCGGGAGCTTCTGCAACTGGTGGAGCCGCCGCTTCACGGCGTCCAGCCAGACCCGAGAGATGGAAAATTCGGCGGATTGCTGAGATGTCCGGATGGTCGAGACGTCCACGCTCACGGCATTTGTAGTCAGGATGTCGTGCTCAGTGATTGCGCCGATCATTGCGTCTTGTCCCATTTCTCGTGCACTTCCGCTAGACGTCGCCGCACGAACTGCCTCGGCCGCGATGAAGAGCCGCGGGATGCCTCGGCGCAGCCAACCTCGGAGGCTGGCCGTCGCGAATCGCACGACACCGTGGCCGCAGCGTCTCACGCGACGGTCACGCCGATTCGTGCGATGACCGTGTGAATGACCCCGCCGCGATCCCGCGCAGGTGCCCGTCCCTCGCAGAACCCCTTGACCGTCGCGAGAGCGGAAGCGTACGACGCGGAGGACACGGTGTCCGGCCTGCCGACCAGGTTGGCAGCGACGAGGGATCCCGCGGCTGTCGCCGCAGTCTCGTTGGGGATGCACACTGATGACGCGCGACCCGTTCAGGCGAAGGCCCAGCGTGGCGAACCGGCTCTTGAGCACGGCCTCGGTGTCGTCGTACCCCGGCCACTCCTTGATCATCGTCGCGTAGACTCTCCGGAAATCCGTCGTCATCTTCGGGTCACGGGGTCATGATGGCCGTGACCGTCGAGCGATAGATGACTTCCTCGTACGCCCCGATCATCTCGTCGAGCGGCACGACTCGCGTGGCGAGGGCTTTCCCGTTGTACTGTCCTGTGTCGAGCATCTCCACGAACCGAGGAATGTCGCGCAGCGCATTGGCCCCACCGGCCTGCCCGCCGTGATGGCTGATGCCCCCAAGAGCAAACAGGAGGCCCGGCAAGGTGACGTTGCCTCGCACCAGGCTCGTCGTGACGACATCTCCACCCGTTGCGCACATCTGATAGGCCTGCTGCATCGGCAGAATACCGGTCGGATCCGGACCGGCCTCGAGCTTCGGCGTGACCGTCGCCGCCCCGGCCGCTTCAATCACGAAATCAGCGCCGGAGCCGCTCCGCCGGCCGCCCGTGTCGCGCCCGCCGGCCCAGTAGCGATCGCCCGGACCGGTCGCCATTGAAATCGCGCGCACGCGATCCACGAGTTTGTCGCCCTCGACATTCGGATCGAGCGCGTGCGTCGCGCCCACTTTCAGCGCGAGCTCGCGGCGGATCCGAATCGGCTCGATGGCCACAATCGTCGAGGCGCCCGCGATCCGCGCGCCCTGGACGGCGCTGAGCCCGAGGGGACCGCAGCCGACGACGGCCACCACGGAGCCGGGCCGGAGGGTGGCGAGCGTTCCGGACGTGCTCGCACCCAGTCCCGCCACGCTGACACAGCCGCACACCATGCCGAGATCGGCCGGAGCCGCCTTCGTGAAAATCGGAATCACCCATTCCTCGAACGCCACCATCACTTCGGCGAGCCCCCCGATGTGGGAGTTCTCGAACACGGGCGTCCCGTCGCGCAGGTCGGCGATCGGCATCAGATCGTCCGCGCCGATGCGGCTCAAGAACTGACAGACGTCCGCGCGGCCGCGCAGGCACTGATAACACGACCCGCACTGCGGCGTGCCGGACACGCACACGCGATCGCCGACGCGAACCCGCCGCACGTCAGGGCCGACAGCTTCGACGACGCCGACGCCGCCGTGTCCCTGAATGACCGCCATGTCGTTGAGGCGCCGGCCGGCTGGAGCCGCGGCCGCCGGCGCGGCGGCCGGCGGAGCGGCAGCGGGACCAGCGTTCTGCCCGAGCCCGAGCACCGCCCCCGCGTTCGAGTAGCAGAGGTTCGTCGCCTCGGTGCGCACCACGACTTGTCGTCCGGTGATCGGGCGCAGCGTCATCTCCTGCAGCGTCGTCCGCCCCGGCCCCGTGCCTCGCGAGACCCATCCGCGAAACCGCCGGGCCGTCACGACCGCTGCGGACTGCGCGAATGCCGGCGACGCGCTCTGCGTGACCAGCGCCGCGCCGCCCACCGCCGCGGCACCTTTTTTCAGCAATCCTCTGCGGGAGAGTTTGTTGTCCTTGGTGTTCATCGGATCATCTCACTCCTTGGATCCACGTGCGGATGACGTCGAAGA
>JAHFUI010000060.1 GCA_023265175.1 Acidobacteriota bacterium
GGCGTGGACGGTGGTGCACACGCCGCAGATCCGTTGCGTGAACGCCCACGCATCCCGAGGGTCGCGCCCCTTCAGAATGATCTCGATCCCGCGGAACATCGTCGATGACGACCAGGCGTCTCGGACGACGCCCCCTTCAACCTCGGCCTCAATCCGCAGATGGCCTTCGATCCGCGTGACGGGATCGACGATGACGCGGCTCATGACGGCGTTCCCTTCTCAGTTGTCTTTGGGGTCAGTGGCTCAGGCTTGTTGCCGATGTGCTTCATGATCTGGATGAGGCCATGGCCAGCGAACGCGGCGCCGACGCCAACCGTGGCGATGAAGCCGATCTTGTCGATGTCGGACGCGATCCCGAATCCGGGCACGCCTGTCAGGTGCTGATAGAACGGCGTCATGCGATCCCAGAAATCGGGTTCACTGCAGCCGATGCAGGGGTGTCCACAGCCGATCGGCCAGTTCGTGCCGCCATTCCACTTGACGCTCGGGCAGTTTTGGAACGTTGCGGGCCCCTTGCACCCCATCTTGTAGAGACAGTATCCGGCGCGGTGCCCCTGGTCGCCCCACGCCTCGACGTACTGGCCGGCATCGTAGTGCGCCCGACGCTCGCAGTTGTCGTGAATCAACTTGCCGTAGGCAAAGAGCGGCCGACGGTAGTGATCCAGCTGCGGCCACCGCTTGAAGGTCAAGTAATAGACCAGCAGCGCAGTGAGATTCTCGACGTTCGCCGGACAGGCCGAGAGGTTGATCAGGTTCTTGACACCCGGCACCGCATCCGCCACGCCTAATGCACCGGTCGGATTGGGGCCTGCCGCCGGAATACCGCCGAACGCCGCGCAGGTGCCGATCGCAATCGTGGCGGCGGCGTTTCCGCAGACCTGACGCGCAATATCGACGGCGGATTCCCCGCCGATCGTACAGTACGCTCCGTTGGCGCCGGTCGGAATCGATCCCTCCACGACGACGATGTACGCGCCCGGCCGCTCTTTCACTGTCCTGTCCCGGTTTTCCTTCGACTGGATCCCTGCCGCCGCCATGATCGTCTCGTGGTAGTCCACCGACAGCATGTCGAGGATGACCTCGGCCGCAGTCGGACGGCTGGCCCTCAGGAACGACTCGGTGTTCCCCGCGCAGTCCTGGAACTCCAGCCAGAGGAGCACGGGCTTCTCGGTCCTCTGGACCGCCCGCGCGATCTGGGCCGCTGCGGCATCAGGCAGCGCAAGCGCCGCCGCCATCGTGGCGCAGAACCCCATGAACTCGCGCCGCGACACGCCACGACGCTCGAGCTCGTCGACGAGCCATCCGCGCTGCCGACTCATACGTCATCCTCGCCTTCCGGGCACGGGCGTCCGCACCCTCTCACGACTCTGATGCCTGGTGGATTACGCTCGCGGTGCTGTCACGGCTCGTCACTGCCTTTCTTCCGTGCGGCCTTGATGCGCAGCCACAGCGCGCCAGCGAGAGGCACGAGCATGGACAGCGCCGGCAGAATCGACGGGACCGCGGCGAGTTCCTCGTGATGTCGTCTCACGCGAGAACTCCGCTCGGTTCGCCAGGCTGTGGATTTCTACCGAAGCGACGCGAAATCTTCCGCACGTCACAACCCCCGGAGCGCTCACTCGTCGCCATGGGATGCATCTCCTCGGAGGCCGGTTTCGTGATTCCCGGTCGGTCCCTGCCAGGCGTTCCCGCCAAGCACATTCCGTTCCCCTCTCTGATCCGTTGGTATGGCCGTTGCGACCGTGTGGGGTATGACCCGCTCAAGCCACGGGCTGTTCGTCGCGCTCATCGTGACCCTCGCGAGCGTCCTTACTGCCGGAATTGCGAGCGCGCAGAGCGAATCGTCCAATACTGGTCGGCCGGAGTCGTTTCGACTTTACTTCCTCGCGCCGCTGGGACCACGGCCGTTCACTTTTTCGAGCCCGCCATGGGTGGACACCGAGCGATCGAGCCGGCTTCCGCACTATCCGTTCATGGCCGACCCGCGACGATGGCCACGACTGTTCGCGGACACAACGGAATGCACACTCAGCCTGAATCCGATCACGCGCCGGCATTGGTGGCAGGGATAGACGACGGCGCCTTTCTGTCGATGCCGGCGCCGCGGCTGCCGGCGCACACGACGCCGACGGCGTGTGCCTCCCCACTCGTGGTGTCCGCCGCGATCCACGCTGTCGCCATCGCGTCGATCGTCGCAGCGCTGGCCGGCACCAGACCGGCAGCGCCCTCAGCAGTAGTCCATCGACTCGATGCTGCCGTCGTCCTGCCGCGCGTGGTTTTCCTGGCCGTACCGGGGCGTGGCGGTGGAGGCGGAGGTGGCGGCAATCGGCAACCAGCGCCGATCCGCCGCGCCGAGCGCGTAGGCCGCGATCGCGCGACCGTCCCCATCGCGCGTCCGTTGAGCACGACGGGACGGACCACGGACGTGCCCGCGCCGGCGCAGCAGATTCTGCTCGACGCGAAGCCGTTCGCGTCCGGTGTCATGGAGCAGATCGGCGCGCTCGAGGGGGGCGTTGGGTTGGGCACTTCACAAGGCCCGGGATCAGGTGGCGGCGTGGGCGAGGGCGTCGGGACCGGTGTCGGGTCGGGCCGCGGTCCCGGTATCGGACCGGGATCGGGGGGCGGCACCGGGGGCGGTCTCTACCGGCCCGGCGGCGCCGTCACATCGCCGACGCTGCTGTTCCAGGTGAGGCCGTCTTACACGAACGAAGCGCTCCTTCGGAAAATCCAGGGAACCGTCCTGCTCGAAGTCATCGTCCGCGCGAACGGGGAACCATCGAACATCCGCGTCATCCGTTCGCTCGATCCCGGCGGCCTCGATGAGCAGGCGATCGAGGCTGTCCGGCAGTGGCGGTTCAACCCGGGCCGGCTGGCTGGGGCGCCTGTCGATGTCCTTGTGATGATCGTGGTCGATTTTTCGATCCGGTGATGTCTGTTTTCGGACAGAGCCATGTCTGACACGGCGCAGTCGGAAATCGGACGTCTAAAACAACAACGCGGGAGCGTGGCGAATGACCGCGAAAGCGTCGCATCGAGCCTTGGTGATGTCGGCATACGGCTTGCCCCCGGCTCATTTATGCGATGTCTCACGCGCACCAGGGTTGGCGTGCTGCTCGTCATCATGGCGGCAACCGGTGGAGCCGCGCTAAAGAACAGCGTGACGCCCTTTCGGTCCGGCGCGGTCCGCGTCGTCACCGGTGGTGCACGGACGCGCACGAGGGCCGGCTTCTACGCACGTAAGAAGGAGACACTTATGAGTAATCAACGACCGTGGCTCTTCGGCGCTCTCGCGGCTCTTATTGCGCTCGCTCCCGCACTGGCGGCGGCCCAGCCGCACCATACGACGATCGGGAAGAAAGGGGACCTCGAGCTCGGCCGAGTCACGCACTTTGGCGCGACTTTGCTGCAACCGGGCCGCTATCAGGTTCAGCATATAACCGTCGATGGTCAGGACTACGTTGTCGTGCGACAGCAGGAGAGGCTGGACGTGGGACGCCATGCCCGCGCTTACCAGACTGGCGCTGAAGTCGCTCGCGTGCCATGCCAAATCGTACCGCTCGACAAGTCGGCGTGGCGCACGGAAGCTCGGTGGACAAAAGAGGCCGACGGCACCGTTACGATCACTGAGATCCGGATCACGGACGAGAGCGCTGGGCACCTCATCGCCGTCCAACCGGGGACGTCAAAGTGACGCGCCCGAAGTATCAGGAGGGAGCGTGATCTCCGACGCGCCGCCGCATCCCAGTTCGGGCGCGAGCGAGCTACGGCAGCGATTCGAGCAGCTGGCGCTGAACCTGTGGTGGACGTGGCAGCCCGAGGTGATCGAGCTGTTCCGGGCGGTCGACGCGGACGTCTGGCGCGAGGCGAATCACAATCCGATCGCCCTCTTGCACCGGTACGGCGGCGACGAACTCGACCGCCGGATCGATGCGCTGGCGCTCCGGAGCCGTGTGGACTTCTGGTACCGCCACCTGCAGGAGTACTTGACGAGCGAGGAGACGTGGTGTGCCGCGCGCAGTGGGCCACTCGCGGCCGCGATGATCGCCTACTTCTCGACGGAGTTCGGGATTCACGAGTCGTTGCCGCTGTACTCGGGCGGGCTCGGCACGCTGGCCGGTGATTACCTGAAGAGTGCCTCCGAACTGGGGCTGCCGGTCGTCGGCGTCGGCTTGTTCTACGCAAATGGCTACTTCCATCAGCATGTGGATGGGACGGGATGGCAGCGCGAAGAGTACGGCAAGACTGATATCAGTGCCCTGCCGCTCGTGCACGCCGCCGCTGCCGATGGCTCAGCGCTCACGGTGGACGTCCAGTGCGGCAACAACACGATTCACGCCGGCGTGTGGCTGGCGCACGTGGGCCGCACGCGGCTCCTGCTGATCGATTCCGATCTGCCGGCCAATCTGCCGCCGTTACGTGAGTTGACCGCGCGTCTAGTACGACACTCTCGAACGCGTGGTGGTGCCGGTCTTCTTCGACCGCGACCGGCATGGTTTGCCCCACCGGTGGATCCGCCGGATGAAACGGTCGATCGCGACGCTCGCCTGGCGGTTCAGCGCCGACCGGATGGTCGTCGACTACGCCAACGCCTACTACATTCCGACAGTTGGGGGCCTGTCAGCGCGAAGACGCGGATGAGCATGGATGCGCATCCTAGCACTGATTGTCCAGGTCCCCTGACGAGGCGAGCTCGAAGCGATCCGCCGGGCGCCGCTGACCAATCCGGGCGACGATCGGATGCGTGAGCGCCGCGAAGTCGCGGTAACGCATCGCGACGGCATCGGTGTGCGTACCGGCGTTGAACACGATGTGCTCCTCGTCGTCCTCGTGGGCCAGCGATTGATCGACGAAGACCGGTTGCTGATAAAGAGGCCCGAAGGGTGGCATGGCGCCAGCCTCGCAGTCGGGAAAGAGCGAATCGAGCTCGTCTTCCCGCGCCAGCCGGATGGTCCAGGCTCCTGCTGCGGCGGCAAGCGACTTGAGGTTCACGACGCGATCGGCTGGCACGACCGCCTCAATCGCTTCCCCATCAGCAAAACAGATGACCGTCTTCGCCCAGTCGCGACGCGGGACGTGCGCGACGGCCGCCTCTTCTCGCGCCGTGTACGCGGGCAAATGCGGGACGACGCGGTACGCGACGTTGGCCTGACGAAGGAACTCCTGAATCGATGCGGTGATGGCCATAACAAACTCCTTGTATCGTGACCGGTCTCGACGCACACCTCATGCCGTATGCACACACTTGGTGATGGACGCGGCCCGGCAGGACTATGTGCGGATTATTTCACGGCATCAAGGAAAATTTCCGAGAGTTACGAGGCGACTTCGACGCTCGCCTCGAGATGAGATCGATCCGGCCTCCAGCGAACTGGTCACGAGACACGTCTGCTCTGCGCGAGCCAACAATCCTATACAGATGAAGCCCTGAGCCAGAAGATCCAAGACGGCTATCGTGATCAGTTCTTCCAGACCTCAATTCGATTGCGAGGGTTCGCAAACATCTTGATCCATTCGGCGGCGCAGGCCTTGTGATACTCGATCCCGGCCTTCAACAGCGGTTGCAGACAGATCTCGTTCTCGACCGCACACCCTGGCTCCAGGCAGGGGTCGTTTTCCGCTGCGCAATCGTCGGTGTACTTCTTCTCGACAGCAGTACAGGCGTCGAGATAGGCCTGTCTCTTGTCGGGCGTGATCAGATTCAGCAGGGTCCGCTTCGGCAGGTGACCCTCCGCCGCAAACGTCATGAGCCTGTCGGGAGTGCCGGCGCATTGATCAATGTAGGTGCGAACCGCTCGATCACTCGTGGGTCTGCCGCGATCCTTTAGCCATCGCCTGTTCGTCAAATCGAATCGATACTCTTCGCATTCGTCTTCGTTTAGCGCGCAATGTGCGGCAACGTCGGCATACGAGTCTGCGCCGTCCTGCACGTACACCGTGCCGCCGGTGTCGACAAGACAATAAATCGTGTCCTCCATGGCGTCCTCCTTCAGTCGGCGGCTGCCGGATTCCCGGCGGGCGCTGTGATCTTTCAACATCGATGCGCGCCGTTCACACAGCGACGACATCGCTGTTTCGCTCACGTGACGGCGCGAGACGAGCGACTCTCGGCCAGAACCACGTCCGGCGGTGCCGACGAGCCCACCGTCTCGACGTGACCGACACCGCAGCGATTGATCCGGTCGCCCAATGTCGAGCGTTTGACCTTCAGAAGATCAGCCGCCCGCGACTTGTTGCCGTGGCTGACCCTCATCGCCCACCCGATCAACATCGCTTCGAGCTCACGAATCTGATCGTCCAGAGAGATCGGGGCGACCGCTTGAAGGGTCTCCGCCGGAGGCGTGACGCTCGGCTCCAGCTTCGACTTCAGCCTGTCCCGCAGTTCCTGTACAACGAGCGGGGGAAAATGTCGCTCCACCACATCCTGCAGGCGCCGCACACTCTGTTCGAGCGCGTCAAGACGTGCCTCAATTGGTTCAGACATCGCCTGTTCCTCCACAGGTCTGTTCGCCGGATCCCACCGCAACCGTCGTGCCACGGTCGCCTCGCGGGACATGAACATGATATCTGTCGCGGCCACTGCTGAATCCTCCGTGAATCCCGGGCAGCACATTTGCAACGGTCGATGAACGAAGTACGGCCAGACTGCACGATGGCAGCAGGGCGCTGCGAAAAACCGGCAAACATTGACGGGAATCCGGCAAAGCGGACCAGTATTTGAGGAAAGGCGTCTTATCGATGTTCGCTCGAATGGCAGGCTGGTTCGCCTTACTCGTGACGGCGACCGTCGGCGTCCTCGCCGGATGTGGCGGCGAGAAGGCGCGAGAAAGCACCGAGTCCGGCGCTTTTCCGTTTTCTATCGCTCCCGCGCATGTTCTTCCGAACTCTCCGAGCCTTCTCGCGCTCGGCAAGAAGACCTTCGAGAAGGAGTGCGCAACGTGCCACGGAGTAACGGGTAACGGTGAAGGCGACGCGTCCTACTTGCTGTATCCACGTCCGCGCGACTTCACCTCCGGACAGTTCCGCATCATTTCGACCTGGGACGGTGTGCCGACCGACGAGGATCTATTCCGCACGATCTCGCGTGGGATGCCTGGCTCGTCGATGCCGTCGTGGGCGCACCTGCCAGAGGAGATGCGCTGGGGCCTCGTTCACTACGTCAAATCGTTCTCGAAGCGGCCGCTCGAAGCGAATGCGAACCACGAGCCCGACAAGGACGGCAATGGCGGCGCCGGCCTCGTCACCATACCGGCCGAGCCGCCGTATGACGAGCCGGCGCGTGCGCGGGCCGGGGAGCTGTTCGCCAAAGGCTGCGCGCCGTGCCACGGTCCCACCGCGCGGGGAGACGGGACTCAGAAGCAGGTCGACTCGAAGGGATATCTGACGCGGCCGCGCGACCTGACCCTCGGTGTCTTCAAGGGCAGCCCGCAACCCGACCACGTCTATCGGCGCATCGTTGCCGGACTGCCGGGATCGCCGATGCCGCAGAGCGGGTATCTGCACGGAAACGACGCGTGGCACCTCGTTCACTTCGTGCGCTCGCTCTCGAGCGGCGCCCAGCGCGCAAAGATGGACATGGAGAAGTTCCGGATCGTGGCCACTCGCGTTGCGGCGCTGCCGGCGGGCCCAGACTCGGGGATCTGGCGCACCACGCCCGCCGTGAACCTCCACCTGATGCCGCTCTGGTGGCGGCTGGACCGTCCGGAGGAGATCACCGTGAGAGCGCTGCACGACGGCAAGAGCCTCGCGTTGCTTCTCAAGTGGGAAGACGTGACGCACGACGATACCGCCATTCGGCCGCAGGACTTCCGCGATGCCGTCGCCGTCGAGTTCGCACTGACGTCCGACCCGCCGTTTTTCGCGATGGGCCAGCCGGGAGCGCCGGTCAACATCTGGATGTGGAAGTCCGAGCGGCAGGCCGACCTCGATGTGGCGTTTCAGGATCTCGAGAAGGTCTATCCGAACATCGGTATCGATTCGTACCCGAATCTGCTCAAGTCGCCGCTCGAGCAGCCGATGCGCAACGCCCTGACGCTCGAATCCGATCCGCGGTTCGTCACCGCTTGGGGCGCCGGCAACATCGTCGCCGACCCGACGCGTCACAGCGCGGCGGAAGACCTGACGGCGCAGGGCCTGGGGACGCTCCGCGCGCATCCGCCGCTGGCGGCCGTGGCGGCCACGGGCGAGTACCAGACGGGTTCGTACCTTGTGCAATTCACGCGACCGCTTGCAGCCGCCAGCCGGGCCGCCGGCCAGGACGCGGTTCAGTTTGCGGCCGGCGCTCGCGTTCCGGTCGCGTTTGCGGTGTGGAACGGCAGCGCCGGCGACCGCGACGGCAAGAAGTCGGTGACCATCTGGCAGGAACTCTTCCTGCAGAACTGAGCTCATTGTCAAGGGTTCAACTTTGAAGAACCTTCAGTGCTGAGGGTTCGATTTTGAAAGACTCTATTGAGATGAAGACACTTGCACGCCGGGAGTTCCTGCAGTACCTCGGGGCTGGCGCGGCCATGTCGATCGGCGGACTCGGGGCGACCTGCACGCTGCTGCAGCCGGTCGACGATGGCAACCCGCTCGCGAGGAAGGTGTCGCGCGAGTGGGAGAAGATTTACCACGACCAGTACCGCTACGACTCGTCGTTCGACTGGGTCTGCTCCCCCAACGACACGCATGCCTGTCGCATTCGCGCGTACGTGAGAAACGGCGTCGTCGTGAGAAGCGGCGCCACGTACGACTACCAGAAGTACGCCGATCTCTACGGCAACCACGCGACCAATAACTGGAATCCGCGGCAGTGTGCCAAGGGTTACACGTTTCACCGCGTCTTGTACGGACCGTACCGGCTGCGTCACCCGATTGTCCGCAAGGGATGGAAAGCCTGGGCGGAGGCCGGTTTCCCGGAGCTGACCCCCGAACGCAAAGCGCAGTTCCTGTTCGACCGCCGGGGCCAAGACGAGTTCATCCAGATTTCGTGGGAAGACGCTTTCTCCAATATTGCCCTCGCGCTCGACGCGATCGCCGATCGTTACAGCGGGCAGGAGGGCAGCAAGCGTCTCCTCGCGCAGGGCTACCAGCCGGAAATGGTGAAGGCGACCGGCGGCGCTGGCACCCGCACCTTCAAGATGCGCGGTGGTATGGGGCTGCTCGGCGTGCTGGGCAAGTACGGGATGTACCGGCTCAACAACTCGATGGCACTGCTGGATGCCAACATCCGAGGCGTTGCACCCGAGGAGGCCAAGGGGGGCCGCAATTTCTCCAACTACACCTGGCACGGCGACCAGGCGCCGGGCCAGCCGTGGGTGCACGGCCTCCAGGCGTCGGACTGCGACTTCAACGACCTCCGGTTCTCGAAGCTCATCATCATGGACGGCAAGAACCTGGTCGAGAACAAGCTCACCGACTCGCACTGGTTCATCGAGTGCATGGAGCGCGGCGGCAAGATCGTGGTCATCGCGCCGGAGTACGGCCCGCCATCCACGAAGGCCGACTACTGGATTCCCATTCGTCCCCAGACCGATGCGGCGCTCTTCCTCGGCATCACCCGGCTGATGATCGACAAGAAGCACTACGACGAGAAGTTCGTCAAGCAGTTCACCGACTTCCCGCTGCTCGTCCGCACCGACACGCTCAAGCGCCTGCGCGCCCACGAAGTGTTCGGTGGCTACAAGACGACGCTCGCGCCAGACGGACCTTCGATGAGGATCCAGGGGCTCACGCCCGAGCAGCACGCTAAGCTGGGCGACTACGTCGTGTGGGACGCGAAGACCAACGGCCCGCGGGCGATCACGCGAGACGACGTCGGCGAGACGATGACGAAGAAAGGCGTCGATCCGGCGCTCGAGGGACGATTCCAGGTGAAGCTGGCAGACGGGAAGACCGTCGAGTGCGCGACGCTGTGGACGTTGTATCAGGTACACCTCAAGGACTACGACCTCGATACCGTCGCCGACATCACGCGCGCGCCCAAGCCGCTTATTGAGCAGCTCGCCGAGGATCTCGCGACGATCAAGCCGGCCGCCATCCATCAGGGTGAAGGGATCAATCACTGGTTCCATGCGACTGAAATGAACCGCGCGGCGTACCTGCCGCTCATGCTGACCGGCAACATCGGCCAGCCCGGCGCCGGGTGCCACACCTGGGCCGGCAACTACAAGGCGGCGCTCTTCCAGGGATCGCCGTGGACCGGCCCCGGCTTCAAGGGCTGGGTCGCCGAGGATCCGTTCCACCTCACGCTCGACGAGAAGGCGGCAGGCAAGGACGTTGTCGCGCACGCCTACACGAAGGACGAGGAGCCGGCCTACTGGAACCACGGCGACAAGGCGCTCATCGTCAACACACCGAAGTACGGCCGGAGAAACTTCACCGGCGACACCCACATGCCGACGCCCACCAAGGCGTTGATCTTCAGCAACGTGAACTTGATCAACAACGCCAAGTGGGCCTACGAGATGATCAAGAACGTCAACCCGAACATCGAGATGATCGTCTCGATCGACATCCAGATGACGGCCTCGATCGAATACGCGGACCTCGCGCTGCCGGCCAATTCCTGGCTCGAATTCGAAAACCTGGAGGTGACGGCGAGCTGCTCGAACCCGTTTCTCCAAGTCTGGAAGGGTGGCATCCCGCCCGTCTTCGACAGCAAGGACGACTTGGCGATCCTCGCCGGCATCGCCAAGGCGATGGCAGAGGTGACCGCCGACCAGCGCTTCGTCGACATGTTCAAGTTCGAATACGAAGGCAAACGGTCCATCTACCTGCAGCGGTTGCTCGACACCTGCACGACGACGAAGGGCTACACCGTGGCCGACATCATGGCCGGCAAGTACGGTCCGCCGGGAGGCGCGCTGCTCAACTTCCGCACCTATCCGCGCATCCCGTTCTACGAGCAGGTGCACGACAGCGAGCCGTTCTACACCGACACCGGGCGGATGCACGCGTACGCCGACGTCCCCGAGGCGATCGAGTACGGCGAGAACTTCATCGTGCACCGCGAAGGGCCGGAGGCGACCCCTTACCTGCCGAACGTGATCGTCAGCTCGAACCCGCTCGTCCGGCCCGAGGACTACGGCATCTCGCGCGCGGCCGGGCACTGGGACGACCGCACCATCCGCAACGTGAAGATGCCGTGGGCGCAGGCGAAGGCGACGAAGAACTTCCTCTGGGAGAAGGGCTTCCAGTTCTACTGCCTGACGCCAAAGACGCGCCACCGCGTGCATTCGGGCTGGTCCAACGTTGACTGGCACATGCTCTACGACTCGAACTTCGGCGACCCGTACCGCCTCGACAAGCGGGCGCCGTGCGTCGGCGAGCACCAACTGCATATCAATCCGCAGGCGGCGCGCGACCTGAACATCAACGACGGCGATTACGTGTACATCGATGCCAACCCGGCGGATCGGCCGTATATCGGGGCGAAGCCCGACGATCCGTTCTACCGCGTCGCGCGCTGCATGCTGCGCGTCAAGTACAACCACGCATACCCCTACAACATCGTGATGATGAAGCACGCGCCGTTCATCGCGACCGAGAAGAGCGTGAAGGCGCACGAGACGCGGCCCGACGGCCGGGCCCTCTCGGCGAACACCGGCTACCAGGCCAACCTGCGCTACGGCTCGCAGCAGTCGATCACGCGCAACTGGCACATGCCGATGCACCAGACCGACACGTTGTTCCACAAAGCGAAGGCAACGATGGGATTTATTTTTGGCGGCGAGGCGGACAATCACGCGGTCAACACCGTGCCGAAAGAGGCGCTCGTGCGCGTCACGAAAGCCGAGGACGGCGGCATGGGCGGCAAGGGCGTGTGGGCGCCGGCGACGACCGGCTATTCGCCCGACAACGAAAGCGAGCTCATGAAACGGTACCTCGCTGGGGAGCTGACGAAAGTTAGAGGTTAGCGGCTAGAGGCTGGAGGCTAGGGGCTGGAAGCCGTCTCCCAGCCTCCAGGACACAGCCTCCAGGACACAGAAGATGCCCTACGACGATCCGGAACCGGAAGACCCTCAGGAGCTTGTTGGCGTCGAGCTGCCTGGCGACGAGGCGGTCACGCGCGAGATGGCGGCAGCCTTCGCCGACGAGTTCGCGCAGCTGGGATTCACACGGGCGCAGATCCTCGCGCTCTACCGCGAGGCCGAGTACTCGGGTGCGCACCAGGCCTGGCGCCTGCTCGGCGAGGACGAGGTCGCCCGCATCGTGGACGAAAGCGTCGGTGTCTGGGGTCGATTCACGTGCATCGTGACCGACAGCCCGGACCGCGACGGGGAGCCGGAACCGTTGCGATTCATTCGCCGCAGGAGCTGACCATGCCGACCGTCAAGAACTGGCAACTCGGCCGCAACATGGATTACCCGTACGATGCGCGGTATCCCTCGCGGCAGTTCGCCTTCGTGTTCAACATCAACCGCTGCATTGCCTGCCAAAGCTGCACGATGGCCTGCAAGTCGACGTGGACCTTCAGCAAGGGTCAGGAGCACATGTGGTGGGCGAACGTCGAGACCAAACCGTACGGCGGGTATCCGCAGTGGTGGGACGCCAAGATCCTTGCGAAGCTCGAGGAGGCGAACCCTGACGGGCAGGTCTGGGGCGGCAAGCCCGCCGACGGCCGCTTCGGTCCGTACGGCACATTCGAAGGCCAGACGATCTTCGAAGCGGCCCAGCGAACCTTGACGTCAGACAGCGCCCGCGTTCTCGGCTATCTGCCGACCGACGAGGAGTGGAACTCGCCGAACATCTACGAGGACAACCCGGTCGGGAAGCGCGGCGTGCGCAACAAGCTCGACGAGACGGGCGAGCAGCTGCCGGTCCACAACACGTGGTTCTTCTACCTGGCTCGCATCTGCAACCACTGCTCGTATCCCGCGTGCCTCGCAGCGTGCCCGCGCAAGGCCATCTACAAGCGCCCCGAGGACGGCATCGTCCTGCTCGATCAGGCGGAGTGCCGGGGCTATCGCAAGTGCGTCGAGGCGTGCCCCTACAAGAAGAGCATGTACCGCGGGAATACACGCACGAGCGAGAAGTGCATCGCCTGCTACCCGCGCGTGGAAGGTACTGACCCGGAGACCGGAGGCGAGCCGATGGAAACGCGGTGCATGGCGGCGTGCATCGGTCAGATCCGGATGCAAGGCCTCGTGCAAGTGGCTGAGGACGGTTCCTGGGCCGAGGACCGTTATCACCCTCTCTACTTCCTCGTCCACGTGGCCAAGGTGGCGCTGCCGCTTTACCCGCAGTTCGGCACGCAACCGAACGGGTACTACATCCCGCCGCGATGGGTGCCGCGGGCCTACCTGCGGCAGATGTTTGGTCCGGGTGTCGACCGCGCGATCGAGAACTACGCGAGCCCGAGCCGCGAGCTGCTCGCCGTGCTGCAGCTGTTCCGCCGGTCGAACAGGATCATCTACAAGTACGAGATTCAGGAGGGACCGAAAATCTACGAGGGCTCGCTACACGGCCGCAAGGTCGAGCTCTACAACGACACGGTGATTGCGTTCGGCAAGACCGGACGCGAGATCTTCCGGACCACGATCGAGGAACCGATCCACGTCCGGTCCAACGCGCACGCCAACTCGATCTGACGTCCGACCATGGCGATCCTGCTTCCGTCCGCCGTCGACGCCGCGCTCGCGCGAGCGGTCGTGTACCGGCTGTTGTCGATCGGGTTCCAGCCGCCGACGCGCGCGCGGCTGGACGAGATCGGCGCCCGCGACCGCTTTCGCGTCGTGACCGCCGCCCTGGAGCACCTTCTGCCCTCGAGTGAAACGTCCGCGTCGGCCAGCGTTTCGGCGGACCAGAGCGGACTGCCATCCGCCGCCGCGCGCCTCGCGTCGCTGACCCCGCCGGAGGTCGACGCACTGTCTGGCAGGTACTGGCACCTCTTCGGCCACACGACGCGCGGCTTGATTTGCGCGTGCGAAACCGAGTACGGCCCGGACAACGGCTTCCATCAGCCGCAACAGCTGGCCGACATCTCCGGCTTCTACCTCGCCTTCGGCCTGCGCCCGATGATCGCGGGCGAAGCGCGCAGCGACCACATCGCCTGCGAGTGTGAGTTCATGGACTTCCTGAACCGCAAGCAAGCGCACCTGCTCGACCGGCTGGACGCGGACCCTGACGTCAGGGAGACGCTGGAGGTGACCGAGCTGGCCGGACGTTCGTTCCTGCGCGATCACCTCGGACGGTTCGGCCGCGCCTTCGCCGCACGGGTCGCGGCCGAGGATGGCGACGGCTACTTCGGCGCCCTCGGGCGCCTGCTGCTCGCGTTCGTCGATGCCGAGTGCGCACGGGTCGGCGTCGAAGCCGGTCCGGTCGATCTCATCGTCAGGCCCGAGGAGATCGACGAGACGCCGATGGCGTGCGGGTCGGCCGACGAGCTGATTCAGATCCAGCGCCGGCCATGAGTGCGATCACCTACGCGCCCGACCTGGTCGAGGAAGCGGTCCTGCTGGCCGAGCGCACGCTGGCCGCCGCCAACGCCCGGACGTTCCGGCGCGAGCGCAATCGCGTCTACGACGTCGCCGAACCTGACCAGCGTGAGGCCGACTTTCGCGCGCTGCACCTCAAGTGGTTCGCGCGCCTGGGTCTTCACCAGGTCATCGAGCAGGCCGTGGCCGCCCGCGCCCGCCTGCTCGACCACGTGAGCGGATGCCGCGTGTCGCGCGCGCTGACCGGGCGCGAAGAAGGCGCCGATCTCATCGGCCCGTCGCCGGCGACCGCCCGGACCGGCGAGGGGCAACCCGTGCTCGCGCTGCGGCTCAGGCCAGCGTCGCTGCTCGCGCCCGAGCCGCTCGCCACGCTCCTCGCGCACGAGCTGACGCACGTCGCCGACATGCTCGACCCGGCGTTCAAGTACGAACGCACGCTGCCCGCCTCGGACGATGGGCCGTCGGCGGACAACATCCTGCGCGACCGCTACCGGGTGTTGTGGGACGTGACGATCGACGGGCGGCTCTCGCAAAGCGGTGTCGCGGACGGCCGCATGCGGGAAGTCCGGCGGCGGGAGTTCGCCGCGACGTTCGCCATGCTCGGCGGCGAAGGTCCGCGCCTGTTCGACGAGTGGTTCGACCGGGTCCAGCCGACGCATCCCGCCCTGGTGGCGTTCGCGCAGGCGCCCAACGGGAACGCGCGCACGAACATGGACGACTCCGGGCGGTGTCCACTGTGCAGGTTTCCGGTCGCGGCGCTCGACTCGCGCCCCGAGCGGCTGTCGGCAGCCGCGCGGGCGATCCTTCGCGCCGACTTCCCGGCGTGGCGCCCCGAGCAGGGGCTCTGCGCGCAATGCCTGGATCTCTATGAGGCGCGCCAGGACGAGATTGTCGCGCCTCGAGCGATTGGGTGATCGAGTGATGGGTATTCCCTGCCCTTATCTTGGCGCCGGGAAATATGTGGAGACGCGATCGGGATCGACGGGCATAATCATGGCCGCATTCGGCGACTGAAGCGCGTCCACCGCGAAGATCGCCCCTTCCTTCTGGCTTCTGGTCACCTGGGTTTCAACTTCAGTGACTGTCTTGTTGGCAACCTTCAGCCGGAGTAGGAACATCACGGGAGAACCGGCCTCCTCGACGACGACCTGAGCAGCCGCGACGCCTTGCGCGACATCCAGGATGTCGAGGCGATAGGGTCTGATCTTGGATGCCTGTTTCCATAAACCGTCGCCCAGCTTCCTGTCCCCGGTATCTTCAGTGAATCGGACGATAGCCGCGGCCGGAAGGGCGCCGGGTGTGTGCGCAACCATCGCGTCCAGGTACCGCGTGATGAACCCGCGGAGGCACTCGCGATCGCACTCGGCACCGTCGCCAGCGGCGGCGCGCGCCGCGTTGTTGCTCGCCCGTGCTTTGCCGCCCTTGGCGGAGACGATCATCTTGATCAACGCGTCGGTCACCTTGGGCTCGAGCCCTTCGGTATGCCCCTTGTTCATTCGCAGCACGTCAGCGACCACCTTGCCGCTCTTGCAATTCGGGTAGTCGAAGACTTCCGCCGTCCCGGGCCTTGCGGCGAGCCCCCAACTCACGCCGCGGCCGGGAGCCGCACCGGTGACGTACCCCTTCGTCGTGTCGACGATATCGGCACGACGAATGCGCGTGCCGCACGCATACTTCTGCGCCCATGGTGAGGTCTCGGGGAGCCCTGTGATCTCATGCTCGCCCGACGTGAAGATGTAGGAGAGATCGCACGTCGGCACCGACGCCACACCCGGCCGAGGTGCGTCCGGCCCGCTAGCGGTCAAGGCCGCCGGTGGTCCGCTCGGACCGAAGAAGTCGGGAGCGATCTGCGCGGGTCCGATTCGGCCGCCCGACAGGCTGAGCCAGCCGTCGACTTTGTCTTTGAAGAAGTCGGTGCACACGATCCGGTTGGATGTCATGCCGCCCTGCGAGTGGCCGGCGAGCCAGAACGCCTTGATGTTGTTTCGTCCAACCTGATCGAACACGAACTGGACGAGGTTCTGGAGATATTCATCGTCAGCCGCCGGCGTCCACATGCGAACGGCCGGCGCACCTGACGTGATGGATCCCGAGGCCGCAGCAGTGGGAGTGGCGATGACCAGCCGATATTTCTCCTTGTAGTCCATCGCCGGGAAATAGTGGCGCTGCCAATTGCCGATCGATCCCGCGCCGTGAAGGCTGAGGATGAAGACGACTTGTTCGCCCGCCTTCAGGTCGCACGGGTAATCGAGAAAGAACTTGCGTCCCGTCCGTGGCTCGGTCGCATTGCCCAGATCGCCAAGAAGCGCGCCGGCGCAGTCGGCGCCGCAGTGCAGCGGCGGCGGTGTCTCGCAAACGACTCCCGCAATCGTCCTGCCCTGGACGGCGTCGGCGGGGGTCGCGTGGCTGGCAGCGGCCAGGACAGTCGCGATGGCCAGCAGTCTGATGGAACGATGTGCGCTCGTCATGACCCTCCTCGAATGAACACCACATGATGCGGCCGGTGCCCAGGAGTTGCCATCAAAAAAGACTCAAATGTCCGGCCCCGCGGTCGTGAATTGCCTGAAAACCCCCTAGAATCTGGGTCCATCGTCGTAACCGAGCCGAAAGGACCCCTATGAACAACGTGAGCCGGCGCGCGATCCTCAACGATCTCCGCGTTTCCGAGCAATGCACACACGCAGGCCGAGCGCGAGGCCGCGCAGCGCCGCGCGCCCGCGTTTCTGTACCAGATTCGATGGAGAACGCCGGTCCAGGGCGGCCGCCGCCGGTCGCCTCATTGCATCGAGATCCCGTTCGCGATGCAGAACCACTGGCAGTTGCCGGAAATGGTCGGCACTGGTCCGGAGCTTCAGCCGCTGGCCGACAAGGTCAGCGGCGCGTGGCTGGCGTTCGTGCGAACGGGGAATCCGAGCCACCCGGGGATCCAGAAATGGCCCGCGTACAACACGACCGAGCGTTCGACCATGCACATCAGTAACGAGTGGAAGCTGACGAACAATCCGGATCGCGAAGAGCGGGTCGCGCTGGCGCCGCTTCCGCGGCTGCCGATGTTCTAACTCGCCCTTTGCCGTCTCACGTCGCGATCGTTCGGAGGCGGCTGGTCCTGAAGATCGCCTCTACAAATTTCTACAGGTCCTGAGCGTCAGCCTTTTCGAACAAGCGCCGATTTTACGGGCCTTGTCGAGCATCGGTTCCCAACTCGACGAGGATCCTGACTCTAGGACGGTTCCGCAACAGCCAGGCGAACGAGTCGGGACTCGGGGCGCCGAGTTCAGCGCGGGCGCGCCTTACGAGCCCGGCGGGCGTCCTCTCGCTGCGTCGATTCCGCCGCTCACAATTGACCGACGGACGCGGTATGATCACCGCGCGAGGGACAACGGAATGAAGCAGGCAATCATCGGCGGAGTGCTCACGTTTCTTGCGCTCGGTGGATCACGATCCATCAGCGCAGGCCAGGCGGCCGCTTGCGCACCCTCCGGCGGGCTCGCGTTCATATGCGGCGTTCAGAATCCGGAAGACCTGGTGCTGGTCCCGAACACGCGCTGGCTGATTGCCAGCGGGATGGCGCCAGGCGGTGGGTTGCACCTCGTAGACACGCGAGCGAAGTTGGTTCGGAGCCTGTATGCCGCTGATGTGCCGAGCACCCGCGCGGACCGAACGAAGTACGCGAATTGCCCGGGTCCGCTCGATCCGAAGCAAGCGGTGTTGCACGGCCTGAGCCTCCGGCCGGCGCAGAACGGCCGCCACACCGTTTACGCCGTGAACCATGGCGGTCGTGAATCGATTGAAGTGTTCGAGCTCGACACGCGCGGTGCCGAGCCTGCCGCCACGTGGATCGGATGCGTACTCATGCCTGCCGGCATGGCAGCCAACAGCGTCGCCGCGTTCAGCGATGGCTCGCTGGTCGCGACGGTGCTCATTCTGCCGGGCAAGTCGTTCGCCGACGCGTTCGCCGGCCGCAATACTGGCGCGGTGTTCCTGTGGACGGCCGGCTCTTCCGCGTTCCGCATGCTGCCTGGAACGGAGCTTTCGGCGAACAACGGCATCGAGACCTCACCCGACGATCGCGAGTTCTACGTCGTCTCGTCCACGCTGAAGCGCATCGTCGCCTTCTCCCGCGACAATCCGGGCACGCCACTTCGCTTCGCACAGCTCAGCGAATTTGCGCCGGACAACGTTCGCTGGACCAGCGATAATCGCCTGATTACCGCCGGGATGATTGACGAGGAGCCGGCATGTGGGGGGCCTCCGAGAACGGAAGAGGGCATCAGATGCTCTCGAGGCTACATCGCCGCGACGATCGATCCCAAGACGATGGCGGTCAAGGAGCTTGCCCGCGGGCCAGCGACGCCGTCGTTCACGGGAACGGCGATCGCCATGCGGGTAGGCAACGAGCTATGGCTCGGTTCGTTCAATGCGGATCGGTTAGCGTATCGCTTGCTCGGACCGTAGCCCCCCGGCGTCAATCGCCCACGGTGTGACCGATTCGGCGCTCGCCGCAACGTCTGCAGTCCAGAGGCCACGTCCGTCGCTGCCTCTGATGAGGTCACCGGCGGTACCGCCCGGAAACCGCCGATCAGTGGCGGATCTGTTTTCGATTCCTTGATGGCGACGCCTACGATGTCGAGATCTGCGACTATCACTGAATAGGAGTTCATAGCTTAAAGTGACGTTTCGGCATGGCCGACCCATCGCGGCCTACTATTACCTGCCGCGCGAGGCGAATCAGAAGAGCGTGCGAACGCGCAGGGTCGAACCGGGGTTCGTGATCGATTTCACGGCTGAGGGCCAGGCAATCGGGATCGAAATCACGGCACCGCCAAAGGCTTCTCTCGCCACCCTCAATGCGATTCTTCGAGAGCTCGGGCACGTTCCGGCCACCGCAGCCGATCTCGGTTCTCGCGGCGTGATCGCATGGTGAGATCATCTGCCCAACCTCGCGCTGGAGCCGTCGGCGCTGGTTGAAACGGGTGCGTCACGGATGAAGCGCGGACGTTGGCTGCGTCCGAGCGTCCCTCCGCCGTTGCGACCTCCGCCGGCCTGTCGCTGCCGGTTGCGCTGCTCGTGGCGCTGGGGCTCGCGTGGTGGCTGGGCCCCGCGCGTGCGGCCCGCCAAGAAAGTGAGAAAGTCGGCTGGTCGGGCAGCCGTGCGATATTCCGTATCCGCAGTTCACTTCCTTACCGGTGAATGGCGCGTGTTCGGTCTCGGGTACAATGATTCACTGCGGGTACGCCTCCGGCAGGCCCGCGACGCGGGCTATTTACGGCACCGGCAACCACGCTCACTTCGGGTACGGCGAGCTGCTGCTTCGGTTTTAACCACCTTCGCGGAGTATTCCACGATGCACGTGCTGCTGACGTCTGTGTTTGGTCCCTTCGCGCAAGACGATGAATATGGAAGCCGCGCGATCAATCCGCTCGAGCTGTATCACAACCAGGTGACGCGCGCGCAAGGACCGTTCTCGCTGCGAATGCACCACCGCTCGTGGGGCATCATGCTGATTCAGGCGAACATCTCCGCGCCGTCCACGCTGCTTGATTTTCCGACGCGCGAACAGTTCATCGACGAGCTGAGGGCGAAGCAGTACGACATCGTGGGCATCTCGGGCATCATTGTGAATGTCGGCAAAGTGCGCGAGATGTGCCGTCTGGTCAGGCAGCACTCACCGACGTCGACGGTTGTCGTCGGCGGCCATGTGTCGGCGATCCCAGGTCTCGAGCAGTTGCTCGACGCGGACCACATCGTCAAGGGCGAAGGGATCCGATGGTTCCGCGAGTTTCTCGGTGAGCCGGTCGACGCGCCGCTCACCCATCCGGCCGTCTTGTCCTCGTTCGGCTTCCGGCTGATGGGCTTGAAGGTGCCCCCGGGCGGCGGCGATCCCGCCGCCACGATCATCCCATCGGTCGGCTGTCCGATGGGCTGCAATTTCTGCACGACCTCGTCGTTCTTCGGCGGAAAGGGCCGGTTCGTGAATTTCTTCGAGACCGGGCAGCAACTCTTCGACATCATGTGCGAAGCCGAACGCAAGCTCCGCGTCAACACATTCTTCATGATGGACGAGAACTTCCTGCTGTACAAGAAGCGCGCGCTCGAGCTGCTCGAGCTGATGAGGCAACACGGCAAGACGTGGTCGATGTTCGTCTTCTCCTCCGCCAACGCGATCAGGAAATACCAGATGCGCCAGCTCGTCGAGCTCGGCGTGTCGTGGGTGTGGATGGGGTTCGAGTCCGCCGAGGCCGGCTACATGAAGCTCCAGGGCGCCGACACGATCGCCCTCACACGCGAGCTGCAATCGCACGGCATCCGCGTGCAGGGATCCACGATCATCGGCCTCGAGCATCACACGCCGGAGAACATGCGAGAGGAGATCGCACATGCGGTCGCGCACGACGCCGACTGCCATCAGTTCATGCTGTACACGCCGGTACCCGGTACGCCGCTCCATACCGACATGGGCGCGCAGGGGCGGATGCTCGAGGCTGTGGACCTGGCCGACATCCACGGTCAGTACAAGTTCAACTTCAAGCACGAACATATCGAGCGCGATGATTCGAAAATGTGGTTGGACTTTGCGTTCCAGCACGATTTCGACGTCAACGGGCCCAGCCTGTTCCGGATGATGCACACGACGTTCGAGGGCTGGAAACGGTACGGCGCGGATCCCGACGCGCGAATCCGCGCGCGCTTCGCAGGCGAGGCGGCCAAGCTGAAGCAGGGCTACGGCGCCGCACTGTGGGCGATGGAGAAGTACCTGCAAACGTCGAACGAGAGCGTCAGCCAGCGCATCGGGGATTTGCGGCGGCAGATCGAGACAGAGCTCGGAGGCCTGTCCCGCCTCATCGACAACGTGGTCGGCCCCGTGCTGTTGTGGTCGGCGCGGCGGGATGCACGCGTCTATCCGACCGGGCGGGCGCTCGAGCCGCGCACCTTCGTCGACCGGCGCAACTGGCCGTGACCGCTAGCCCCCGCGGAGCGGCGCTGTGATAAAGGTGGAACTCGCGAGGCTCGCCGGGACCGTCATGTTTCTCGTTGGTCTGAGGCGCAGCCTCGCGAGAACTGGAGCAGCGATGAGATGATGGCGGACCGCAAAGCCGCGGTATCACGGGTCCTCATTGCGTCTGATGATCGCGAGCTGAACGCCGCCCTCGCGCGCCTGCTAACGGAGCACGCTCCTGCGCTGAATGCAGACGGTCCCGAGTCGGTTCTCTCGGACGTCCGTGGCCGAGAGGGTCTCCGCCTGTTGATTATTGGCGAAACCGGGACGGACTTCGTCGCACTGGACCTCCTCGAAGCCGTCAAGGAACAGAGGGCTGATGTCGCTGTCCTGGTCGTCAGCGCGCATCCGACTGTCGAGCACGCCACAGAGTCGATCCGACGCGGGGCGGAAGACTTCGTTCCCGTTCCGTACTCGGAAGAAATCGTTCGGAAGGAAGTCGAGCGGATTCTTGAGGCAGCCGAACTGCGTGATCGCGTCGCCACGCTCGATCGTCTGGTCGCGACGCGCTACGGTTTCGAGCGCATCATCAGCCGCTCGACGCGGATGCGTGCGGTCTTCGATCGTGCGACTGCCGCATCCCGCAGCGACACGCCGGTCCTGATCATTGGAGAGACCGGCACCGGCAAGGAACTCATCGCACGCGCCATTCACTCCAACAGCCGCCGCGCAAGGCGGCCGTTCGTGCCGATCAATTGCGCCGCCTTGCCCCACGATCTCGTGGAAAGCGAACTATTCGGCCATCGCCGCGGGGCGTTTTCGGGGGCGTTCACCGACCATCCCGGCTTGTTCGTGGCGGCGCACGGCGGCAGCTTGTTCCTCGACGAAGTGGGCGAGCTGCCTCTCGAGGTGCAGGCCAAACTGCTCCGCGTCCTGCAGGACGGAGAGGTCCGTCCCGTCGGCGGGCTGGAGAGCCGGCGCGTCGACGTGCGGATCATCGCGGCAAGCAACCGTACGTTTTCGGCGATGCGCGACAACCGCATGCGACAGGATCTGTTCTTCCGGCTCTCCGTCCTCGTCATCGAGATTCCGCCGCTCCGGGAGCGTCGCGAAGACCTGCCGCTCCTGATCGCGCACTTTCTCAACGCGATGCAGGAGCATGGCGTTCGTCGCGTCGAAGGCATCGATCCACAGGCGCTCGACCTGCTGTCGGAGTATCACTTTCCCGGCAACGTCCGCGAGCTCGAGAACATGATCGAAGGCCTCAGCGTCGTCCTGCCTCTGGATCGCGCGACGATTCGCGCCGAGGACGTCGGCGGTTGGCTGCGCCGCCGTGGAGCAGCCGCGACGAAACGAACGAGCGACGCGACACACGTACCACTCAAACTCGACGAACTCGAAGCCTGGGCGATTGCCGAAGCCCTACGCCAGTCGCACGGCAACAAGAGCGTGGCCGCACAGATCCTCGGGATCTCCAGGGACACCCTCTATCGCAAGCTTCACGAGATGGGTCTCTACGCGGAGTTGTCCGACTCTCAGACATAGCCATCAAACGATTGGACACACAGCGGTTAGGCGTGCGCTGTCAGAAACTCTGACAGACACACAGGGCGCCGCAACTCAACTCCGGCCTAACGTTGTTCCACGGGAATTCCTCGCGATTCATCGCATCCTCGCGGTGGCCGAGCCGGCTCGCTTATTGCTCTACATCTGACAACTCTCGTTGCGAGGGCCAGTTGGGGGCAATCATGACTTCAATTCAGAGGACGCTACGCTTCGCCGCGCGCGTCGTGCTTGTGTGCGTGGCCCTTGCCGCGACAGAGACGACCGCTCTCGCCGTTCCGGCGTTCGCGCGGAAATACCAGACCAGTTGCCAGACGTGTCACATCGTGTTCCCGAAGCTGAACGCGTTCGGCGAGGCGT
This sequence comes from Acidobacteriota bacterium, assembly GCA_023265175.1. GTDB lineage: Bacteria > Acidobacteriota > Vicinamibacteria > Vicinamibacterales > CAVVIG01 > JAHFUI01. The sequence continues at coordinate 23,275 of JAHFUI010000060.1, forward strand.
TCCGGCTGCGCGGCTATCGCATCCCGGGTGAGACCGAGGAGATGGTCAAGGAGAAGCCGGTCAGCCTCGGGGCGCCCGCCTACAAGCGGCTATGGCCGCAGGCCGTCTGGCCGGGTGAGATCTCGAGCTCGGTGCCGCTTGCGGTGAATGTCAAGCTGGCCGACGTCAACACGTCGACCCTGCATGAGGACGGGACGGTCACCTCGGTCAAGAACGATTTCCAGTTCCCGCAGGAAGTGAACCTCTTCGCCGCCGGCACGCTCGGCGACCACGTGTCATACCTGGGCGAAGTGACCTTTGGCGAGAACGCCGACGAGTCGGTGTCGGTCGAACTCGAACACGCGCACATGCAGTTCGACTCGCCGTTCGGTCGTGAAGACCTCTTCCACTTCCGCATCGGGAAGTTCGCGCCCAACACGGTCGACGGCTTCCAGGAGATGTGGATTTCGACCGACGCCGGCATCGACTCGCTCTTCGCCTACAACCCGATTGGTATGAACGGTGGAACGGGCCTGGCCGAGGGCATGGCCGGGATCTCGCTTCCAGCGATGGTGCGCGGCATCGAAGGCTACGGGATCATCAACCACAGGGCTCTGTGGGTCGCCGGCTTGGCCAACGGAATCGGGAGCACGAACGGCCGCTTCGACGGCAACAACGCCAAGGACGTGTACGCGCGGTTCGACTACAAGATCGGCGGTATGGGGCTCGATGGGGACATGGGCGGCAAGGACATTCCGGACAAGAACTGGCGCGACAACTCGCTGCGGCTCGGCGTGTTCACCTACCGTGGCGACGGCAGCCACATCGACTTCCCGATGGAGGACGGGATGGCGACCCGCAACATCCAGGACGACCACTTCTTGCGGACCGGCGTCTACGCGAGCCTGTTCTGCCAGGATCTGAACATCTTCGGCGTTTACCTCCACGGCACCGACTCGTTGAGCATGTTCGACGCCGAGTCGGCGGCACTCCTGAGCGCGATCAAGCCTGATTGGCACGCGTGGTTCACCCAGGCCGACTACGTCGTCTATCCGTGGCTGCAGGCGGGGTTCCGGTACGAGACCGTGACGCCTGCCGATCGCAGCGTGATGAGCCTCAGGACAGGCGTGTTCAACCTCAGCGCACTCATCCGCGCTAACGTGAAGGCGATGGTCGAGTATCAGCGTGATCTGCGGGAGGGCGAGAACCATTCGCTGAACGCGCTGCTGCGGTTCGCATTTTGAAGGGGCAGTCGGAGTAGGAATGACCATCGCTGATCACCCCCTCCACAGATCCCGACGAGCGGCATTACCGCATCCGGCTCTTGCCTCAGGTGATGACGCCCAGGCGCCGCAGAGGGTAGGGGTGACA
>JAHFUI010000214.1 GCA_023265175.1 Acidobacteriota bacterium
TTCAGATTCTTGTCCCAAAAGCCGTCCATCCGCCCGCAGGCGACGTAGCAGAGATCCAGCGCCGCCGACCCGAGCCTCCGCAGCGCACGAGCACGAATGGCGCACTCGGCGAGGACGCGCTCCATCTCGGCGTCGCGCGAGGTCGCGCCGTGGGGAAACCCGGTGCCGATCAGGCCTTCAGCGATTCGGCTCGTCTGCGACACGGCGAGCGATCGGCCGTTGAGCCAGGCTCCGCGTGCCCGTTCGGCCGTGAACAGCTCGTTTCTGGTCGGATCATACACGGCCGCCACTTCAATCACGCCGCTCACCTCGAGCGCCAGAGACGCGCAGAAGAACGGCACGCCGTGCGCGTAGTTGACCGTCCCGTCGAGAGGATCGAACAGCCACCGGTGCAACGGGCCGTCGCTGGGCGGCCGCGTCTCCGCCATCTCCTCGCCCATCACCGAATGACCGGGAAACCGCTCGGCGATCATCGCTCGAAACATCGTTTCGGCTTCGAGATCGACGTCGGTCACGACGTCGGTTGCGCCCTTCCGCATCACCTGAAACCCGGTGTCGACGTGCGCCAGATGGATGGCGCCGGCCCGGCGAACCGCATCGACCGCGGTGGCCAGCAGTGGGTGGCTATGCGACATCGATCAGGATCTTGCCGTGTCCGCGCGCGCCGGAGGCAGCGAGCGCGGCGGCAATCTCGACGAATGGGTATTTCGCGGTGATCATCGGGCGCGGATCGATGCGGCCGCTGGCGATGAGCCGCAGCACGCTTGGATACGTGCCATGTCCCGCGTTGCCTTTTGCCAGGACGAGCGTCGCACGCTTCACCTGAAGCGGCTCCGGATAAATGTTCGCGTGCGCCGAGTCGCGTCCGATGACGAGAATAGTCCCCTTCAGCGCGACCGACTCCTCCATCAGCGGCAGCGTGTGCGCGAACGCGCCGGCCGCCTCGATCTGGAGGTCTGCTCCCAGTCCTTGCGTTTCCGCGTCGACGACCTCCCTGGCAGCCCCGCGGCGCGGATCGTGCGCCGAATCAGCGCCCATCGCAAGCGCCAGCGTCCGGCGCTCTTCGGACGTCTCGAAGACGATCACGCGCGCGGCCCCGCACGCGCGCAGCATCGCCATGCTTGCGAGCCCAATCGGCCCGGCGCCGTGCACCACCGCAAACGCGCCCGGCCGAATGCCGCCCGCCGCATGCACCAGCGCGTTGTAGACGACGGTGAACGGTTCGACCATCGCACCGCAGTCGTACAGCTCGGCCTCGCTGGCGAGACGCTGGCGCAGGGAAGCGATCGACCAGCAGTTGCGGGCCGGAACTCGAACGTACTCGGCAAACCCGCCGTTCAAGCTGAATCCAATCTCGTCCAGATTCTCGCAGTGGTTCGGTTGGTCGATGCGACACGGATAACAGGTCCCGCACCGGATCATGTCCTCGATCGTGACCGGTTCACCGATGCGAACGTGCGTCACCCGGGCGCCCACCGCGACGACGTCGCCGGCGAGCTCATGTCCGAGGACGATGGGAAACCGCGTCAGGCCGGGATAGCTGATGTAGCCGTCTGCGTCCGTTTCGAAGAAGTGGAGATCCGATCCGCAGAAGCCGACGCGGCGCAGCTTGATGACGACATCCAGCGGACCAGGCTCCGGGGTCTCGACTTCCCTGAAATCGGCGCGGGGATGCCGCCATACGCTGCTGCCGATGAGAGCTTTGCGCGTCGCCATCTCGGAGGGCGACGGTTCGTAATCAGGTCGCGGATCCCACGTCGCGTCAACCACGAAGGCTTTCATGCTTGCACCGCGCCCAGTTTGTCCGCCGCCTCGAGCAGCGCGCTGCGGCCGGAGAACACCTTCGTGATCGCTTCGGCATATTGTTCGACGAGCCGCGGCGGCTGGCAGCACAAGGGGTGCAGCTCCGAACAGATGACGAGCGAGTTGTCAACGAGCCTCTGCGTCTCGGGGTACTCTTCAACCCGGTATCGATACTCCCGGTGCGCAATGCTCCACGGGTAACCCGATCCGTAGCCGTCGCGGCGCTGGAAAATCGGGTGTGCCGGAAGCGGCGCTTCCAACCACGTGACGGCGTCGACTCCTTCGGCCACGAGTGCCGCGCGAACGAGGTCCCGAAAGGCCACACCTCGAAGAGGAAGATCGAGATCCTCTTCTCTCAAGCGGATCCGGTACTTGTGATAGATCGGCTCGCAGTCGGCCGGGACCCAGGGCGGCTCGACGCCGGGCACGCCGTGCAGGCGCCGCGTCAGCAGCTCGCCATTCGCCCGCGCCTGAGCGTTGTACGTCTCGAGGCGGCGGAGCTGCGAGCGGGCAAACGCCGACGGCATCTCCTGCGCGCGATAATTCCACGCGACCAGATGCTGAAATTCCATCGTCCGGTCCTCGCGCGGCAGCGTTTCGCCCACCATGCGCACCATGTTCGCGCGCGCCCTGTAGGTGTCGTCGCTCGTCACGAACAGCCCGCCCTCGCCCGCCGCGAGATTCTTTGTGCCGTTGAGGCTGAATGCCGCCATCGGCGCAAGCGCACCGGCGCGGCGGCCCTTGTATCGAGCGCCCGGAGCCTGGCAGGCGTCTTCGATGACGATCAACCCGTGCCGGTCCGCCAGAGCGTTGATCGCGTCCATCTCGGCGGGCACGCCGTGAATGTGGACCGGGAGGATGGCCTTCGTTCGCGACGTCACCCGCCGCTCGATATCGGCCGGATCGACGTTGAAGGTGCGCGGATCGATGTCCGCAAAGATAGGGACCGCACTCTGGTGCAACACCGCCACCGGCGTAGCCACGAAAGAGAACGCGGACGTAATCACCTCGTCGCCGGGACCGACCCCGGCCGCTGCAAGCGCCATATGAAGAGCGGCCGTGCCGCCGTTGGACGCCAGACAATGCCGGACCCCTACAAACTCCGCAAATTCCCGCTCGAGTGCCGTCATCTCCGGCGCGAAGAGGCCATCGTCGGTCGACTGTGCCCACAACGGTCCTTCGTCGAGCACTCTCGCGACTGCCGCCTTGTCTGCATCTGTCACGATGGGCCACCGGATCTTGAGCGTCGTGTCAACGACCCGCGGTCCACCCAGCAACGCGAGCGTCTCGCTCATTCCATCTTCCTCATTTCCACCCTCATTCCCACACCCGCATCCGCTCGTCGACAAGACGACGGAGCTTGCGGCCGGTCCGCAGCGCGCCGGGCGTGACGAAGCGGAACCCGAATTCGAATAACTTGAGCTCGTAATTTCGCCAGGAGTCGGGGATGCGCTCCTGCACTCGCCGCTTGATCACCTGAGCGACGGGCTCAGCCGCCGCCGGATCCCGGAGCTCGAGGCGAAATTCGATCGTGTCGCGATTGCCCGTGCGAACGACTCCCACCTGCCAGTCGCCCGTGATCTCCGGCAGGTCGTCGAGAAGCCGCTCGAAAAACCACGGACTGAGGTTGCCCATGCCGCAGTTCACCATCTCGTCCAATCGTCCGCGGATCTTGGCCAGCCGCCGCGCGGTCCTCAAGACGCAGGTGCACGGCTCGTCGAGAAACTTCGTGATGTCAGTGGACCGATACCGGATGAGCGGCATCACGTGCCGCGAGAGCGTCGTATAGACCAGCTCTCCGTAACCATCGTCACCGCGATCGACGATCTCGCAGGACAGGTTGAAATCGTCGACGTGGTAACCACGTTTCGCGGGACACTCGCTGCCGATCTGCCCGAAGGTCTCCGTCTGCCCGTATCCCATATAAACGTTCGTCTTCCATTCCGCCTCGACGTAACGACGCGTGGCTTCGCTCATGTTCTCGCCGCCGGTGTAAATGAACTTGAGCGGCCATGTTCCACGAACGCGCGCGATCTCGGTCAGTACGACGAGCCATGACGGCTCGACGAACAGCACGTTGAAGGCGTAGCCCCGGACGCGATCGTAGAACTCGGCAGGCGGAATCTTCGCGGCGGTGACATGAAAGCACCCCAGCCGGTCAAGGGCTGCCCGGAGCGTGAACGGGGCGTTCCAGAAGGAGTAGTCGAACGCGTCGACGACCCGGTCCTCCTGACGAAGGCCGAGGTTGTACAGCCCGATGGCGCCGTCGCGCCCCATGTCGGCAGCCTCGCGCCGGGAGAAGTACACGCGCTTGCTCGTTGTCGCCGTGGTGCCGGTGGTCTCGAATCCGAGCTCGGGTCGGCCGCAGAGAAACTCCTCGACCGGATTGTCGCGAAGATCCTGCGCGGTGGTAAAAAAGTCGCCGAGGTCGGCGGGAACGTGAACCTGACGAATATCGATCCCGATCTCCTTGAACCGGCGGCGGTAGAACGGCGACCGCTCGGATACGTACCGGAGGACCCGACGAAACTTCTCCTTCTGGATGCGCGGCACGACTGACAGCGGGATAAGCGGCGCCAGCCTGGCGCGCAGCGGTACGTTCGCGCCGATCAACACATTGTCGGCGAATTCAGCAATTCTCGAGAGCATCAGTCAATTTGGGGCGAGGGCTGTGCTCAGGCTGAGAGCGCGTATGAGCTGTTTGTGCCCGGCTGGGCAATTCGATGCGCTGCCGGGCTATAATCTGACGCCGCGATCCACGTCATGGGGTCTTAATGATCTTGCGAACCGGTCGAGCCAACAGATCAGCTAATCTAACACGTGAGGATATTACATCATGCCCTCGGCTGTGCCCTCCTTCGCCACAAGTTCTCCGGTTCGTTCCAAACGGTTGGGCGTCCTGCTCAGCGGCTTGGGCGCCATCAGCACGACACTGATCGCTGGGGTGGAAGCGATCAAGAAGGGGCTGGCCCAGCCGATCGGCTCGCTGGCACTCCTTGGCACCTTCAACGCCGGAACCGATGAGGAGCCCCAGCACGTCCGTATCCGCGACTACCTCGATCTGCCGACGACCGACGAGCTGGACCGTCTGGTGTTTGGCGCGTGGGACGTGGTCCCCACCGACGCGTACGCCGCTGCGAGGGTCGCCGGCGCGATCGATTCAGAGTTAATCGACAGCCTGGCCCATGAGCTGTCATCCGTGCGGGCCTGGCCGGGAATCTTCGACCCGCGTTTCAACCGCCGCACGAACATCTCGTTCTATAAGCGAGGAGACAACTTTCTCGATCTCGCCGAACAGGTCCAACAGGACATCCTGACGTTTCAGCGGGAGCACCAAGTCGATCGCTGCGTATTGTTATGGTGCGGCAGCACTGAAGCGTATCTCGAGCCGGCGCCAGCCCACGCGACACTGCGGCAGTTCGAGGCGGCGATGCGCACGAGCGACCACGCCGTCATCGCGCCGAGCATGGTATACGCGTACGCGGCGATCAAACTGGGGATTCCTTTCGTCAACACCACGCCCAGCCGAACGGTCGACATCCCGGCCTTGATGGAGTTGGCCGAGCAACACGAGACTCCGCTTGCCGGAAAGGACCTGAAGACCGGCCAGACGCTGATCAAGACGATTCTCGCCCCCGGACTTCGCGATCGGATGCTGGGCCTTCACGGTTGGTACTCCACAAACATCCTTGGCAACGCCGACGGCGCGACCCTCGACGATCCAGATGCGTTCAAGACGAAGCAGGAATCGAAGCTGTCGGTGCTGAAGTCGATTCTCCGTCCTGATTTGTACCCCGAGCTCTACGGACGTTTGCACCACCAGGTGCGGATCAACTACTACCCGCCGCGCGGCGACAACAAGGAAAGCTGGGACGCCGTCGACATCTTCGGATGGCTGGGGTACCCGATGTCGATCAAGATCGATTTTCTGTGTCGCGACAGCATCCTCGCCGCGCCGCTCCTTCTGGATCTTGCGCTCTTCATGGATCGGGCAAAACAGGCGCACCTCTCCGGACCGCAGGAGTGGCTGTCGTTCTACTTCAAGAGCCCGATGTGCGCCGAAGGCCGCTCGCCGGAGCACGAGTTATCCCGCCAGTTGACCAAGCTGCAACAGGCGCTGCCAGGCCTCGTGGCGCACCGGGCCACGGCGGTGTGACGGCGGCGCGGGGCTGAATCGACACCCGGGTACACAACACGAGTATGGATCTGGCGCTCAGCGGGCGAACTGCGCTCGTCACCGGAAGCTCACGAGGCATCGGCCGCGCGATCGCTCTCAAACTGGGGGAGCTTGGTTGTGACGTGGCGGTGAACTACGTCACACGCGAGCGCGACGCCACGGACGTGGTCGATCGACTGCATGCGATGGGACGCCGCGCGTTCGCAACACGCGCGGACGTCAGCAATCTGGACGAATTGGGTTCGCTGTTCGACCGCGTTGAGGCCGAGTGGCACGGGCTGAACGTGTACGTGAACAACGCGATCGATGTGGCGTCATTCGGACCTGTCGCGCGGTTGCGGCCCGATGCGTGGCGGCATACGATCGACAGCCACGTCACGACGTTCCTCATCGGGTCGCAGCGCGCGGCCAAGCTGATGAAAGGGCGCTCAGGAACAATCGTGGCGCTGTCGAGCCTCGGCGCCAGAAGCTACGTGCCGGGATATGCCGCAATCGGCGTCGGCAAAGCCGCCATCGAAGCGTTGACGCGGTACCTGGCGATGGAGCTCGGCCCGGAAGGCATTCGCGTCAACACGGTGTCGGCGGGACCCATCGATACCGATTCGCTGAGGCGATTTTCGACGTTCGATCAGATGAAGGAAGCGTCGACCCGCCACGCGCCAGGCCGACGGATGGGCCTGCCGGACGATGTCGCCGATGTCGTGGCGTTTCTCTGCACGGAAGCCGCACGGTGGATCTATGGTCAGACGCTCGTGGTTGACGGCGGCTTTTCACTGCTCAGCGCTCACTGAGCGACCTGTATATTGGAAAGGACTATGGCTGACACATCGGAAATTCAACAGATTCGCGATCGCATCGATCAGGAGCTCGTGACGCGCCACGACGAATTGTACGACAAGGTGCGCGCATGCATGGCGCAGGTGCTCGCGATTGACGCGGCGAAGATCGTGCCGGGCGCGTCCCTCATCGAGGATCTCGGCGCCGAGTCGCTGGACTTTCTCGATCTGGTGTTCAGGCTCGAAACCGAATACGGCATCAAGATTCCGCGCGACGGCATTCTTCTGACCGCGCGCGAGGGACTCGCCACCGGATTCGACGACAAAGGCGTGTTGTCGAACGACGCGCTGGAACGGCTGCGCCTTCTCATGCCAGAGGTGGCGCCAGGCCGCCTCGTGCCGGGCCTCCGCACCCATGAAATTCCGAACCTCTTCACCGCGGAGACGTTCGTCCGGCTCGTCGCATGGCGACTCGCGCAAGTGACAGCCACCTAGG
>JAHFUI010000215.1 GCA_023265175.1 Acidobacteriota bacterium
CGGCGGTCAAGGCGAACCGCCGGATTGCGCCGGCCGGGGAATGGCTGCTCGACAACTTCTATCTGATCGAAGAACAGATTCGCACGGCCAAGAGACACTTGCCAAAGGGTTACAGCCGGGGACTCTCGCGCTTGCTGAACGGCCCATCGGCTGGACTTCCGCGCGTGTATGACATCGCGCTGGAGACGATCTCGCACGGCGATGGACGGGTGGACGCGGAAAGTCTCAGGAGTTTCGTAGCAGCCTACCAGACGGTGACCGCCCTGACGTTGGGCGAATTGTGGGCCATCCCTATCATGCTGCGCCTGGCACTGATCGAGAATCTCCGACGCGTTGGATCCCGGATCGCCGCCGACAGGATCGACCGAAACCGCGCCGACTATTGGGCGGACCAGATGACGGAGATCGCCGAGAAGGACCCGAAGAGCTTGATTTTGGCGATCGCGGATATGGCGCGGTCGAGCCCGCCGATGGTGAGCTCGTTTGTCGCGGAATTTGCGCGGCGGTTGCAGGGACAGAGCCCCGCTTTGGCTTTACCGCTCACCTGGATTGAGCAGCGGCTCTCCGAGTCTGGCCTGACGATCCAGCAGTTGGTGCAGTCGGAGAACCAACAACAGGCCGCCGATCAGGTCTCCATAAGCAACAGCATCGGCAGCCTCCGATTTCTGGGGGCGACGGACTGGCGCGAGTTCGTCGAGACGATGAGCGTTGTCGAGCAGACCCTGCGTGAGGATCCTGGCGACGCCTACGGCAAGATGGACTTTGCCACCCGTGATCGATACCGTCACGTCGTGGAGAAGATAGCGAAGAACAGCCGGCTATCCGAAGGCGAGGTGGCGCACACAGCGATCCAATTGGCCCGCGAGGGCGCGGCCGGGAAAGGCGGCGACGATCGAGCGGCACATGTCGGCTTCTACCTGATCGACAAGGGGTTGGCGCAACTCGAACGAATGGCGGAGGCGCGTCTATCTCCCGCTGTGGTTCTTCAGAGAATGAGCTGCCAGTTTCCTTTGCTCCTCTATCTGGGCACGATCACGCTGATGACGGCGATCTTCACCGGGAGCTTATTAGCGAAGGCACATGCCGGTGGGGTGCATGGTTGGCTACTCGCGCTGATCGGGATCCTCTCGCTCTTGTGCGCAAGTCAGTTGGCGGTGGCGCTGGTGAACTGGCTGGCGACGGTACTGGCGACGCCGCACTTGCTGCCGCGAATGGACTTTTCCGGAGGAATTCCGCCGGAATCGTGCGCACTGGTCGTGATCCCGACTATGCTCATAAGCGCTCAGAACATAGAGGATCTGATCGAGGCGCTTGAAGTCCGGTTCCTGGCAAACCGGGACGAGAACCTGTACTTCGGCCTGTTGACTGATTTTCGGGACGCGCACGAGGAGGCAGTTCCGGAGGACGAGCCGCTGTTGCGGCTGGCCAAGAAGGGAATCGAAGAGTTGAATGAAAAGTACAGCAGCGGAAAAGGCGACACGTTCTTCCTCTTTCATCGCCCGCGCCGATGGAATCCTCGGGAGCGGATGTGGATGGGTTACGAGCGGAAGCGAGGGAAGCTTGCGGAATTGAATTCGCTTCTGCGCGGCGGCTCAGGGGATCGCTTCTCACTCGTCGTTGGTGAGACTGCAGTCTTATCGGACGTGAAGTACGTGATCACCCTTGACACGGATACGCAACTACCGCGCGACTCGGCGTGGCAGTGCGTGGGAGCCATGGCGCACCCCCTGAATCGTGCGCGGTACGACGAGGATGAGCAGCGTGTCTCTGAGGGGTACGGCATTCTTCAGCCACGCGTGGCCGTGAGCCTACCAGGCACGAACCGGTCGCGTTATGCGCGACTGTTCGCGAGTGAGCCGGGCATCGATCCGTATACGCGCGCCGTCTCCGATGTGTACCAGGACATGTTCGGTGAAGGCTCCTTCATTGGCAAGGGGATCTATGACGTTGATGCGTTCGAGCGGGCGCTCAATGGGCGATTCCCCGAGAACCGGATCCTCAGCCACGATCTTCTGGAAGGGTGCTACGCGCGGGCGGGGCTGTTGAGCGATGTGCAGTTGTACGAGGAATATCCATTTCGCTACAGTGCGGACGTAAGCCGTCGATACCGCTGGATTCGCGGGGATTGGCAGCTTGCACGCTGGCTGCTGCCAGGCGTTCCTGGCCCCGGCGCAAGCCGCCAGAAGAATCCGCTCTCAGGACTGTCCCGATGGAAGATCTTCGACAACCTTCGGCGTAGTCTCGCGCCTTCGGCATTGACAGTCCTGCTGCTGCTGGGCTGGACGGCCTTGTCATCGGGCTGGTTTTGGACCTTGGCGGTGATCGGAATCATCCTGATTCCTTCTTTGAGTGCCTCCATTCTGGATCTGTTTCAGAAGCCGGGCGACGTGCTGCTGAGTCAGCACCTCACCGCCGCAGTACGCTCGGCTGGCCGGCACTTCGCTCAGGCGGCGTTTACGCTCGTCTGCCTCCCCTTCGAGGCATTCTTCAGTCTGGATGCGATTGTGCGCACGGCCGGGCGGATGCTGGTCACACACAGACGACTTCTGGAGTGGAGTCCGTCGAGCGACTCGGATCGCAGTAGCCGCACGGACCTCGTCGCCTTTTGCCGGTCGATGTGGATCGCCCCCGTTATTGCCACTGCCGCGGTGATCTATCTGACGCTTTCGAGGCCGGCCGCGCTAGGCGTGGCAGGGCCCATCCTGGGCCTCTGGTTTGTCTCCCCCGCTATCGCCTGGTGGATCAGCCGGCCGCTCGCTCGTCGCGGAGGAAGGCTGACGGCTGACCAGGCCATCTTTCTCCAGAAGCTTTCGCGAAAGACGTGGGCGTTCTTCGAGACATTCGTCGGCCCGGAAGATCATTGGCTGCCACCTGATAGCTATCAGGAGCATCCCGTTGCTGTGGTCGGGCATCGCACGTCGCCGACCAACATGGGACTTGCGCTCCTCGCGAATTTGTCCGCGTACGACTTCGGCTACATTCCGGCCGGACAACTCATCGAGCGCACGGCGAATGCCCTCCGCACGATGGACGCCTTGGAACGGCACCGAGGCCACTTCTACAACTGGTACGACACGCAGTCTCTGAAACCGCTGGTACCGCTCTACATTTCGACGGTGGACAGCGGGAACCTCGCGGGCCATCTGTTGACATTGCGGCCGGGTCTGCTCGCACTTCCCGATCACAAGATCGTGGGGCCGCGATTGTTTGACGGGCTCAGCGACACACTGAGGATTCTCGTGGACGCTGCGGGAGGACCCGCTCCGGCCCAGTTGGCTCAATTTCAGAGGGATCTGGAGTCTGCATCCTCTCCTCGGCCAACCACGCTCGCGGCGGCGCGGCTGTGCCTCGACCGTCTGGCGACATCCGCCGCGGAGGTGGTGGGCAGCCTCGATGCTGACCCCGAGAGCCACGCGAAGTGGTGGGCCCGGGCCCTGGCTCGACAATGCCAGGCTGCCCTTGATGAGTTGACGTATCTCGCTCCGTGGATCTTGCTGCCGGCCTCCGAGAATCGACTCAGCAACTTGCGCGGCATCGATGAGATCCCAACGCTGCGCGAACTGGCAGGACGTGAGGTGGAGTGGCTGCCGGCTATCGAGCACGGGCTCGGCTCGGCCGCAACCCCCGAGGAGCGTGAGTGGTTTGGTGAGCTTCGACGGCTCATCACCGAAGCAAGCCACCACGCCAGGGCAAGGATTGCGGCCATCGAACGGCTTGCGCTGCAATCCAGCGGACTCGCCGGTATGGAGTATGACTTCCTGTTCGACAAGGCGCGTCATCTGCTGGCGATCGGCTACAACGTTGGTGAGCGCCGGCGGGACTCGAGTTACTACGATCTGCTGGCTTCAGAAGCGAGATTGTGCAGTTTCGTGGCGATTGCGCAGGGACAACTGCCGCAGGAGAGCTGGTTTGCCCTGGGGCGCCTGCTCACTACCGCCGGCGGAGAGCCGATCCTCCTTTCGTGGGGCGGTTCGATGTTCGAGTACCTCATGCCGCTCCTGGTGATGCCGACCTACGAAAACACGCTGCTCGACCAGACTTACAGAGCGGCTGTGAAGAGGCAGATCGAGTATGGAAAGAAGCGCGGAGTGCCGTGGGGCATGTCGGAATCCGGCTACAACACCATCGACGTTCACCGCAACTACCAGTACCGCGCATTTGGCGTGCCCGGCCTGGGGCTCATGCGCGGACTCGCCGAGGATGTGGTCATCGCGCCGTATGCCTCGGCTCTGGCGCTGATGGTGGCGCCCGAGGAGGCATGCCTGAATCTGCAGCGACTCGCCGCTGAAGGGTTTGAAGGACAATACGGCTTCTATGAAGCCATCGACTACACCCCGTCGCGTCTGCCACGCGGGCAATCGAGCGCCGTGGTTCGGTCGTTCATGGCACATCACGAGGGCATGAGCTTCCTCTCGCTGGCCTATCTGCTCCTGGACCGTCCGATGCAGAAGCGATTTGAGTCGGATCCGTTGGTCCAGGCGACCACGCTGCTCCTCCAGGAGCGGATTCCAAAGGCCACGGCATTCTATTCGCACGCCGCCGAGCCCTCCGACTTACGTACGACTCCCAGTGGTGCGGAGGCGCCGGTGCGCGTGTTCAACAGCCCGAACACGTCGATACCCGAAGTGCAGTTGTTGTCGAACGGCAGATACCACGTGATGATCACGAACGCGGGCGGCGGTTACAGCCGCTGGAAGGACATTGCAGTCACACGCTGGCGCGAAGACAGTACCTGCGACAACTGGGGCACGTTCTGTTACATCCGCGACGTGGCGAGCGGGGAATTCTGGTCAACCGCATATCAGCCGACGCTCAGGCTATCGGAGCATTACAAAGCGATTTTCTCGGACGCGCGAGCGGAGTTCCGCTGCCGCGACCACGACTTCGACATGCATACGGAGATCGCCGTTTCGCCGGAGGATGACATCGAGCTTCGCCGAATCACCATCGCCAACCGCTCTCGGACGCGTAGAGCGATCGACGTCACGAGTTACGCGGAGGTCGTTCTCGCAGCGCCCGCCGCGGACGCGCTGCATCCGGCGTTCAGCAATCTCTTTGTTCAGACCGAGATCATCCGCCAGCAGCGGGCGATTCTCTGCACTCGCCGGCCCCGCTCCCTCGACGAACACGCGCCATGGATGTTTCATCTGATGGCCGTGCACGGAGCGGACATCGGAGAGATTTCCTATGAGACTGACCGCCTGCGGTTTATCGGCCGCGGCAGCACCGTCGCCGATCCGCAAGCCATGGGTGGTTCCGCAGCGCTCTCGGGCAGCCAGGGGTCAGTACTCGATCCGATTGTCGCGATACGGTATCGGATCACACTCGATCCGGAGGAAACGGCAACGATCAATATTGTCTCCGGCATCGGCGAGACCCGCGACGTGTGCCTGGGCCTTGTCGAGAAATACCAGGATTGGCGTCTTGCAGATCGCGTCTTCGAACTGGCGTGGACCCATAGCCAGGTGGTCCTGCGGCAGATCAATGCCACCGAGGCCGACGCGCAACTCTATGGACACCTTGCCAGCTCGGTCATCTACGCAAACTCCTCGCTGCGCGCCGACCCGAGCGTCCTCATGAAGAACCGCCGCGGGCAATCCGGTCTATGGGGCTACTCCATTTCCGGCGACTTGCCGATCGTGCTGCTGCAGATTGCAGACCCAGCCAATATTGATCTGGTACGCCAACTCGTCCAGGCTCATGCGTACTGGCGCTTAAAGGGACTGGCGGTGGACCTGGTGATCTGGAACGAAGACCACGCTGGTTACCGGCAGCTTTTGCACGACCAGATCATGGGGCTGATTGCCGCGGGCATCGAAGCCAACGTGACAGATCGACCCGGCGGCATCTTTCTAAGATCTGGGGACCAGATATCGAACGACGACCGCATTCTGTTGCAAACCGTCGCTCGCGCCATCATCACCGACAGTCGGGGAGCGCTGGCGAAGCAGATCAAGCGTCGCGGCCTCGTGCAAGTAACAGTCCCGCGCCTCACGCCGACCCGAACCCGCCGCGCCGAACCCCCGGCGGCCGCCGCGTTTCCTCGCCACGATCTGCTCTTCTTCAATGGGCTGGGAGGATTCACCCCGGATGGGCGCGAGTACGTCATTACGACCGCGCACGGGCACGTGACGCCGGCGCCGTGGGTGAATGTGCTGGCGAACCCGCACTTTGGAACCGTCATCTCAGAAAGCGGTTGTGCCTACACCTGGAGCGAGAATGCCCACGCGTTCCGTCTCACTCCCTGCTACAACAACCCCGTGAGCGATGCGAGCGGAGAGGCCTTTTACATCCGTGACGAAGAGAGCGGCCACTTCTGGTCTCCCACGCCGCTGCCCAGCCGCGGGACGAGACCTTACGTCAGCCGACACGGATTCGGCTACAGTGTCTTCGAGCACACGGAGGGCGGTATCAGATCAGAGATGTGGGTGTACGTGGCCCTGGATGCACAGGTCAAGTTCGCGGTGTTGAAAGTGCGAAACGAGTCCGGCCGATCCCGCCGGCTCTCCGCCACGGGATACGTGGAATGGGTGCTGGGAGATCTACGGCCGAAATCGACCATGCACGTGGTCACCGAAGTTGACCCCAACAGCGGAGCGCTCTTCGCGCGGAACCCATACAACACGGAGTTCGCCGACCGGGTTGCCTTTTTCGACGTGGACGATGCGACTCGGACCTTCAGCGGCGACCGGACTGCATTCCTCGGGCGCAACGGCACGCTTCGGAGTCCGGCCACCATGACCCGGTCGCGGCTGTCCGGCAAGGTGGGGGCCGCTCTGGATCCCTGCGGCGCGATCCAGGTGACCTTCGAGCTCGCCGACGGGCAAGAGCGCGAGATTATCTTCAGGCTCGGCGTAGGGCGAGACGCCGATGACGCCAGCAACTTGGTGCGTCGCTTCCGGGGATCTGCCGTGGCGCGTCGCGCGCTCGAAACGGTGTGGGAGTACTGGAAGCACACGCTCGGCGCAGTGCATGTGGACACCCCGGACCAGTCCCTCAACGTGCTGACCAACGGCTGGCTCGTGTACCAGACTCTCGCGTGCCGTCTGTGGGCGCGGAGCGGATACTACCAGCCGGGGGGCGCCTTCGGTTTCCGCGACCAGTTGCAGGACGTGATGGCGCTCATCCACGCCGAGCCACACCTCCTGCGCGAGCACCTGCTCCTCTGCGCGGCCCGTCAGTTCCGGGAGGGAGATGTGCAACATTGGTGGCATCTCCCCTCGGGTCGGGGCGTGCGGACACGCTGTTC
>JAHFUI010000004.1:0-2539 GCA_023265175.1 Acidobacteriota bacterium
CCCGAGGAGCTCTTCGAGCTTCTTGACCGGAATGATGTCGCGGGTGAGCGTGTCGCAAAGTTGCGTATGCCAGTTCCAGCCAACCGCGCCGGGCACGTGCCCCTGATCGTATGCCGAGGTGTCGACATCGACCTCGACCATGCGGACCGACGGGTCTTGAAGATGCTGGGCCACCCACTCAGTACTGACCAACACGTTGGATTCTCCATGCTGCGTCGTCATAGCTTCCCTCCCAAGCGGACGATAGATGCCCCTGGACTCCACGGCCACCCCCCATGCCCCGGCGAGCCGCAGGCCTGACGGAAGCGGTCCATCACTGTACGCCCCCAATTAAACGTAAAACGCAGAGGACATTGGAGACGCCGGGGTCGCAGAGCATTTGGCGTTGTCCGCGTTTTTTCTGGACGCTCTGCGATGCCCCCCGGCCTCTGCGCTATCTAATCCGAGGCGCGACAAAACCCCCAGGATGTTACACGGTACAGTTGTCGAACGCAATGGGTTGTCCGGCGTGCCATCGGGCGTGCTCGGGCGTGCTCATCGATTCGCCCCACGTTCGCCGACATCGAGAGCGTGGCACGGCAGATCGCCAGCGTCGCGCATCGCACGCCCGTCGTCACATCCCGAACCTTCAACGCACGCGCCAACGCCGAGGTGTACTTCAAGTGCGAGAACTTTCAGCGCGCTGGCGCGTCCTTGGCGCCGTCGTGGTGCTGGCTTGCGTGCTGCCTGGTGTGCTGCAGGACCAGCGGAAACGTCAGCGACGAGCGAACGTGTGCGCGCCGTCGGCCACCGTCTGCGGACTGTGGACCGTCCGGAGCTCCTTCATCCGTGTCAGTTGCCGCCCTATAGTAAGCCACTCGTTTTCACCCTTTGGGGGCCACACGTTTTCGCCCGAATGGGGGCCACCCATTTTCGGGCGATAGGGGGCCACGCATTTTCACCGGATCGGGGGCCAGTGGTGTTCGCCCGATCGGGGGCCACCTGCGCGCTTGCTGTTCTCCCCAGCGCCGAGTACTGCTCAGTCCTTTGGACCTTGAAGGACGGAGGGGACCTTGGCGGGAAGGAGAGCGGACGTGTTGGAAATTCGTGAGTTGATTCGCCGCGTGCAGTTGGGCGAGACCGATCGCCGAATCGCGCGGGATCTGCAGGTGAGTCGCAAGACCGTGAGCAAGTATCGCGCGTGGGCCGAGCAGCATGACGTGGGGTCGGGGCCACTGCCCGACGCGGCCACGCTGCAAACGCAGTTGAAGACGACGCTGCCAGTCAGCGTGCCACCGGCGATCCCGTCGAAAGTGACGCCGTATCGCGAGCAGGTCGTGGCGTTGCGCGCGCGCGGCGTCGAGTGCCGCGCCATCTTCGACATTCTGCGTGAGCAGCATGCGGTCGGCGGCAGCTACGGGTCGGTCTATCGCTTCGTGCGCCGGCTCGAGCCGCGGACTCCCGACGCGTATGTGCGGGTGGAAACGGGGCCAGCCGAGGAAGCCCACGTGGACGTCGGCTACGCCGGCCTGCTGCGCGATCCCGCGAGCGACACGTTGCGCAAAGCGTGGGCGTTCGTGATGACGCTCTCGTTCAGTCGGCACAGCTACGTGGAGTTCGTCTTCGACCAGGAGGTCGACACCTGGCTCCGCTGTCATCGTCGCGCCTTCGAGTGGTTCGGAGGCGTCGTCCGACGCGTGGTCCTCGATAATCTGAAAGCGGCGATCGTCCACGCGGCCCTGTACGATCCCGTGGTCCAGCGCGCCTACCGCGAATGCGCCGAGCACTACGGGTTGCTCATCTCGCCGTGCCGCCCGCGGACGCCCGAGCACAAAGGCAAAGTCGAGCAAGGGGGCGTGCACTACCTCAAACGCAATTTCCTCGCGGGCCGCGCGTTTCGTGATGTCCGCGAAGCGAATGAGCGCGCGCTCGTCTGGTGCGTCGAGACGGCCGGTCGGCGGATTCACGGCACGACGAAGGAGGTGCCGCTCGCCCGCTTCGACACGATCGAGCGCGCGATGCTCCTGTGCCCTTGCCGTCGTCCCCGTACGCGTTGGCGACGTGGAAGCAGGCGAAGCTCCATCCCGATTGCCACATCGTCTTCGATCACGCGTTTCACTCGGCGCCGCATCGCTTGATCGGGCAGCGGCTCTGGGTCCGCGCCGCCGACACGAGCGTGCGCCTCTTTCATCAGCACGAGCTCGTGGCGACGCACCCGCGCGCCACGCGGCGCGGGCAGCGGCTCACCACGCCGGATCATCTTCCGCCCGCGAAAGTGGCGGGGCTGCTGGCAACGCCCGCGAACTGCGTGCGCCGCGCGGCCGAGATTGGCCCGGCGACGAGCGACGTGGTCGGGCGGCTGCTGGGTGAGCGGCCCCTCGATCGGCTCCGCACGGTCTTGGGGATTTTGAAGCTCGCGCACAAATTCGGACCGCGTCGGCTGGAAGCGGCCTGCGCGCGCGCCGTGCAGTACGACGACCTCGCCTACGGCACGCTCAAGCGGATCTTGGATCGCGGGTTGGATCAGACGCCGGTGCCCGCGGCGCCGGCCGGTCCGGCC
>JAHFUI010000004.1:2639-26763 GCA_023265175.1 Acidobacteriota bacterium
GCGCGGCTTCGACGTCGTCTTCGTCTCCGCCGCCCGCATGCTCGGCCATCTCCACGGCGGCCGGGCCGACGGCACCTACGAGCGGCGGTTGCTCACCTACACGCGTCCCGATGTGTTGGTGCTCGACGACTTCGGCCTCAAGCCGCTGCCCCCGGCCGGACCGGAAGATTTCTACGAAGTGATCCAGGAGCGCTACGAACGCGGCGCGCTCATCATCACCTCGAACCGGGCGTTCACCGAATGGCCCGATCTGTTTCAGAGCCCGTTGCTCGCGTCGGCGGCGCTCGACCGGCTCGCGCATCATGCCCATCAGATCGTGATCACCGGCGACAGCTTCCGCGCCAAGGGACGAGCGCGCGACGGCAGAAAGGAGTGATGCGTGAACGGCGCGAACCGCGTCAGGCATGGCTGTATGCCACGCTGGGGCTGTTTGACGGCTACCACGTGCGCTACCAGGTGTGACAGCCGTTCCAGCCGATGCGTCTCATAACCCTTGGAGCGAAGTGACCAGGAACGCCGAGTGCCGGAAATCGGCATGCTCGGTGTGATGTGGCGGGGACTGGAAACGGACTTACGGTCCGGCTCGTGAGGCACTCCCAGAGGAAACGGGGAGCCAACGGATAGGCCGGACCTTCGGAGCACCGCGCCAGTCCCCGACCCTACTTCGCACAGCTCCTTGGACGGCGCTGAAGAACGCGCCGCCCACAGGCTCCACAGGCCCTCATCGTCGGTCGTGATCAAGAGAACACAAGACCGGAGAACGGGCAGGAGCGACGTGACTGAAGTGGCCCCCGATCAGGCGAAAACGAGTGGCTCCCTACGGGCGATATTTGACAGAGTTCAGGCGTGTAGGAAAAACCACAAACCGAGAAGACAACCAATAATCAATACTGCCCCCTCGCAGCAAGCGACCAATATTATGACCTTCTTCCCCTGATCCATAGCCATAGATACTTATCATAATCATCTTGGGCCGTTAACGACATGAGAAAGATACGCCCCTCTCCCTTTCCGACGTGGTGATTCAGATTTACGCCGACAGGCTTGGCGAATTGAGAGCCGGTGGTGGACATACGACGGCTGACGTGGTCGACCTCACGCCTTCGACGCCTGGATGCGACGCAATGGTCGCGCCAAGTTCAATCGCGAACACTGGCACGATGACGACAAGGTCCGTTTCATCGTTGAAGTGGCGCGCAGGGGCTCGGGGCTGCGGGCGTCATCCTCGAACGCGAGGAAGGGGTCTCATTCGGCCCACCGGTGGTCTCACCGTAGCGGGCCGCGATCTTGCGGCCGCGCCTGTCCGCGCACGGCGTTCAGGCGGCCTGGTGTATTCACGGCCCAGACGACGCTGCTCGTGTTGTGGTAACATCAGGCCCTCGTTGTATACGCGAGCCATCGGCGTTGCGACGCTCCGGTCTACTCCACATAGTTGTGAGCCCCGATTATTCATGAGCGACCAAGTGGGCGGGATTACCGGGCGACTGCAGCGGATCTTCGAGGTGCTCGGCCTGGCCTTATTGAAGCCAATAATTGGCGCGAAGCGAGCCGGTCGTGAGCATCTGCTGAGTTATCGGGTCGCCACAGGCGGAATGATTGCTGGCACAGTGGTCAGTTTCGCGGTGGTCGCACTCGGAATGGTCGCCGGAGGTGTGGCTGTGCGAGCCGCGATTGGGGTCGGCATTGGCATCAGCTTCTTCGGGGCCTTTGCCGGCATGCTGCTTGGGCTGGTGTTGCGTGTGAATGCCCCACCGTCGAGCGAGACATTCACACGAGAGGAGGCTGAGCAGAAGAAGGACATGAGGAGTTAAGAAAGCGCAAATTAGTTTCGCCACGTTATCCACTGCCGTGAAGCGGCGAGTGACTATCGATGACTGGCTGCCTTATCGTCGTTGACGGGACTCACACGCGAATACGACGGCCTCCTGAAACTCGTCCCGGATATTTTGTGCTCTGCGCGGGGAGGGGATCAGAATGCGCTACATGATAATCTGGGTTTGGTTGTTTATTTCCGTGGCATGGTTTGCGATTAACGCTTACCTCATCGTGCCGTTTGATCGCAACGTCTGGTTTGTAGCGTGCCTGCCTTTCTTGATTGGCTTATTGTTTCTGCTCGGTGCGCGTCTCGCGTCGGTCAGTTGGAAAGAACCTCCCGACCACCCACTAAACTGAACGGCTGCCTGCATCTGCTCCAAGGGCAGTCAGGTCGCTCGGGCTTCTGCAAGTCAGCGATTGGCCGTAGAATCGAGCGCGGATGGACCTGCTTCAGCTCGTTCGCGGCTGTGCCTTCGACGACTTCCTGTTCACGCCGCAACACGGCGTCCTCGTGCGTCGTGATCCGGCCACGGTCGACCTCTCGGCGCGATTCTCCGAGCATCTGACGCTCAAGCGCCCGCTCGTCTCCGCCAATATGGACACCGTCACGCGGGCCGCGATGGCCGCGGTGTTGGCCGAAGAAGGCGGCATCGGCGTCATCGATCGCGGATTCCGAGGCGGGGACATCGAGCCGCAGGTGCGGGAAATCGCAGCCGTCAAGCGGACGCAGCACGGCATCATCAGCGATCCGCACATGATCGAGGAGAACCGGCCGCTGACCGATGCGATCCGTCTGATGGAACGCACGCGCGTCGGCACGCTGGCGGTCGTCGATGCGAGCCGCCGCCTCACCGGCCTGTTGACCGAACGCGACGTGCGCTTCGTGCCCCCGGCCGCGTCGGTGTCCGGCCGCATGACGCCGCGCGACAAGCTGGTCGTCCACACGGGACCGCTTTCACTGGCGGATGCCGAGCGGCTGATGGTCGCGCACAAGATCAAGAAGCTGCCGCTGGTCAATCCGGACGGCACCCTGCTGGGTCTGATTACGGCGAAGGACCTCGTCAAGCACCGGCAGCACCCCTTCGCCACCCGCGACGCGAACGGCCGGCTGCGCGTCGCGGCGGCCGTTGGCGCGACCGGCGACTATCTCGAGCGAGCCGTGGAAGTCATCGGCGCCGGCGCCGACGCGCTCGTTGTCGACATCGCGCACGCCCACTCGGTCGTGATGGATCGCGCGCTGGAGCAGATTCGAAAGCGGTGCGGGCCGGTCGACGTCGTTGCCGGCAACGTTGCCACCGCCGAAGGCGCCGCGTTTCTCCTCGATCGCGGCGTCAACGCCGTCAAAGTGGGCATCGGTCCCGGCGGCGGCTGTTCGACGCGACTGACCACGAACTTCGGCATTCCGCAGGTCGAAGCGATCGTGCAGTGCCGGCTCGCGGTCGGCGATCGCGTCCCGCTGATTGCCGACGGAGGCGTGAAACGGGACGGCAGCATCGCCGAGGCGCTGCTGTTTGGCGGTGACTGCGTGATGTTGGGGAGCGCGTTCGCCGGGACCGAGGAAACGCCGGGCGAGATCGTGCTCAAGTCGGTCCTGATGCCCGATTCCCAGAAGATCGCGCAGGTGCCGTTCAAAGTGTTTCGAGGCATGGCCTCGATTGGCGCGATACGCGATCGGCTCGATCTGGAGGACGCCGACACGCGCGAGCTCGAAGCCCTCGGCGCCGAGGGGCTCGAGGTGAGCGTGCCGGCGCGCGGATCAGCCCGAGTGGTGATTCACGACATGCTCAAGCACCTGTGCTCGGCCATCAGCTATGGCGGCGCGCGCAGCCTGCAGGAGCTGCGACAGAAGTTTTGGGCGCACCCGGAAGCCTATCTCGTGAGGCTGACCGACGCGTCTCGAGTCGAATCGTTTCAGCGCTGAACCGCGGGACTGCGCTCGCCTGCCTGCTCCGGGAATACGCCTCCAGGCGCCGCTATTCGCCTTATAATCGGGCGGTTCAACGACAAGGGATGAAGAGCTATGAGACCGAGCCTGTTTGCGGGCGTCCTGCCGCACGGATCGGACAACGCTGGAAGCCCGGCGCGGGCTGCTGAAAGGGGCACACCATGGCCGACACGAGCAAATGCGCCCATCCCGCCTGCGAGTGCACCGTCGCGAAGGGCGGGCCGCACGGAAAATACTGCAGCGAACATTGCAAGGAAGCGGGCCAGCAGATCGAGCTCCGTTGCGGCTGCCAGCACCCGGGCTGTCGATAGCCCGGGCGTGATTGCTGTGGGTGGCCCGGGAATCGACCGTCATGCGAGGTGACACATGCGCACAGTTGTGAGGACCATCGCCCTGCTTACGTGGGTCGCGCTGCTGCCGACAGCCGCCTTCGCACAGGCGGTCATTGCGGGGGCGGTGAAGGACTCGTCGGGAGCCGTGCTCCCAGGCGTCGGCGTGGAAGCCGCCAGTCCCGCGCTGATCGAGAAGATCCGCACGGCTTTCACCGACGGCACCGGGCAATATCGGATTGAAGACCTGCGACCGGGGACCTACACGGTCACCTTCACGCTGCAGGGATTCAGCACGTTCAAACGGGAAGGAATCGAGCTGACGGGGTCGTTCACGGCGACCGTCAACGCGGATCTCAAGGTCGGCAGCCTCTCCGAAACGATCACCGTCACGGGCCAGACACCGGTCGTGGACATATCGAGCGCGAAGCGGGAGATGACGCTGAGCAACGACGTTCTCCGCTCCATTCCGAACACGCGCAACTACAACTCGATGGTCGCGCTCGTCCCCGGCGTGCTCACCAACATCAACGACGTGTCGACGGGCATCGTGACGACTCAGTTTCCGATTCACGGCGGCCGGGCCAACGAAAGCCGGATGACGGTCGACGGGCTCAACATCGGCAATCCGCCTGGCGGCGGCCAGCCGCCGACCTACGTGGCGGACGTCGGCAACGCGCAGGAAGTCTCGTTCACGAGCTCTGGTGGTCTCGGCGAGCAGGAGACCGCGGGGCTGGTGATGAACCTCGTGCCGAAAACGGGCGGCAACAGAAACTCAGGGGCGGTGTTCTTCAGCGCAACCGGCGAGCCGCTGGAGTCCGACAATTTCACCGACGCGATCAAGGCGGCCGGCCTCCAGGTGCCGACGCCGATCAACAAGGTGTACGACCTGAACGGATCCTTCGGCGGCCCGATCAAGCGGGACAAGGTGTGGTACTTCGTGAACGCGCGCACGCAGGGCAGCACGCGTACCATCGCGAACATCTTCTACAACAACAATGCCGGTGACGCGACGAAGTGGACGTATTCCCCGGATCTGAGCAGACCGCAATTCACCGATCGGACGTGGGAGAACGGGAGCGCGCGCGTCACGTGGCAGGCTACGGCCCGCAACAAGATTGGCGGGTTCTGGGACGAGCAGGTCGTCTGCCGCGCGTGCAAAGGGACCACCTACGGCATCACGGATCCCGCACGCATGTCGCCTGAGGCAGGCGGCCTCAGCCAGTACAAGCCGCTCCGCGTGACGCAACTGACGTGGTCGGCGCCCGCGACGAGCCGGTTGCTGCTGGACGCCGGCTTCGGCACCACCTATTACGGGTGGGGCAACTTCGAGCGCGATCCGAATCCCACGCACGATCTCATTCGCGTCTCTGAACAGTGCGCGGGCGCGGGCGGCTGTGCCGCGAACGGCAATATTCCCGGCCTGGTCTATCGCTCGCAGGACTACGCCAGCGATTACACCGGTGCGTACACCTGGAGGGCGTCGGCGTCCTACGTCACCGGCGCCCATAGCGTGAAGGTCGGCTATCTGGGCACGCTCTTCACGGACGATCGGACGTGGTTCACCAACAGCCAGAACCTCACGTTCCGTGTCAACAACGGCATCCCGAACCAGCTCACCGAGTCGATCTCGCCCTGGGTGAACAACGCGCGCGCCGCGTGGCACGCGCTTTACGCGCAGGAGCAGTGGACGCTCGGCCGCCTGACCCTGCAGGGGGCGCTCCGCTTCGATCGCGCCAACAGCTGGTTCCCAGAGCAGCAGGAGGGACCATCGAGGTTTCTGCCGACGCCGATCCATTTCGATGAGACGAAAGGCGTCGACAGCTACAAGGACATCACGCCGAGAATCGGCGTGGCCTACGACGTGTTCGGCAACGGGAAAACCGCGCTCAAGTTCAACGTTGGCAGATATCTCGAGGGCGTCGGCACCTCCACGAACTACGCCAACGCGAACCCCACCAACCGGCTGCCAATCACCGGAGGCGGCGCCTTCTCCACGGGGAACGTCACGCGGACCTGGACCGACGCGAACGGAAATTTTAAACCCGACTGCGATCTGCTGAACCCGCTGCAGAACGATGCCCGTCCGAGCGGCGGCGATTTCTGCGGGCCGATCTCGAATCTGCGGTTCGGGCAGAACGTGCTGACCAACAACTTCGATCCGGCGCTCCTGAGCGGGTGGGGCGTCCGTCCCTCCGACTGGAGTCTCGGCTTCTCCGTGCAGCAGCAGCTGCTTCCGCGTGCGTCTCTCGAGGTCGCCTACGCGCGGCGGACGTTCCAAGGCTTCACGGTCAACGACAACATCCTGACGCAGAAATCAGACTACACGCCGTACAGCATCGTGGCGCCGGTCGATTCACGCCTGCCCAACGGCGGAGGGAATACGATCTCCGGTCTGTATGACGTCGTTCCGACGCTGGCCGGTCAAATCAGCAACAACGTCACGGATTCGCGCCAGTTCGGCAACTGGCATCAGTCGTTCAACGGCGTCGACATTTCGTTGAACGTGCGGGTGCCCGGAGGGCTCACGGTCCAGGGCGGCACGAGCACCGGCCAGAACGTGGCGGACGCGTGCGAGGTGAGAGCGAATCTGCCGGAGCTCAGCGCGGGCATCGGCGCCGGTCTCGTGGGTTCCACCGTGAGCACCACGAGCCCCTACTGCCACGTCGCCTACGGCGTGCTCACCCAGATGAGAGGGCTCACCTCGTACACGGTTCCGAAGGTTGGCGTCCTGTTGAGCGCGGTGTTCCAGAGCAAGCCGGGGGCGCTGCTCAGTGCGAATTACGTCGTCACCTCCGCCGTCGCGGCGCAGTCGCTCGGCAGACCCCTCTCGGGAGCCGCGACAAGCGTCACCGTGAACCTGGTCGAGCCGGGCACGATGTACGGGAATCGCATCAACCAGCTCGATCTCCGCGTGGCCAAGGTGCTGAAGTTCGGCGGCACGCGGACAATGATCGGCCTGGACATGTACAACGCGCTCAACTCCGCCGCCATCCTGTCCTACAATCAGGCGTTCAACCCGACCGTCACGTCTGGCGCGTCGGCGTGGTTGTCGCCAACCTCCGTTTTGACGGGGAGGATGATCCGAATCAGCGCGGAGCTGACGTTCTAGAGGATCAGGTCGGCGAGCCGTCTTGACTGCGAAGACTTGTAGCGAATGAGTCAAGTTTTTCACGCAAGACGGCTGGTCCCCGCGCAGCGGGGCTGTGATAAAGGTGGAAGTGCAGGCGTTCGGCGAAGGTCGGACTTTTCGAGAGGAGTCTCCCATGCGTCATCATCGATTCCTGGTATCCCTGGCCTCGTTGACAGTGCTGACCGCGGCGGCGTCGCTCACGCTGGTGTCCGCCCAGTCACCGAAGCCGCCAGCGAAGGCTGCAAAGGCGGGCTGGGCGCCGCCCCGGACGGCGTGGGGCGACCCGGACTTGACCGGCGTCTACAGCAACGACGACGAGACGGGGGTTCCCCTCGAGCGACCGGCGCAGTTTGAGGGGCGCAGGATCCAGGACATCACGCCCGAAGAATTGGCGGCGCTCAACAAGCAGCGAAACGAGCAGTTCAACGCGGGCGTCGCCGGAACCGAGTTCGCCGGCGGCATCCGTCCGCCGACGCACTTGATTTTCGACACGTTCGAGCGGAAGCACAGCACCCCGTGGCTGCTGGTCGATCCGCCGGACGGCAAGGTTCCGCCGGTGACCGAGGAAGCGCGTGAGCGCGCGCGCCGGCCTCGCACCGGCCTGGGTCGCGGCGTGAGCAGCAACGCGAATCCAATCGGGCCGTTCAACAGCTATGAGGACCTGGGGCTCTACGATCGCTGCATCACGCGGGGCATTCCGAGCTCGATGATGCCGGCGGGATACGGCAGCTACTACGAGCTGATCCAGGGCAAGGAGTCCGTGGCCCTGCGATACGAGATGATCCACGAACACCGCGTCGTGCCGATCGATCGCGGTGAACGCCGCCCTCATATCGGGAAAGACCTGCACCTCGATCTCGGCGACGCGCGAGGCTGGTACGAGGGCGACACGCTGGCTATCGAGACCACGAATTTCACCGCCCGCAGCGCGTATCGCGGGGCCAGCGAGAACCTGAAGATGACGGAGCACTTCACGCCGGTCGCGCCAGGGATTGTCGAGTGGAAGGTCACCTTCGACGACCCGCACACGTGGGGGCGGCCGTGGTCGTTCGCGATGATCCTGAAGAAGAAGGACCACGGCGAGCAGGTGTACGAGTACGCGTGCCACGAAGGGAACTACGGCTTGAAGAACATGCTCACGGGAGCGCGGGCGGACGATCTCAAGAAGTGAGGAAGTGAGGAGCGAAGATGACTCGTCTCACCCGATGGCTCGGCCTTTCGATCCTGTTCATACTGATCGGCACCGGCGCGATCGCACAGAATCGCCCCGCGCCGCCGAAGACGCCGAGGATCTACGTGTTCGAGAACGGCAGCATCAAGGGTCTCGATCCGGGTCTGTTCAACTTCAAGAGGGAGGAGATCAAAGAGCCTGACTTCGTCGTGGTGTCCTACCTCATCGTGCATCCGAGAGGCACGCTGATGTTCGACAGCGGCGTGATTCCCGACGCCAGCTTCAAGGCGGACGGTGCTCCGGTGGCCGAGGGCCGCATGTCGGCGAGCAAGCCGCTCAAGCCGCAGCTCGCCGCCGCCGGCTACAAGCCGTCCGATGTCACCTACTTCGCGCTGTCGCACTTTCACTCGGACCACACGGCGAACGCGAACGACTTCGCCGGCGCAACATGGATCGCGCAAAAGGCCGAGCGCGACGCGATGTTCGCCGAGAAGCCCGAGGGCATCATCCAGCCGTCGCACTTTGGTGCGCTGAAAAGCGCGAAGACCAGGCTGCTCGACAACGAGGACTTCGACGTCTTCGGTGACGGCACGGTCGTCGTCAAGTCGGCTCCGGGGCATACGCCCGGTCACCAAGTTCTGTTCGTGAAGCTGGCCAAGACCGGCCCGGTCCTGCTCGCCGGGGACCTGTACCACTACCCCGAGGAGCGCACGACGGGACGCGTGCCGACGTTCGAGTTCAACGCCGAGCAGTCTCGCGCGTCCCGCCAGAAGATCGAGGCATTCATCAAGACGACCGGTGCGCAGTTATGGATTGAGCACGACATCGCCACGCATGCGAAGCTCCCGAAAGCTCCGGCGTACGTGGAGTAGTCGTCAGTCGACAGTCGTCAGTCGACAGTCGTCAGTCGACAGTCGTCAGTCGTCAGTTGATCGACAGTCATTTCCGCACGGCCCACGCCAGACCATCGGGATTCCTGCCGGTCTGGATCCGGCCGGTGACGGTCAACGAGCGCAGGTCGACCACGACCACGACATTCTCCTGGCCGAGCGCCACGAACGCGCGCGAACCATCCGGCACCATGAGAATGCCGCCGCCGCCCTGTCCAACCGCGATCTTCCTGGTCTCCTGACGAGTCGCGGCGTCGATCACCACCAGGTCGCTGCCGCGCGGATCGGAGATGAACACCAGCTTGCCATCGGGCGTGAATTTCAGCCGGTTGGCGCCGCCGGCCGACACGGTCAACGTCTGTGTCACCTTCTTGCTGGCGATGTCGATGATCGAGACCGTGCGGTCCTGCGCGTTCGCGACCCACGCTGTCTTGCCGTCCGGAGAGATGTCGAACCCCTCCGCGCCCCGGCCCACCGGAACGTTCGTCACATGCCAGTCAACCGGCGCCGGCCCGCGTCCAGCCGGAGCATTGGGCGTCTCGCCACGTTCGATGATGCTCGCGGTCGCCGAATTGACATTCGTCGTGACCATCCGCTCGTTGGACACCGCCACCATGTGCGTGCGGTCCTGGCCCGTACCGAGCAGCCAGTCGATCTTCCTGGTGACCGGATCGTAGCTGCCGATCACTTTGTTCGCTTCCGCCGTGAAGTACAGCTTGCCGCCCGACATCGCGAGCCCATGGGGTGCACCCAAGGCCCCCAGGTCGATGGGAGGCAGGGCGCGCTGGGCGATCAGATCGACCACGGAAATGCTTCGGAGCGGAGCCGGGCGTCCGTACGCCCCATAGTTCGAGATGTAAGCGATCTTCCCATCGTCCGATACCACGACCTCGTGCGGGTCCTCGCCCGCCGGCACCCGGCCAACGGACTTCAGACCGACTGGATCGACGATGACAAGCGAATTGTCCGTCTTGTCGAGCACCAGCAGCGCGGGAGAAGGTGTCTCGGCGGCCCCTGCCATCGCCGCGCCGAAGACACTCAGGAACAAGAAAACCACGCCAGCTTTCACAGTTGTCATCGGCGTCACCCTTACTTCTCGGACGAGTCCTTTCCGTCAGCAGGCGCGCCGGTACCGGACGACCCGAGGAACAGCCGTTTCCCGTTCGGGAGCATCAGATCGCGGCCGTTCGCCCGGTTCTTGCCGTTCTTGGCGCGGTAGCCCTCGACGATGATCTCGGTGCCCGCCTTCAGGGAGTCCTTCGTGAACCCGCGCCGGAACAGCGTGTTCGGCGTCCCACTTTCAATCAGCCATTGCGTCACCGTGCCGTCCGGATTCTTCACGTCGATGTGGATCCACGCGTGGGGATTGAGCCATTCCATCAACGTGACCGTTCCCTTCAAGGTGACCGGCTGGGTGGCGTCGAATTCCGCCGCAAACGAATGATGCGCCGCAACCGGCACTGTCGCCAGCGCCAGCGAAAGAGCGACCATCGGTAGCGCGAACCGTTTGTCCATCAGATTCCTCCTGCTACGGTTTCTGCTTCTTCGCGGCTTCAGTGGCCGCTTTCTCTTCGTCGCGAGCCACTTCGAGGATGTCGAAGAGACCACGGTTCGCCTCATGGCACGCATACTCGTACAGGTCTCCTTCACTCGTGCGCATCGGCAGCGCCACCGTCCACGGCCGCACGAAGGTGTGCGGATCGTCGACCGTGAGCCGGTAGTCGATCGCGTTCTTGCCCACGCGAGTGAAGCGCTCGATCGTGTGCAGCGTGGCACCGGAGCCCCGATAGTTGGTCTTGTCCGAGAAGTTCTGGCTCTCCACGATCAGCGTGTCGCCGTCCCAATGACCGCGGGAGTCGCCGAACCACTGATGGATCTTCGGCCCAAGCGGCGCGCGTCCATCGAGCGGAACCAGGCGCGTCTCGTGCACCATCTCGTGCGTGATCGCGACGTACCCGGGCCCCTGCACGATTCGGATGTTGTTGTTGTAGAGGCCCGGAAGAATCGCCGTGGGGAAGCCCCACGTGATGCAGCGCTCGAGCGAGCTGCGCTCCTCCGGTCCGTCTGAGCCGCCGCCGCGCGTGCCACGGCGTGAGGCGACCCGCGCTTGCGCCTCCGGCGTCAGCGGTGGAATGCGCCCGTCGGCCGGCTCGATGATCAGCGAGGTGCGCCTGTCGTCGAGGACCTTGCGTCCCGGATCCGTCATGTACGGCGCGTGTATGAGGTTGGCCGGCACGCTCGCGTCCGGCGGCTCGTCCAGACGCTTTCCGGCTCGCGCTTCGAGCGTGGTCACTTCCTCATCGGTCAGCGTGGCGCGGCCGGCCATATCCTGGGGTCGTTCGAGCGGCGTAATGGTCTTGTAGTCCCACACCCCCTGCAGGTCGGGATCGCCCCACGGTGTTCGAAGCGTCACCTTTCGGCTGGCTGGCTTCGGCGCCGCCTGCGTGGGGGGAGTCGACGCCTGGCTTGACCCGGCAGCGGTTTGTGCACGGAGAGCGGTTGACGCCGGCGACACGACCGCGACGATCGCGACCGGCCCGAGCAGCCTGAGAGCTCGTATGCGCATTGGATGTCCTTTCATCGCTACTGTCGCTTCAGCCGTTAGTGTAAGCCCTTGTGTCGTCGGTCGCGACAGCAAAATCGATCCGCCTTACTGATCACTTCGTGGCTACTTGCTTCGCGTACAGCGCGTCGTACAGGGCGAGCCGCGCCGGGTCCGGCGTCTCCTTGATGTCGCCGAGGACCATCGGCCGGCTGCCCCGGTCTCGAAACGCGGGCCACGCCGGGAGTCCGCTGCCGTTCGGGTCGCCTTTCCTGGCAAAATTCACCCAATAGGAGGAGATGGTCTCCGCGAACGCGCGGTCTCGGGGGGACGCGACCGCCAGCGCCGGCGAGCTCGCGTCGGGAAACACGCGCGGCGGCGCCAGGTTGTTGAAGACGTACGGGATCTCGGCGGTGTGCGTCGCCTTGAGGTCGCGAGTGCCTGGGGCCACCGGCGGCTCGTGGGTGAAGAAGTACCAATACGCGCGCTTTCCACGCTTGGTCTGAAGCTCCGAATACACGCGCATATGCCACGCCATCTCGTCGCGAAAGGCCATCTGCGACGACGCGCCGGCTTCCGCATCTGAACCGGCCGGGTACAACTTCAGATACTCGTCGGCCAGATCACCCCACCGGCCCCGGACGCGGGCGATCCACTGCGCCGCTGTCGTCGGCCCCGCGAACGTGCCTTCGTCCTTGTTGGATCCGACGAGCACGTCCACCCCGTTCTGCCGGCCCTGCGCGAACGCGATCGACAGGTCCTCTGGGATGATCCAGCCGTCAACGATCATCCCCGCGCCTCGAAGCGTGCGCGTCACCTCTTCAGTCGACCGTGCGCGCAGCTCGGCAAGAGCGGCGAGTGGCGGCGCCGCCGCGCCTCCGCGTCCAGCCGCCGGTTGTTCGGCTGCCGCCCGCGTGCGCATGGGCGCCATGCTCAATCCCATCCACGCGCCGCTTTCAGAGATCGCATGCTGGAAGAGGTTCCTGGCCTCCGGGGATCCCACGAGCCCCGCCGACATCGAGGATCCCGCCGACTCGCCGAAGATGGTGACGCTTCGCGGGTCGCCACCGAAGGCGGCGATGTTCGTCCGCACCCATCGAAGCGTCGCGATCGCATCCATCAACGCGTAGTTACCGGACGCGTTGTGTCCTGATTCTTGTGTGAGCTCGGGATGAGAAAAGAAGCCGAACGGACCCAGTCGATAGTTGAACGTGACGACCACGACACCCTTGCGCGCGAGCGCCTCGCCGTCGTTGTGCGGACTGGATCCGGCGCCCTCCGTGTAAGCGCCGCCGAAGATCCAGACCATGACCGGCCGCCGCTCGGACGGTGAGACCGCCGCCGTCCAGACGTTCAGATAGAGGCAGTCCTCGCTGGTCTTCGGCGAGTCCGGCAGATCGACCGAGACATTCAGGCGGGCACGGCCGCCCGACGGCTGCACGCAGACGCTGCTGAACTGGTCGGCCTTCCGGACATCGTCCCATTTGTTCACCGGCTGCGGCGCTTTCCAGCGCAGCGGACCGATCGGCGGCGCGGCGAACGGGATGCCTTTGAAGACCCGGACGCCGCCGGCTGTCGTCAGGCCCGCCACGGATCCCGAATCGAGGCGCACAGGATCGGGAATCGCCGCCGGCGTCACGGCCGACGCGGCCACGATGACTCCGGCGACGATCGCGTGCAAGGGGCGAGTCACGAGAAGTTCAGCTCCGCCTCTCTTACGGTTGTTTCGCTTCGGCCGCCGCCCTGGCCCTCTCGGCCTGGGATCCGGTGATCAGGTTCTTGAGTGCGTAGTTGCCTTCGTGGCAGGTGTACTCGAATAACTGGTAGTCCGGCTCGTACTTCAGCGGCATGGCGACCTTCCACGGCGCCGTGAAGACGATCGGATCGTTGACCGTCGCTTCGTAGTTGATCGTGTCGTCGACGCGCGTCAGACGCTCGACGATGCGCATCTGCTGGCTGGTCGGGATGTTGTTCTGCTGGGGCGACCCGCTGGTCCCCGGGTTCGTCGCGGCGGTCTTGCCGTTGAAATTCGTCGTCTCGATGACGAGCGTGTTGCCTTCCCAGTGCCCCCGCGAGTCTCCCATGTACTGCACGACCCTGGCGCCGAGATGGGGCCGGCCGTCGAGCGGGATGATGCGCGCTTCGTGAATCATCTCGTTGCGGATGACCACGTAGCCCGGGGCCTGGTGGATTTGGATCCCGTTGCTGTACTGCGCGGGAAGCATGGAGGGGAGCAGGCCGCGCGTGATGCACCGATCCCACGTGTCAAGATCGTCCACGCTGTCGAACGGACGGTCCTGCCAACTGCTGTGCACGTAGGCAGCTCGTCTGAGGCCTTCCGGCGTGAGCGCCGGCATCCTCCCGTTCGGCGGGTCGACAATCAGCGAGGCTTGACGCTGCGCCTTCCCCGGCTCGCCCCACGCGCCGATGACGAAGCTTCCGGTGCGCAGGCCCTCGACCGCCTTCTCTCTCCGCGCGAATTCATCGTCGGTCAACGTCGCTCGTTCGCCAAATGTTTCGGGGCGTTGAAACGGGACGCCGCTC
This sequence comes from Acidobacteriota bacterium, assembly GCA_023265175.1. Taxonomy (GTDB): domain Bacteria; phylum Acidobacteriota; class Vicinamibacteria; order Vicinamibacterales; family CAVVIG01; genus JAHFUI01. The sequence goes on from JAHFUI010000004.1 coordinate 17,009, forward strand.
ATCGATCCGCTCGGCCACATGCCCTGGATGTCGGGATCGCCCCACGGCGTTTTTGGATGGACCCAGGTCAACTTCTTGCCGGTGCCCGCCGGACCCTGTGCCGCCGCGGCGACACCAACAAGCGTGACCACCTCCAACCCGACTGCCAGCAACCGAACAGCGGCGAGAATTCGCTCACGCATGCTGACTTCCTGTTGTTGCATCTGGCCGCGACGGGTGGATTATAGTCTAGTGCCCTGCACGGAGGCCTGTCTGATGAAGAACATTTTGTCCGGGCGTTGGGTGCCCGGCGCCACGTTGGTCGCTTTTCTCTTGCTCGCATGGGTCGTCGCCGGCCGCGCGCAGCAAAAGCAGTATCCCTACCCGACAGTGCGCGATCAGCGGGGCGCCGTGCCCCCCGGTCCGCGACCGCTGCCCTCGCCGCCGCTCGGCGACGGCCCGTTTACGTTCCAGACGACCGAGCAGAACATCCGCGTGGTCGTCGTCACCAAAGGGCTCTCGCATCCGTGGAGCCTCGCGTTTCTCCCTGACGGCGGCATGCTGATCACCGAGCGCGTGGGACGCCTGCGGCTCGTGCGCGACGGCGTGCTCGATCCCAATCCGGTCGCCGGCGTACCGGCGGTTCTCTCCAGGGCGACGATGGCGGGGTTGATGGACATCGCGCTCCATCCTCGCTTCGCCGAGAATAAGTGGATCTTCATCTCGTATCACAAACCGGTGGGCGACAACCTCGCCAGCAATGCCATCCTGCGCGGGACTTGGGACGGCAAGGCCCTCACGGACGTGCGCGATATCTTTGTCGCCGACGATGTCGACATGGAGGCGTCACGTATCGTCTTCGGCCGGGACGGCACGCTCTACATGGGGATTGGCGGCCCGGGCACCGGGCCCGCAGTCAGCGTGGATCGCGCGCAACACACGAACGACCTTGCGGGCAAGGTGCTTCGGCTCCGCGACGACGGCAGCATCCCGCCGGACAATCCGTTCGTCGGGAAAACCGGCTACAAGCCAGCTATCTACTCGATGGGGCACCGCGTCCAACTCGGCCTCACGATCAACCCGTACAACGGCGACGTGTGGGAAACGGAGAATGGGCCGAACGGCGGCGATGAGCTCAACATCATCAAGCCGGGCAAGAATTACGGCTGGCCCGTTGTCAGCTACGGCCGCGACTACCGGGGTCCGCGCATGACACCGTCGCGCGAAGGCATGGAGGAGCCAATCGTGTTCTGGGTACCGTCGATTGCGACCTCGGGGCTGACGTTTTACACGGGCGATCGCTTTCCTCAGTGGAAGGGAAACGTGTTCGTCGGCGGGATGCGCGAAGGCGAGATGTCGCCCACGGGACAGCTGCAGCGGCTCGTCTTCAACGATAAGTGGGAGGAGCTTCGGCGGGAAGCGCTGCTGCGCGACCTGCATCAGCGCATCCGCGACGTGCGGCAGGGGCCGGACGGATTGCTGTACCTCCTGACGGAAGAGGATAAGGCCGCGCTGCTCAGGATTGAGCCAGTGGATTCAGGAGTGAAATGAGCCGTTCTGATCGCGGGCGTTAAGGGCCCGGCAAGGAATAAGGTGACCATCTGGCCGAGGCGATTTTCGAGCGAGACGAAGAGCGAGGACGACGGCGTAGCCGCAGCGCTACGTCGAGGACGAGCGATGAAGTCGCAGCCGAAAATCGCCCGGCCCCACAGGGGAGACCCCATCTTTGGGCGGCTGCGTCGTTGCTTCTCGCTCACAATGCGCTGGCATTGCATCGCTCGGCGCGCCTTGCAGCCGCCTCAAATCTGGGGTCTCCAGATGGTCACCTTATTCCTTGCCGGGCCCTAACGATCATCCGTTGTCGACGCGCCGGACATCGTCAGCAGCCGGCCGTCAGCGAGCTTCGTGCTCACGAACATCCCGCCGTTCAAGCCACTTCTCAGCGGACGGTAACTGATCGTGATCTTGTCGCCGACCGTCAATATGGTTCGTGTCCATCCGCGACGCGACAGGTAATTCGGACTCATCCCCTCGAAGCCCCACGGCTCGACGACGCCTTGTTCGTTCGGGACGTCCAACCAGATCCAGATGTGTGGGTTCGTCCACTCGACTCGTTTGACCGTGCCCGTGACGGTCTTCTGCGCGGCCATGTCGAATGGGGCGAAGGAATGATGCGCCTGCACCAGATCGGAGCTTGCGGCCATCAGGACGGCCGCTATGAGTCCGGAAAGGATCGTCTGTCTCATGGTGGTCTGCATAAGCTCTACCTTTGCTTCGGCGGTGCGAGGTTGATTCCGGACTTGCCGGCCTGGTCCACGGAATTTCGATTGTTCTCTTCGCAGATGTACTCTGCGAGCGTCCAGTTGCGATGACGCTTCAACGTCCGGCTCGAGGTGAACGGGGTTGTCAATGCCTCCGGATCGATGATTGTGGTCTCGATGCTCATCGTATCGGGATCGGTGAGCCGGAAGCGTTCGGCGATCCGCATTCTATCGCTGTGGGGGACGCCGCTCGCGATCTGCGTGATCGGAGAGAAGCCGACCGTGTCCACGACCAAGGTGTCGCCCTCCCACCGTCCCACCGACGTGCCGTGAAACGTCGGGTCCGGATCCGGGGGGAGCTTGCGGCCGTCGGTGTAGATGTGGCGAATCTGGTTGTACGCCTCGATCAGGATCGTCACCTGACCGGGCGTCAGCAGAAACTCCATCGGATAGGGCTGGCCCATGATGCCTGGCATGCCCGGAGGCAGACAGTTGGCCGTTTGATTGTCCTCGGACGAATTGGCAAGGAGCGCCGCTCTCTTGGCCGCGTATTCAGGCGTCAGCGACGGCCCTCCTGCGCGACCTCCGCCTGCGCCGGCTCCGCCTCTTCGGGCGGGCGCCGGTGCGGCTGTTGCGCCGGCTCCGCGATTTCCAGCGGCGGGAACGGCATCTTCTCGGGTACCGGCAGCAGCGGGTGCACCGTCATTACCGGGTGCACCGCCACGAGCTGCGCCTCGCTGAGGTGCCGGTTCACGACCGATCTCCCATACGCCCGTAAAGTCCGGCAGCTTGACGAGAGCGGCCCAATCGGCGGCTGTGGGCTGCTTGAGCGTCGGTGTTTGGGCGATTGCGATCGCGCCCAACGACACGAACGCGATGGAGGCGGCGATCAGTCCGGAATGAATCGTGTACTTGTTCTTCATGGAGAAGGTTTTTTGCGTGCCAGTATAGCATCAATCACGGGCATCATTGCGGCGGGATCGCTGTCAGTCGAATGGCGACTACTGTTCCTTCTCCGACGTGGACAGGAGTTCCGCGGTTCTCGTCCGCGCGGACAAACTCAGGATCCTGCCAGGCTCCGTCGCTCACCTCTTCCCACGCGAACGCGCGATAGTCGCCTGGGGGCACGTGATCCAGATGAAAGCGGCCGGACGAATCGGTGATCGTGGCTCGATACAGGTCGAACCGGCGACGAACATCGGGCAGCAGTGCCACGGTTGCGCCCGCGGTCCCGCTCTGGCTCTCGTCCAGAACAGTACCGTCGACCACGCCGGGGTTCGTACCGATGACGATTTCGAGCGGACTGGCCGGCGGACGATCGACGTGCAGGCCGCCGTTCAAGACGTCGACGTCGCCCAGGCGGATCGATTTCACATAGGCGGTCTCGAGACTCTTGGGCACGCTGAGGAACGGCGGCGCAAGAATCGAATTCAGAAGGGGAGCGATGCTGAGTCGAAAGTCGCCCGGCGTCGCCTCCACGACGAACGATCCATCGGGACGCGGCAAACTGTACGAAGAGGACGACGTCTGGACGGCGACGTCGCGCCGCAGGCTGATGCGAAGCTTTTCGAGGTCCGGGTTGGCGCCGCCATCGCTGACGATGCGGCCGGGAATGTTGAACGCGGGCAGCGCGACGATCTGAACGCCGTCGATATCGGCATCGCGGACCTGGAGGGAGACATACCCGACTCCGGTGCCGGCGGTTCCAATCAATGTGTACGATCCCGGAAACAGCGTCAGGTCGAACGATCCGTCCGGGTCGATCTGCGCGTCGCCACCGCCGTCCAGTCCGCCGCCAGGGCCGCCGCCCGGACCGCCTGCAGGAGCATCCTCATTGGCGACCCTGAGCCCCGCGTACTGAGCGACTTGTCCGGTCGCTCCGTTGATGACGACGCCGCGCACGTGGTGCGCATGCACCGGCGCGAGTGGAATGTCCACGCCCGCAACATCTGCCCCGGACTTCAAGTCGATGGCGCTCGCGGCCTGCTCATCGATCGTTCCAGGAAAGTAGACCGGCACATACCGGTCAGTTGGCGGCCTATCCTCGGAGACGGCGGCAAGCGCTTGCGCCTCGGCCGCGGGTTCACCGGTGCCTCTGACCATGCGGAGGCCGGCGGGCCCTCCCGGTCCGCCGCCGCCGAAGAAGTTGCCGGCGAAGTTCGCCGTCACCAGGCCCGGTCTATCTTGCGCAGTGGGGTGCGTGGCGTTCACGTAGTAGCGGCCCGGGGGCAGCCAGAACAATCGGTACTCGCCGCGATCGTCGCTGCGCACCGACTGCACGGGTGTGAGCACGCGCCGGCCATCTGGATAGGACGGCTTCAACGCCTGCACTTCGACATTGCCGATGGGCTCGCCGCTGGTCCCGGAGATCCGGCCGGAGATGGCCACGGTCGACGTCATAGCCACTTGTGCGTCCGGCGTGTCCTGTCCGTCTCCGACGATCACCGCGAGCAGCCGGCGCACGTAGGCCGATCGCGCCACGACAAGCAGATAGCGTCCCGGCCGCACATTCCGAAAGAGAAATCTTCCGTCGCTGTCCGTGACTGTGCTGGAGACCACAGGACCGCTCGCGCTGTCGGCATGAACCTCGACAATGGCCTTGGACAGAGGAGTGCTCGTCCCGGCCTTTACGACGCTGCCGTGAATGGAATTGGGGGGAAGCGGTTGGGTCACGCCGTTCTGCGCGAGCAGCGCGATGACCGCGAGCTCCAAGATGTGCATGGCGGGCAACATTTGCTTAGAGCGTGTTGGCGAAACTCACGTCTGCGGGTCCTGTCCCCGAACAGCCCCACCGGGTGCTCGGCGAAAAGCCATGGTCACGGCTCACGCCTCCGCGCCCTGCGGGGCGGCCCCGTTCGCGGCCACCCGCGGGCGGTTGATTTCGTAACACGCTCTTAAACCAAAGGCTATCGCACCGCGATCGCCGTCAACTGGACACTCTCGTCGCTGCCCTCGCGAATCCGAACCGAAGTCCCGCGACCCTCGTATGCGCGGATGACGTCGGGATCGTGCCACGCGCCTTCTTCGATGTCTTCCCAGGCGAACAGCGTGTAGTCGCCCGGCGCCAGATCTTGCACCCGGAACCGGCCGGAACCGTCGCTCGAGACGCGCTTGTAGCGATCGCTCTTGGAGCGATCGGGAAGATCGGGTACCACCACGACGGCGATCCCCGGCACCGGTTCTCTTCTCGTGTTGACGACCATGCCGGTGATGCTTCCGCCGTTTGCCCCGATGACAATTTCCAGCGGATCGCGCGGCTGGCTCGAGAGGTGGAGTCCGTTCTCCAGGACATCAGCGGTCCCCATCCGCATCGATTTGATGTACGCGTCTTGTGGCAGCGACGGGGACGGCCCGGGCCTGCCAAGCGTCACGCGAAAATCACCGGACGCCACACCTTCCAGCACAAAAGAGCCGTCAGCCGCCGGAGGAGGGCTGAATGACGGCCCGGCGCTGGGCATGCCCAGGATGTCCGGATCCCGGCGCAAGGTCACGCGCAGGTTCGCGACGTTGGGGTCGCCGCCAGTCCGCGAGCGGCCGTCGACGATGATTCGGCCGGACAGTCGGAATCCCGAGGTCACGGCGATGGCGACGTTGTCAACGTTCGCGTCGCCGACCTGGATCGCGACGCCGCCTGTCATGCCTCGGTTATCTGCGAACACAAAATACGATCCGGGGACGACGCCGGAGATCTCAAAGGTGCCGTCGGGATTCGAACGGTCGCTCGCAATTACGATGCTTGGATCCGACGTGTGGGGTATCGCCAGAACTTGCGCACCGGCCACCGGTTGTCCGTTTGCCGTGACGATGCCGCGTACGCGGTGGGTGCGGATGGAGCCTGCCGCGACTGATATGTCGATGCCGTCGGCGCTTCCGCCCGACCGGAGATCGATCCGCGTCGCACCGGCCGCATCCGTCGTGCCCGGGTAATAGACCGGTACCTGAAGTTCTTCCACGACTTCGCCGGTCGCCAGTGTTCGACTCAGCACGACGGGTGATGAGGCCTCCTCGAACGTGACCACGCGCGCCGGCTCGGTGATGCGCACGGGCGAGAACATCGCCCCGAAGGGCTCCCGTCCACTGGGGCGCGCTGGACTGGTCGCACCGAGACCCGCCTTCGCGCTCACGTAGTACTGCCCCGGCGGCAGCCAGAACAACCGGTACTCGCCGCGATCGTTGGTCAGGACTGCTTGCACGATCGTGAGCGAGCGATTCCCGTCGCGATAAACCGGTCTGAGCGCCTGCACGACCGCGTGGCCCGCCGGTTCACCGTCACGGTCGTACGCACGGCCGGCGATCGTTCCCGTCGGCGTCAACGCGAGCTGCACGTCGGCTATCTTCTGGCCAGCCTTGAGCTCAAAGCTGATTCCACGTCCGGTCGGCGAACGCTGACCGTATTCGCCCGGCACGTACCCGCTGCCGTTGCGAAAGGCGTACAGCCGATATTCGCCCGGCGTGACGTTGTCGAGCACGAACTTGCCATCAACTCCCGTCGTGGCGGCGATGTGAACAGGAGGCGGAATGACGGGAGGCGGCGAGCCCGGCGGTGGTTGCGCGTCTCGCAGTGGGTCGACTTGAAGATCGAGTTGCACCCGGGCGCCGGCGATCGGCTCACGGGTTCCGAATTTCACGACGACGCCTTCGACGGTGGCTGGGGCCGTCGATTGTGGCACCGGCAGCGGCTGGCCAGCCGCACTCTGCGCGAGCAGGGCGAGGAGCGCGATTTTCCCGATCATCGTGATTGACCCGAGCCGCAATATCGCAGGCGGCCACGCCAGCGCGATCACTTTCCGGGTTGCCGGGCCGCCTTCGCCTCCTCGGTACGCTCGGCGCTCAGAATCGCCGACATGGCGTAGTTCCCTTCGTGACACGCGTACTCGAAGACCGGCTGCGCTTCGTCTCTCGTCAGGTTCATCGCGAACGTCCACGGACGCGTCCACGTGTGCGGATCGTCGAGGGTCGCGGACCATTCGACGGTCTTGGGTCCGACCGGCTTGAATCGCTCGGTCAGCTTCAAGTGTCTTGAGGCCCCACGATAAGATGCCGGCTCGGCAAAGTTGGTCGTCTCGACCACGAGCGTGTCGCCGTCCCAGTGTCCCCGCGCGTCGCCCATGTACATCTCGATGCCCGCGCCCACGTGCGGGCGAGTGCCCAGCGGAATGACGCGCGATTCGTGCACCATTTCGTACCGAATCGCGACGTAGCCCGGTCCTTGCACGATCTGATACGAGTTGCCGTAAATGGCCGGCATCATCGAGCCGGGCACGCCCCGCGTGATGCACCGGTCGTACAGGGTGAAATCCTCCGGGCCGTCGAACGGGCCGACGTTGAAGCCGTTGCCGCCGCGGCGCTTGATGGCTGCCGCGTTCGCCCGCTGCCGCGCCTCGTCGGTTTGCGGCGGGACTTTGCCGTCGGCCGGATCGGTCACGAGCCACGCGCGGCTGTTCTTCGAGTTGTAGTCCTCGAACCAGTGGATCGGTCCGGCGCCGGTCTCTGCGCCGCCAAGTCCAGGCGCCACCTGGCGCTTGCGCTCGTTCCGCTGGTCGGTCGCCTTTGCAAGCTCCGCCGGCGTCACATCGTCCAGACGCTTGCCCTCGAATTCGGCTGGGCGTTCGAACGGCGTGCCGCTTTCGTCGGTGTTGTTGTAGGAGCCCTGGAGATCGGGATCGCCCCACGGCGTCCGCGTCGGCGTCCATGCCTTGGCGGATCTCGTCGGAGTCGAGCTTCGGAGCGCCCCGGTCTGAGCCGCGGCCGGTGATGCCGCCAGCGCAAGGATCCCGGCGACCACCAATGTTGCGAAGAGTTGCGTCTTCATGTCTTCAAGCCTCCCGGCAGATTTCGGCGTCGGAATCAGACCGATTATAGCGAGTTGGACAAAGAAACGATCGACATCTCGATCGCCAAGGGCGACGGGAAGGGAGAAGTCCGCCGCCGAGGGGTGATTGCGGCGGATCTCGAGGCGCTCGACAAAGTCGAACGTTACGAATGACCGAATGCAATTGAGCGCGCGACGCGTGTTGATGGTCGCGTGGTGTGGCGTCGGGCGCAGCGCATTCGACGCGCAGTGTTCGGGCTGTGCACTTACATCAGGTGAGCGCGGACGACTTTCTCGTTGAGCTCGATGCCCAATCCCGGCCGCTCCGGCACGCGAATCGACCCGTTCTCGAACCGTTCGGGCGGAGTCACCACGTCGTGCCGCCACGCGGCCTCACCCCACTGGAACTCGAGAAGTCGGAAGTTCTTCACCACGGCGCAAACTTGAACGCTGGCAGCCGTCGAGACGGGACCGCTCGGGTTGTGTGGCGCAACGGCGACGCCGTCGCGCTCGGCCACGGCGGCGATACGCGTCAGCTCGAGCAACCCGCCACAGTGTTTGACGTCCGGCATGATGACGTTGACGGTCCGATCGCGGCTGAGGGGTGCGAAGCCGGCGACACCGTACAGAATCTCGCCGCCCGCCATTGGTTGCTGGATCCCGCGTCGAATCTCACGTGTTTCTTCAACTCGCTCCGGTGCCACCGGTTCTTCGTACCACGCCAGGTTCTGCGGCTCCAGCCTCCGAGCGACGCGCAGGGCGAGCGGCACGTCGAAGAAGCTATGACAATCAACCATCAACTCGACCTGCGGTCCAATCGCATCGCGCATCGCGGCCACACAGGCAATGCCGTTCTCCACCGCCGCCTCGATTGAGGCTGCCGGTGAGCCGGGTGCGGGAAAGCCGTCGAACGGCGCACCCTTCACGGCTCGGAACCCGTCCTGCACGGCGGCCCTCGCCACCGCTGCGAATCCCGCCGGTGAGCGCGGATTCGTCGCCCGATTGACGTTGGCGTACACCTGGAGTGTCTGTCTCACTCGTCCGCCGAAGAGTGAACAGACTGGCACGTCGAGCGCCTTTCCCGTGAGGTCCCACAAAGCCTGCTCGATCGCGCTGAACGCAGTAGCTGCCACTAGGCCTCCCTTCGCGACCAGAGGCTCGCCCTGCCGGCGGTAGGCTCCGATTTCGAGCGGCGACTTCCCCTCAATGAAGCCGAAGAACCCGCGCAACTCCGATTCCATTCGGGCGGCGTCCTGCTTGGTCGTATTCGCAAACCCGAAGGCATCCGAGGCTTCGCCAAGCCCGGTCAATCCTGCATCCGTCCGAAGGCGAACCAGCAGCCAGACGGTGCGGTCGGTCGCCCGGACCGGCAAGAGATCGAAGCCGGTCACGCGCAACCGCGGGAGCGCGTCCGCCCTGCGCGGCGCCCAGAGTGCGGCACCTGCCGCAAGCCCGGCGCCGGCAGCAACAAACGCTCGCCGGCTGACCCTTCCGTTGTCCCGCATACGTGACTCTTTGGCTTTTCAATCTTCAGCGCGTCCGTCGTACGCGCGGCTTGAGCCGCGCGCTGCGGCGACACAATCGCACCGACCGGCGGCCGCGACGGTCCCTGAACTCGTCAGGCTGCTCATCGGCATCTCTATTCCCAGATTGCCGATCGAAGCACGTTCGCCGGCGTACTCCCAAACGTGCCGAATGAGCCG
>JAHFUI010000004.1:26863-77306 GCA_023265175.1 Acidobacteriota bacterium
CGCACCGACCGGCGGCCGCGACGGTCCCTGAACTCGTCAGGCTGCTCATCGGCATCTCTATTCCCAGATTGCCGATCGAAGCACGTTCGCCGGCGTACTCCCAAACGTGCCGAATGAGCCGTGTGCCACGGCCACATGATGGCACGGACCGTTAGCAACGAAGAGGGTTTGATCCAACGCCTGCGCGTCACCAGCGGCGCGCTCGCCGTTCAGCACAGCGCACTGTCTGGTGCATGCTGTCATTCACCCCCTTGTTCCGGATCGACCCAGCGTCCTTCTCCAGCCGGCAAACAGCGGAATGGCGAGAGTCAGCGCGTAGTGAGATAGACGTCCGGCTTGTAATATCCGTCCGCCGGCTTGAACGCTGTGACGATGAACAAGTAGTCGCCGAGAAGCGCGATCGACAACCAGACAAGCGCCACAAGACCATAGTGCCGCAGCGTGTTGCCGTTCACCTTCTTGAATGCGACCCAAAGCGTCACCGCCGTACCGATGGGCGTGATGATCCAGCCGATGAGGTTCGCCGGCACGAGAGCGAAGAGCATTATGCCGAGCGCGTAGCCGATGAGCCAGAGGACCAGGCCCCAACCTAAACCTTCCTTCGCAAGTTGTCTGTTCACAGTTCGGTCTCGTTGGCTGAAAAGAGATTCGTCTGACAGGCGCGTCGGTCACCGTCCATCCTGATTCCATCACTTCAGCAAACGTATCGCGCAGAGAGTGTTCCTGGGCCGCCTGCGCGGGTCCCGCTCTTGAGGGGGGCCTGCTCGGTGGCGGGTGATGCGGAGGATCGCTCCGAGATCACGCCAGAACAGCATAGGCGTCAGCGCTGAGCAGCGGCGCTCTTGATCGCAGCCGCGCCGGCGGCTCAAGTGATACGCTTTGTTAGCTGGCCCGTTGAAGTGCGAGAATCCTTTTTCGGACAGCCTGAGGGAAATCCACGAAAGCGAACTGATGCTTGTCGAAGAGGTAGTCGTCGCCGCTCTCGTCAACGATTCTTACGAGGTCGTCCTTCGCGGCTCGTGCATCGGGCAGAATTCGATAGACCTTGCCGAGGATCAGCGAGGCTTCGTTCCCAGCATTGTCGAGGCACAGCGCAAATTGTTTGGCCAGTCGTTTCATCGCTTGTCCAGGTAGTCCTTGATCTTGAGATCCCGTTTGCCGATGCCTTGGGCTTCGTACCAATGTAGCTCGACGCGACGCAAATTCCCATTCGGAAGCCGTACCATTGCGATTCCCTTTCTCTTCCGCCACCGGCCACGACCGTAGAGTTTTCGAAGAAACGACCGCGCCTTGACGCTGGGGCCTGCTGCAATGGTCTCAACTTGCTCGATGCTGCCTACGATCTCGAATGTCACTCGCCGATTGTGCCCGAGATCTTACGGGTCGGCAATGCCAGCTGACGATCGTTTCGCATCAGCCGTGCCGCTCTTGACGACGGTTCGGCGTCGGCTGCATGCGAAGTTAGGCTTTGGTCAAGGCACTCAACCGTTTGATCGTCTCAACCAGCTTCTCGTTCACCTCTATGCCCCGCTCGACGAGGGGAAGGTTCTCCAACATCACTCTGCCTTGGTCGTGCCAGACGTAGCCTGCGAAGAACGTGCATGCGCTGTAGATGCCCATGATGGAGTACTCATCCTGCGCCAAGAACGAGATATCGTCGTATCGATCCACACTATCTTTACGCACGTCGCCTACTGGTAGGAAGAAGACGCCCGCGATCAAAGAGTACAGGTCGTAGTGATCTTTGCAGGCTTCCATCAAAAACTGGGTATTCTTGAGAGTCTGCTCGCTGTCCCCCGTAACATCGTCCGCCAATAAATCCAAAAGCCACGTCCTGATCTCGTGGTCTTCGATTGTGCTCTCTATAAGCTGCCTGAAGTCGCTCAGTTTTCGCGAAAACGATACAGCGTCGATGCCAGAGGCGATTGCGGACAGTCGTCGGATCGTCGTCGGATAAATCAGTCGCGGCTCGATCGTCTCAAACAGGGCGCTGATGAGCTCTCTGAATTCATCGATATTCTTCGGGAGTTCCGCACTCAACCGAGCTATTTGCTCCCTGGTCGGGTTGCCGGCGTCAGCGGACGGTGTAGGCGCAATGGCTTGGCCCGCGCCAAGTAAATGGTTCAGCAAGGAAGCTGCGACGCCCATGTAGCGCTCAACGTCGCCGGCCGCGACGGTTATTCCACTGCCTTGGTGGTAGAGCTGATTGCGTTTGGCATGGTAGTACTTGACGTAGTGCAGGTCTGTTTGCGCAATCGGTGTGGCACAAGCGGTTTCTACTCCTTTGGTCAAGTCATGAAAGTTGCCCTCGGCGAACTTGCGTCTCTCGAAGTATTTGACCTTTGACGGAGCGAGGCCGTCTGGAAGGGACAGGAACGTCCGCATCGTGGTCTCAACACAAATATCGAGAAGGAGAAAGGCGACCAACTGATTCAGCTGATCGGCTGATCTACAGGTGTCGCGAGCGAACCGCAACAGTCCCACCGGACCCTCTTGCCACGGGTGCAGATCGAGCACCGGCATTCTTGTCTCCGAAAGCCTAACGTCGTATGGGTCGACGGCGCCAATTGCCGCTGCCTGCAAACAGAACCGACTCGCGTGAGCGTCGGCAACGCGGTCGTCAGCCGCCATTCTTCTTGTCCGGGGACCCCTGGTCAAGTGCCACCTGCGCAAGTGATTGCCGAAGGTCGGCGATGCTCGAGCCGTAGATTGGTTCCGGCGCCATAACCACGGTGGTGTCAAATCGACAACCTGTGACTGAAGCACAACTCCCCGGTGCGTGCGCTGGGTGCGCCGATTCCTGTTGTCGCGACAAGAACGCCAGAGCGACCATCGACTGGCTCGTCAGCGGCGCCACGCTGACGTGGCTCGCCAACAGCACGTCAACGCCGCGGCGTATAATCGCGCCGCTTGAGGTCTGATCGGTTGTCGCCGCGCGTCGCGCCGGCGGCGCGCCCCGCGCGCTGGCCCGAGTCCACGACGCTACGGACCGTGTTCGTCGGTGCGGCCGCGTTTTTTCTGATCGCATCCATCCTCATCGTCCTGACCGGCGGAAGAGAGCTGCGCCTCGCCCGCGTCGGAGTCTCCGCGACTCAGGCGGGAAGACCGGCGGTGATTGGCTTCGTGCTGCTGCTCGTCGGCAGCATGCTCGTCCCTCCCGCGCGCGGCGCCGGCGCGTGGTTCGCGGCGTCGTGCGTGGGATTGATCCTGAGCCTGGTCTCGCTGTCGAGTCCCCGGCGTGTCGGCGACGGCGCCGAATATCTCGCCATGGCGCTCAGTCTCGCCGACGGCTCCGCGCCCAGCGTGTCCGGCGCGGTGATTGCGAAGGTGCCGGCATTTTTCCCCGGCGATACCGGCATTCAGCTCGTCGATCTGAATTATCGTGGCGCCGACGGACGTCAGGACTACACCCATTTCTGGCTGTACCCGCTGCTTGCTGCGCCGTTCGTCCGCGCCGCGCTGGCGAACGGGGTCAATCCCGTGTACGGCTTTGTTGTGCTCAATATCGGGCTTCTGCTCATCGCGATGGCGGTGTTGTGGAGGCGTGCGCCGCCGCCTGTCGTGTTGTTCTTCGCGGCCGGTCCCATTTTGTGGTGGGTGGACAAGGCCCACACAGAGGTCTTCACGTTTTCGCTGCTGACGATCGGCGCGGTGTGTTTCAGTGTCGCACCGTGGTGGTCTGTGGTCGCGTTTGGCGTGGCCGCGGCACAAAACCCGCCGATCGCGGGCGCGATGCTCGTCGCCGCCGCATGCGGGTTCGCGATCCATGGCCGGCGTAACGTTCGGATGTGGATGGCGCTGGCCGCTGGCGGCGCGCTGGCGGCGATGCATCCGCTCTATTACTATGCGCGGCTCGGGATCTGGTCGGCGCTCCACGGCGCCATTGACTGGCATCGGCCGTCAGCGCGCGAGCTGACGGCTGTCCTGACGGATTTGAACGTCGGCATCCTCGTTCACGCGCCGTTCTTGACGGCCGCCGCCGTGGCTGCCGTGCTGGTGACGCTGTGGCGGGCACCTCGGCGCCTCGTCACGCCCGAGCACGGCGCGGCGCTGATGATCGGCGCGCTCTTTCTTGTCGGGTTCAGTCAGGCGACGAATTTCAACAGCGGCGGCACCCCGAATCCCAGCCGGTACGGTCTCTGGCTGCTGCCGCTGGCCGTTCCGTTCTTCTCGGCCAGCTCGGAGGTCGCCGAGCGCCGCTGGTTCCGTGCACTCGCGGCGGCGTCGATGGTGTGGTGCGCGGTCACCTTTGCGCCGCGGTTGCCCGACAACTATCTGAAGCCGGATGCGCTCGCCTCCACGGTGTGGCGCCGCTGGCCGGCGCTGGACAATCCGCTCGCGGAGATTTTTGCCGAACGGGTCGCCGGCCGCGAGCCGGCGAGGCCGCCGGTCGCGACGAGCGGCTGTGAAAAGATTCTGCTGCTGGCGGATCCGAAAGGGGTCGAGTGGCCGGAGCGGTGCGCTCAGACACGCGTGCGTCCGCGGTGCAGCCAACCGGGGGCGTTGTGCTACGGGAACCAGGTCGAGGATGGATATGACTTCACGCCCGCGCCCTCGTCGCCGTCGTGGCTCCGGGATCGCGTCAGGGAGCGGTAGATCGCGGCGGTGCGACGTCCTTGACGATGAAGATCTTTTCGCCGGGCCTGATGAGCCCCAGGTCGCGGCGGGCGATTTCTTCAATGGTTGCGGAGTCTTCGCGCAGGCGCCGCGCCTCGTCGCGCAGGCGCAGGTTTTCGGCGCGCTGGCGGGCGATCTTCGCGGCGAGCTCGTCGTACTCCTGACGCGCGCGGAGCATCGCCAGCAATCCGCGATCGCCAACCAGACCGTCGATGATGGTCACGGCCGCCACGAAGATCAGCAGAAACTGGACGACTCGGTGGCCTCTCGCCGGCCGTTTCGACGGCTGGGTCCGGCGCTTCGCGCTTGGTCGAGTCTGCTCCTGGGTCACGCGCGAACGACGGTACAACAGTTTCGGAAAAAGTACAACATCCCACCGCCATGACTGACATCGTCATCGTCCTGACAACGGCTCCCGCCGATGACCGCGCCGAGCAGTGGGCGCGGCAGCTCGTCGACGAGCGGCTCGCCGCCTGCGTCAATATCTATCCGCCGATGGTCTCGGTCTATCGATGGAAAGGACAGGTCCAGCGGGACACGGAGCGTCAGATGATCATCAAGACGACGCGCGATCGCCTGGCGGCGCTGGAAGCGAGGGTTCAGGCGCTCCATTCCTACGAGCTGCCGGAGTTCATCGTCGTCGCGGTGGGCAGTGGCAGCGATCGCTACGTTTCGTGGGTGAAGGATCAGGTCGTGTGATGCCGCACGTACTCGACGATCATCGGCAGGATGGACACGAACACGATGCCGATCGTCACCAGCGAGAAGTTGTTCTTCACCACCGGCACATTCCCGAAGACCAGTCCCGCGCCGAGACACAGGCCGACCCACGCCACGGCCCCGACCAAATTATAGAGCCCGAACGCGTGCGGCGTCATCTGCGCCGCGCCGGCGACGAACGGGACGAACGTGCGGACGACCGGGACGAATCGGCCAAGCACAATCGCCTTGCCGCCGTACTGTTCGAAGAAGGCATGTGCACGTCCAAGGTGCTCGCGGTTGAGCAGACGATGGGAGATGCGTGACTGGTCGGTTGCGCTGAACACGCGCGGGCCGAGCACGCGTCCCATGGTGTAGTTCACGGCGTTGCCGGTGAACGCGGCGAGTGCGAGCAGCGCGAGGGCGGCCGGCGTCCGCAGCGCGCCCGTCGCGCACAGCGCCCCGGTGGCGAAGAGCAGTGAATCGCCCGGCAGGAAGGGCGTGACGACGAACCCGGTCTCCGCGAACACGATCGCGAACAGCAGTCCATATACCCACGAGCCGTAGGTGCGGACGAACTCGAGCAGATGCCGGTCGCTGTGGAGGAGGAGGTCGATCATGTAGGCGCGCTGCGCGCGCGTGGCTTCAACATCATTGGCGTTCATGCCGGCGAAGCCGGCCTACTAGGAGCGTGTTAAGGTTTCTCAGACACGCTCCTAGACGCGATCGAGCGCTTGCGCGAGGTCCTCCTGGAGATCCTCGATGTCTTCGATGCCGGCCGAGATCCGGACGAGACCGTCGGTGATGCCGAGCGCCGCGCGGCGCTCGGCCGGCACCGACGCGTGTGACATCGTCGCGGGATGCGAGATGAGCGTCTCGACGCCCCCGAGGCTTTCCGCGAGCGCGATCAGCCGGACCGAGTTGAGCAGTCGCCGCGCGGCATCGAGCGATCCGAGCTCGAACGCCACCATGCCGCCGAATCCGCGCATCTGGCGTTTGGCGAGCTCGTGCTGCGGGTGTGACGGCAGCCCCGGGTAATACACGTGGCGCACCTTCGCGTGCGCCGCCAGGAACTGCGCGAGCGCGAGACCGTTGGCGTTTTGCTGCTGCATGCGCAGCGTGAGCGTCTTGGTGCCGCGCAGCACGAGCCACGAATCGAACGGGCCGAGGATCGCGCCCTCCGCGTTCTGCACGAACTTCAGCCACTCGATGTCATCGTCCCGCGTCGCGATCGCGATGCCGCCGACGCTGTCACTGTGGCCGTTGAGGTACTTGGTCGTGCTGTGCGCGACGATGTCCGCGCCGAGATCGATGGGCCGCTGCACGTACGGACTGGCGAAGGTGTTGTCGACCACCAGCCGCACGGCGTGCCCGTGCGCGAGATCCGCCGCCGCCCGCAGATCGGTGAGCGCGAGCATCGGATTGGTTGGCGTCTCGACGAAGAGCATCCGCGTGCGCGGCGTCATGGCGCGCTCGACGGCGTCGAGATTCGACGTCTCGACGTACGAAAAGGAGATTTGATAGCGGCTGAGCACCTGTTCGAAGAGACGGTAGGTGCCGCCGTACACGTTATCGGAGACGACCACGTGATCGCCCGATTGGAGCATCGTGGCGATGGCGCCAATCGCCGCCATGCCTGATGCGAACGCAAAGGCGGCTTTCCCGCCTTCGATCGCCGCGAGGTTCTTCTCGAGCGCCAGCCGCGTGGGGTTGTGCGTGCGACCGTACTCGAACCCTTTGTGCCTGCCGAGCTCGTCCTGGACGTAGGTCGATGTCTGATAGATGGGGATGACGATGGCGCCTGTCGCGGGATCCGGTTCCTGCCCTGCGTGGAGGCAGATCGTGCTGAATCGCGCGTTCGATGGGAGCTTCACGATGTAACGAAGCTTCGTCTCAACGACGCGTGACGGGCAGCTTGGTTACCCGATGCGAGGCCGCGGGTGCGGCCGCGCCTAAGCCGAGCTTGCGCGGAATAGTTGACACGTCCTAGCACCTTCGAGCCGTGCAAGCACGGCTAGCTACGATACATCTGTTACGATCGTGAAGTCTACGTCCATGCCCGGACCACGATCATCGCGCAGGCTCGCTTCGTCGCTTACCGGGCTCACTGGGCTCACCGGGCCATCTCGAGATCGCCGACAAGGCGTGCGACACGCACTGCTGCACACGCTGCCAGGCCGCGCGATCGTTGTCGGTCTGGTGGTGCGGCTCGTCGTCTACGGTCTCAGCCTCGCGCTCGGCACCGCGCCGGCGTTTCTCGGGATCGTCGACACCGCGGCGGGCATCGCGCTGGCGATAGGCGCCGCGTACTTCGTCTTTCGCCTGCTGGTGATCGCCAAGCGCCGATTGCTCTGGCGGGTCCGCCGCAAGCTCATTCTCTCGTACGTCTTCATCGGGTTGATTCCGGCCACGCTGATCGTCCTGTTCTTCGTGTTATGCGGCCTGCTGCTGTTTTTCAACTTCAGCTCGTATCTCGTACGGACCCGGCTGCGCGCGATGGGGGATCGCGCGCAATTTCTGGCCGCGAGCACGGCGCTCGAAATCGAGCGCGCCGGCGGACGCGACGTCGCTGCGATCCTCGGGCGGCGGCAGCAGGTGGCCGCTCGCGAATTTCCCGACGCGTCGCTCGCCCTCGTGCCGGTCGACCGTCCGTGCGCGCAAGGCGCCCGCGGAGGCGCCAGCGCGAACGTGGCGGCTGCGCCGGCGACGGCCGGACCGTGGGCGCACGTCGAACCGCCGCGGACCGTGCCGCCGTGGATCGACTGCACCGGATTCACGGGACTGCTCGCGTATCGTCACACCACCGGCGTCGCACCCGATCGCGCGGACTCTCGACAGACGATCACGGTCAGCGGTCAACGGATGGACTTGGCGGGCGGCACCGAAGACACGCACATGTTGCTGCGTGCCGTCGCCTTTCCCGAGTCACCCATGCCCGGGTATGCGGTGATAGCCGATCTGCTCGTCAGCGAGGACGTGAAGCGGCAGTTGCGGCAAGAGACGGGCGTCGATATCCGCGGCACAAGCGCGCTGCAGGCCGGTGATCAGGCCGAGCCGAAGCCGCTCACCGGACGATCCGGCGGCGACGGTGGGGCCAGAGCCGAATCGACCGGGCCGCTCAACTGGGTCGCGTTCATCGAATACCGCGACTGGAACAGCGGCGCGATCGGCACGCTGCTCGTGTCGGTCGAACTGAGCATCGGCCGGATCTACAGTCACATTTCGGCCGTGCAGGGATCGATTGGCAACAGCAGCTATGGGCAAGTGCTCCTGACCGTCCTGTTCATTGTCGCGGGTCTGTTTCTCATCATCGAGTTCATCGCGCTTCTTGCCGGGCTCGCCCTCGCCAAGTCGATCACCGGATCGGTCCACGAGCTGTTCGGCGGCACCGAACGGGTTCGCCAGGGCGACTTCACGCACAAGATCGCCGTCAAGACCGACGATCAGCTGGGCGAGCTGTCCCTGTCGTTCAACTCGATGACCGCCAGCATCGAGGATCTGCTTCGCCAGGCGGCCGAGAAGAAGCGGCTCGAGGAAGAGTTGCGCATCGCGCGGGAAATCCAGATGTCGCTGCTGCCGCAGGGGCCGCTCGAGATGCCGGGCCTGTCTGTCACCGCGCTGTGCGTGCCGGCGCGCGAAGTGGGCGGCGACTACTACGATTTCTTCCGGCTGGGCGAGCGGCGGCTCGGGGTGTTGATCGCGGACGTTTCGGGGAAGGGGACGTCGGCCGCCTTGTACATGGCGGAGCTCAAGGGCCTGGTGCTGTCGCTCAGCCAGATTCACGCGTCGCCGCGCGCATTGATGCTGGCGGCCAACCGCATCATCGCCGCGAACCTCAATCCCGGCAGCTTCATCACGATGACCTACGCCGTCGTCGACCTCGACGCGCGCACGATGACCTACGCGCGCGCGGGCCACACCCCGCTGATGTATCTGCCGGGACCCGACTCGCGCCTCGACCGGCACGTGCGCGTCCTGGCGCCTGATGGTCTCGTGCTCGGCCTGAACATCGACAACGGAGAGATGTTCGAGCGTCTGCTCGACGAGCACACGCTCACGCTCCACGCGGGCGACGTGGCGCTGTTCTTCACCGACGGCATCACCGAGGCGATGAACGAAGCCGACGACTTCTTCGGCGAGGGACGTCTCGGACAACTGATCGAAGAGCACGCGCACCTGTCTTCCGACGAGCTGCGCGAGCGCGTCCTGCGCGAGATCCAGGCGTTCGTCGGCAGCGCACCCCAGCACGACGACATGACGATGATCTTCCTCAAAGTGGAGGACATCGCCGCGCCGGCGACGATCAACGCGGGGACCGTCGAGCTTGCGGCGTCCTGAACACATGCGGCCACGAAGACACGAGAGCACGAAGAAGATCAAGTAGGTTAAGCGGACGTGCCTGATCTCGTCGTCATCTTCCGCGCGCACTCCGATATCGAGGCGAGCGTCGTCCGGGGCCTGCTCGAAGCGCACGGCGTGCCGTCGGTGATGTCTCCCAACGTGCCGTATGCGGTTTTTCCGCCGACGGTCGGCGCGCTGGGAGAAGTGCGGATCTCGGTCAACGAGAGCGACGCCGATCTTGCGCGGCGGATCATCGAGAGTCATCGGACCGAGCTGCCGGGCGGCCGCTTGATCCGGCTGCGCGACGAATTCGAGGCGCTCCAGCAGGCAATCGGATATCGCTTTCGCGACGTCGGCCTGCTCGAACACGCGATGACGCACACCTCGCGCGCCAACGAGGACGTCAGCGGCGGCGTGCTCGATAACGAATCGCTCGAGTTCCTCGGCGACGCAGTGCTGGGCTTCGTGATCGCCGACCAGTTGTTCCGAGATTTTCCGGCATTCGACGAAGGACAGAAGTCGAAGACCAAGGCCGCGCTGGTATCGACGGCCGCGCTCGCCCGGCAGGCCGAGCGGCTCGGGCTCGGCGATCATCTGCTGCTCGGCCGCGGCGAGGAAAAAACCGGCGGCCGGCGCAAGCAGGCGCTCCTCGCCGATGGCTACGAGGCGCTGATCGCGGCCATCTATCTCGACGGCGGCATCGAGCAGGCGCACGCGTTCATCACGCGCGCGTTCGCCCCGCTGCTGGATAACATCCGCCGGCATGGGCTTTCCGGCAGGGATTACAAGTCGTCGCTCCAGGAATACCTGCAGTCACACGACGATCCGCTGCCCGAATACCGGATTGCCGGCACGATCGGTCCCGATCACCGCAAGCTGTTTCAAGTGGAAGTCGTGGTGCGCGGCGAACCGATCGCCACCGCGACGGGGCCGAGCAAGAAAGAGGCGGAACAGGAAGCCGCCAGGGTCGCCTTGGAGAAATTAGGAATTCAGAATTAGGAATTCAGAATTCCTAATTCCTAATTCCCAATTAGTCGATCTCAATAATTCCCCACGGCTTCTTGTCCCCGTCCGAGGCGCCGCCCGCCGCCGCCATGGCCAGCGCGGGCTCGTGCTGGGGCAAACGCGGCAGGGCGTAGCGATGCACCTCGCGCGCGAGATCGTCTTCGCTTGGCGGCGTGGCGCGGCAGTGCAGCCGGACCCAGACCCGCAGCACCGGATCGGTGAAGCTGTAGCGCTTCTGCCGCGCCGTCACCAGATCCACGTCTTCGAGCCACGACAGGTAATCCTTCGTCGAACCGGGCGTGCGCTGCAGTCGCTGCGAGATCTCGGTCAGCGTGAGCCCTTCTTCCTCGCCGAGGATTTCGAGAATCGCCTTCAACGCGCCGTATCCCCGCGCCCGGTGCAGCCGCAGCTCGTAGCAGAAGCCGCACAACTTTGCGAGGCGGCCGTCGAGCGCCATCAGCGACGCCAGCGCGCTCACTGCGTCGCCGCCGCCGTGTTCCCGCATCGACGCGAGCTCGTCGGCGACGGCCCGGACGTACGCCGGGCGTCCGTCCGACAGCGCCTGCACGCTGCGCGCGGTGTACTCGGCCTCGTGGGGATCCGCCGACCCCACCGACAGCCCGATGATGTCCATCGTGTCTTCGACCGTCAGACCGGGCATGTGAATCACTTCGAAGCGGGCGGATCGATCGCGCAGCAAGCGCAGGGTGCGCACGACATACCGGCTCGTGAGGACGAACCTGTTACCGCTCAACGAGATACAGTCGATGAAGTCGTGCAGGACCTGGCGCAGTCCCGGAAAGCTTTCAAAGGTGCGCAGCTCGAGGAACTCGTCGAGGAGGAACGTGACCGGATCGCCGCTGCTCGTTCTGGCGCGGCTGAAAAAATCCATTGTCGCATCGAACGCCCCGCGCGCGCCGCGCGCCGAGGCGTCGCCGATCGGCACCGGCGCGTCCGCGGCAATCGCCCGAAGAAACCGTTCCGGCGTCGTCGCGATGCGTTCGACGTCGATCGACTGCGTCGGACCCCGGCCCACGCGATCGCGGAGCTGCTGAAGCAGGGTCGTACGGCCGCTCCCGCATCCACCGACGAGCACCGGGATCCGGGACGGCGACGCATCGAGCGCCGCCACGATGCGGCGCGCCAGTGTCGAACGAGGCGTCAACATGCGTTCCTCTTGCCCTGGATGTACGCGAACGTCGGACAACGTGAGCGAATGAGTAGACCTTAAAGAAGCGACGCGCGGCTTGTCAATTTGAAAATGAAAATTTTTCACTTGACTACCGTGCCGCACGCGTTTTCCAATTCGCTGGTCGCGATGAATTCTGTGATCGCGACAATATCGGACGACGTCGGACGGTCTTCGTCACGTGTAGAATCCTACTGTCGACTGACAACGTTATGAATCTCGCAGTCCTGGGCGCGCAGTGGGGCGACGAAGGCAAAGGCAAGATCGTCGATCTGCTGACGCCCCATTTCGACATCGTCGCGCGATATCAGGGCGGTCACAACGCCGGCCATACCGTCTACGTGGGCGGCACGAAGTTCATCCTGCGTCTGATCCCTTCGGGCATTCTGCATCCCGGCATCATCTGTGTGATCGGTA
Organism: Acidobacteriota bacterium; assembly: GCA_023265175.1. Taxonomy (GTDB): domain Bacteria; phylum Acidobacteriota; class Vicinamibacteria; order Vicinamibacterales; family CAVVIG01; genus JAHFUI01. Next base: position 39,132 of record JAHFUI010000004.1, read on the forward strand.
ACGGCGTCGTCGTCGATCCGCAGGCGCTCCTGTCGGAGGTGGACGAGCTGACGAGGAACGGTATCGATGTCGACAACCGGATCGTCCTCAGCGACAAGGCGCACCTCATCCTTCCGTACCACCGCGATCTCGATCTGTTGTCCGAAGCACGCCGCGGTGAGCGCAAGATCGGCACGACCTCGCGCGGGATCGGACCGGCTTACGAGGACAAGATCGCGCGGCGCGGCATTCGAGCCGGCGATCTGGCCGATCCGCAGGCCCTCGAGCACGACGTGCGGGACAACGTGACCGCCCGCAATCGTCTCGTGCAGGACACGACGATGGACTGGCGCGCGGTGCTCGATCAGCTGCTCAGCCACAGGATCCGCATCCGGCCATGGGTTCGTGACGTGTCGCTGATGCTCAGTGACGCGATGCGGGACGGCAAATCGATTCTGTTCGAGGGCGCGCAGGGAACGCTGCTGGACATCGACCACGGCACGTACCCGTTCGTCACCTCGTCCAACGCCTCAATCGGCGGCGTGTGCACCGGTCTGGGCGTCGGTCCGCGCGTGATCGGCGGCGTCCTCGGAGTCGCCAAGGCGTACACGACACGCGTCGGCGAAGGACCATTGCCGACGGAGTTGTTCGGGGAGATGGGTAACCGGCTGCGCGAGAGCGGTCACGAATACGGCGCCGTCACCGGCCGGCCGCGACGCTGCGGATGGTACGACGCCGTGGCGATTCGATACAGCGTCCGGATCAACGGCCTCGACGCGTTGGCGCTGACGAAGCTGGACGTGCTCGACGGGCTCGATCGTCTCGAGATCTGCACGGCGTACCGGTGCGAGGGCCAGATGCTGACGGACTTCCCGTCCGATATCACGCGGCTCGCCGCGTGCGAGCCGGTCTACGAGAGGATGCCTGGTTGGACGGCGCCGACGCGCGGGCTGCGCCGGTTCGATGATCTGCCGGAAGCGGCGCGCCGCTACGTGGCGCGCCTCGAGGAAGCGTCCGGTGTCCCTGCCGCGATCATTTCGACCGGCTCCGCGCGCGACGATACGATCCTGAGAGAAGACATCATTGCGAAATGCAAATTGCCAATTCTCACAGCTCCGCTACGCACGGGCCGGCCGTCTTGACGTGAAAACTTGACTGATTCGCTGCGAGTCTTTGCAGTCAGGATGGCTAGGCTTGGTGACGGATGCGGAACGCGTCCACCTCGGCCGCCTTCGCATCGATGAATTCAATCCCGGCGCGATAGCGCGGCCCGCTCTTGGGCGGGATCTCGAATGACGCCCAGGCGACGACGGCGCTGACGCGGATCGTCGCGTGTTCGTCGGCGACGGTCATGCGCAGCTTCTGATTCGGCTTCAGGACCGTCGCCGACACGATCTGGGCCCCGACCGTCGAGAGATCGATGAGCGTGGTGGCATTTCCATCGGCGATCACTTCCACATTGCCCACCAGCTTGAAGCGCGGCGCGCGGCGCGTGCCGCGCTGGTCGAGCTGCGCCGCCGGAACGGCCACGACGGCAGGCGCGGGGGCGGCCACCGCAGCGGTTGCCGCTGCCGCCAGTGTCGCAGGGGCGGTGTGCTCGGGAGCGGTGGGCGCGGCGCCGTGATCGGTCGCGGTCGTCGCCGGCGATACCACGCGCGTGTCGTCGGTGTCGTACGACACGACGCGGATTTCCGAACCGCTCAGCGTCGGGTCCGCCTTGATGCGGTTGATGAGCGCGGCGCCTCGGGGTGTCGCTGCGAATACCTTTTCGAGCGCCACCACACTCGGACGCCGCCGGCTGATCGCGTCCAGCGCCCGGAGCGCCTCAGTATCGGAGAAGGCGAGCAACTCGCCTTCGGTGTCGGCGGCTCGCTGCTTCAGCGTGGGAAGGCGATCGGCCGCGGCGATGAGAACGGTACAGGATTCGGACACGGTGCTTCAGTCGACCACAAATAGCGCTCAGCTCTCAGCGGTGGGCTAGAAGAACCGCGCGTCCTGGATCGGCCACCAGCGGACCTTGACCTTGCCGACAATATATTTCTTCGGGACCGGGCCCCAATGCCGGCTGTCGGAGCTGTTGTTCCGGTGGTCGCCCATCACGAAGTAATAGCCCTGCTTGACGACCTCGGGGCCGTAGTCGTCGTGGCTCCGGAATTCCGCCGGCACGTAATCGTCGTGCAGCGGCTGATCGTTCACGTATACGCGGCCGTCCACGATCCGGACCGTATCGCCTTCTCCGGCAATCACCCGCTTGACGAACATCTTCTCGGGGTTCACCGGGTAGTAGAGCATCACGATGTCGCCGGGCCGAGGCTCGCCCAGCTCGTACACCAGCTTGTTCACGATGAGCCGATCGTGATCCTCCAGCGTCGGCGCCATGCTCAACCCGTCGACGCGCGCGACCTGGAACCCGAACGTGACGATGAGCGTGGCGTAGACCGCCGCCGACACCAAGGTTTGAAAGCCGGAGACGAGATCCTTGCCGGCACGCGTCCAGCGGTCGAGCCGAGGCGGGGCGGGCGCCGCTTCGAGCGGATCGTTCAACGTGGTAGGCTGGAGCTCAGGACGGAAGTCCTGCGCTACGGCATCATGCTCCACGGGAAACCAAGGCGCCGGCAGCGCCTCGTGGTCCATTGACGCCGGTTCTGTCTGGAGCGGAGCGAGTGGGAGCAGGTCCTGTTCGGGTTCGGTCATGTACGCGTATCTAAGGATACCAGAAGACGCAGGGCAGACAGGTGATTCTCGCGTCTTCCCCGGCCAGGCGTTGCTACGGCTGGGCTATCAGCACCAGGACGTGGGCGAGCGATCCGTCGATCTGCCGGAGCTCGATGCCGTCCTGCATCAGCTCGTCGCCACCCGCGGTTCCAAGCACGCCGAAGTCGGCCGAGCGCACCTCATACACCACATCGCTGCGAAGACCTCGCAGGCGCACGACCACGCGGCCTTCGCCAGGGTCGTTCTTGAACGCGAAGAGCACCGCGGACAGCCGATCGTCGGCGACTTCCTGCAGAACATCCCACGATCCGCCTTCGATCGGAGCCTGCGCGCTCAACAGCGTCGCGCTCGCGCGTGCGACGATGTCCCGGTACGTCTTGTAGTGCTGAATTTCCGCCGCCAGATGCTGCGTCGTCTCCTTGCTGAGATTGGCGGTGCGAAACGTCATGCCGAGCACTCCCGGCATCCGGCTGCGCACGATGTTCGAGAGATCGTTGCCCATGTCGATCTCTTCTCCACCGCCGGCGATGACGAACGACAACAGGTACGCGGGCGGCAAGGCGAACGTGAGTCCCTCGAGATTATGACGGACGTGCGCGGAGGGTTCGGTGCGGTCGTCCATCCAGGCGACGTCGGTGAAGCCGAGCATCCCGAAGTCCAACCGGTTGCCGCCGCCCGAGACGTTCTCGATCAACAGATCCGGAAAGCGACGGCGCAGCTCGGCGAGCACGCTGTACAGCGCGTCGACGTGCGCGAAGTTGCCATCGTCCGGTCCATGACCGTGTCCCGCCCGATTGCAGTTGATCCAGCCGTTGTTGTCCCACTTGAGGTAGTCCGGACGAACGGACTCGATGAGTCGCGTCAGCCGGTCGAGGACCCACTTTCGCGCTTGCGGCCCCGCGAGACACACCTGCCCCGCCGTGCTCGAGCCGTACGAGCCGTCACGAGTGGCCAGCCAGCTCTCGCGGACACCCGACGACTGGTCCAGCAGGTCCAGGGCGACTCGCTCCGGTTCGACCCAGAGACCGAACTTCATGCCGGCGTTGTGCGCGTAGTCGGCAAGCGACGGGAGCCCGGTCGGGAACCGATCGGGGTCGGCCGTCAGATTTCCCAGACCGGAGTCGAAGTCGGAGTCGCCGCTCGCGCCGGCGCCCGTATACCATCCCGCGTCAACGACGAACAGCTCGACGCCGAGCGCCGACGCGCGATCGATCTCATCGACGAGTGCATCTTCGGTGATCGTCGTGCCGTAGCTGAACCAGGTGTTGTAGGTGACGAGCGGCGTGAACGGCCGGCCGTGGCGGATGCCCCGAATGACGAACTGCCACAATGCCGCTGATTGACTGGCGCGAGCATGCGACGTGAAACCGAAGAACGTATGCGGGACCTCGATGGGGCGCGAAGGCCCCACCGCCGGCGAATCGGGAATCAGCGCCGTCATTCGCAGGCGATCCCCAATCTGTTCGCACGTGATTTTCCATCTCCCCGACCACATGATGCCGCCGTAGAACGCGTCCTGTCCGTTGTCGACGACGACGAACGGCACGTAATGCTCGGTGGAGCGTCCGGTGGCGCCGATCTCCCAGTGCTCGTTGGGATCGAACTGCCGCTCGGCCAGCTCGAACGGCTCCAGCTCTCCCTCATGAGCGTCGCTCCGCAGGCCCCCGAGCCACTTCACCGGCGCGAGCGGCATGGTGATCTGCCAGCCGATCATGCCGGTCAAGGGCACGTCGCTGACCGCATCGCTGCCGATGATGTGGGTCCAGGTTTCGATGGTCGGCGAGCCCGGATAGCACGCGTAGGCCCGCGAGATACGCAGCCGTAGCGCGCGATGCTCGAACGTGAACACGAGGCGAACGCCGTTGTCCGTCTCCTCGGCGTCGACGCCCGCCAGTGCCAGACCGTTGCTTCTGGCGGCGAGCGCGAAGCGCGTGCCGGCGGCGGTGATGCTGACGTCCGCGTCCGGTGTGATGTCCAGGGAGCGATTCGTCCGGGGATTCGACAGACGTTGCAGCGTGAGTGCGCCCGACGCGTCGAAGCCGACGACGAGCGCGACTTCCCGGCTGCCGATCGTCCACAGGTCGCTCGACGTGTCGTGCGCGATGAACGCATCCTCGTGCGACGCGACGATCGTCGCCGCCCCGGCCGGCGACGCGCACACGGCACCCATGGCGCAAACTGCGACGAGCGACCAGAATCCCGCGGTCAGAAATGAAGTCGGCCGAACCGTCAACACAGTTGAATCTGCATCTAATTGTATATGGACGGGCCCGGCGCGGGTCCGGTTCCACGCGAAGTCGCTCCTTCCCAGACCTGACACAGGTTCACGATGACCTCGACCGCCTTTTCCATGTCCTGCACCGACACCCATTCGAGCCGCGAGTGGAAGTTGTGTTCGCCGGCGAAGATATTCGGCGTCGGCAGCCCCATGAACGACAGCTTCGAGCCGTCGGTGCCGCCGCGAATCGGCCGCGACCGCACCTCGAGGCCCGCACGGCGCACGGCTTCGCGGGCATGCGCCACGACGTCTGGATGCTGGTCGAGAATCTCCTTCATGTTTCGATACGATTCCTCGACCGATACCTCCAGTCGCGCTCCCGGGAATCGGGACACGGCGTGTCGCGCCAGTTCCTCGACGGTCGTTTCTTTGGCCCGTAACCCGGCGGTTTGAAAATCGCGAATCAGCAGTTTGACCGCAGTTCGTTCGACGCCGGCCTGCAGGACATAGGGGTGGACAAACCCGTCGTGCCCATCGGTCGTTTCAGGCGATTCGCGATCGGCCGGCAGGCGATTGATGAAATCGGCCGCGACTTTGATGGCGTTCACCATGCGGCCCTTGGCGTAGCCGGGATGCGTGTTGAAACCGTGAAACGTGATCGTCATCGCATCGGCGGAAAAGCCCTCGCTCTCGACTTCGCCCCGGCTGCCGCCGTCCATCGTGTAGGCGCAGAGAGCGCCGAACCGGTTCACATCGAAATGCGCCGTGCCGCGGCCGACCTCCTCGTCCGGCGTGAACGCGATGCGTACCGGCCCGTGCGCGATGGCCGGGTGCGCGATGAGATATTCCGCCGCCGTAACGATCTCGGCGACGCCCGCCTTGTCGTCGGCCCCGAGCAGCGTCGTCCCCGATGCCGTGACGATGTCGTGGCCGATCTGGTCGGCGAGCGCAGGATTGTCCGCCAGGCGGAGCACCAGTGACGGGTCGTCCGGCAGCACGAGATCGCGCCCGTCGTATTGGCGGTGGAGGATGGGCGTGACGCCGGCGCCACTCATTTCAGGTGATGTGTCGACGTGCGCGATGAAGCCGATCGTCGGCACGCTCATCCGCCGGCTCGTGGCCGGAATGGTCGCCATGACGTAACCGTGGGCGTCGACGTCTGCATCGGCCAGTCCCAGCTGGCGCAGCTCGGTCGCCAGATCACGCAGCAGCACCAACTGCTTCGCCGTGCTCGGATAGGACGTCGAGCGCTCATCGGACTGGGTGTCGTAGCGGACGTAGCGGAGAAAACGATCGACGACAGACATTGCAGGATTACAGGATGGCAGAATTGCAGGAAGCTAAGGCACAACGTCGCACGGTCATCGCTGACACCTTACCTTTCTGCAATCCTGAAATCCTGCCATCCTGTAATGTTCATGCAAAGCTCGCGACGACCGGTGCGTGGTCGCTCGTGCCGACGTCCGCCTGCACGGGGCATGCCGTCGCGCGCGCCGCGAGCGGCGCGCTGGCGAGCACGTAATCGAGGCGCCAGCCGATGTTGCGCTGGCGCATGTTGCGCCACGGAGCCCACCAGGTGAAGAGTCCCTCGTTGTCGGGATCGCGCGCACGGCCGACGTCGACGAGCCCGCGGCTGATGATGCGTTCGAGCGACGCGCGCTCTTCCGGGAGCTGGCCGATCGCGTGCGGCTTGCGCTCTTTCGGATGGACGTCGATGTCGGTGCGCGCGACGTTCAGATCGCCGCAGAGGACGAGGGCGCGACCGGCGGCCTGGCACGACGCCGCGTACTGGTCCATCGCGTCGAGGAACCGCATTTTGGCGGGGAAGTCCTTGCCGCCGTTCGGCACGTAGATGGAAGCCACCGTCACCTCGCCGGCGCCGGTCGTGACGTCGACGGTCACGATGCGATGCTCGTAGTCGAAGGCGGGATGCGCGAAGATCGGCCGGCTTGGCGCCAGGTCCTGACGGACGTGCAGCCCGACGCCGGAATAGCCCTTGCCGCCGTGCCAATAACACCAGTAGCCCTCCATTTCGCAGAGAGCGGCCGGCACGTGATCGGATGCGGCCTTGATTTCCTGCAGGCAGACGACATCCGGGCGCTCGCGCTCGATCCACTCCTGGACCTGCGCCTGCCGTGCCCGGATCCCGTTGACGTTCCAGGTGGCAATCTTCATCGCAGATTGCAATCACATCTGCAATCTGAAATCTGCCGTCTGCAATTTCGCGAAGCTAGTGGGCGGGGTGGGCCGCCGCGCGCTCCGCGGCCGGGATGGCCATCAGTTCCGGGTGCGAGGCGACGTGCGCCTTGACGATCTCTTCGGCTTTGGCCATCAAGTCCGGATCGCCGTTGCGATAGATTGCGTTGGCCTCGACGAGATCCTTCTGATGCGCCGGCGTGGCATCGATGCTCTCGTAAATCGCAGCGACCGGACACGCCGGCACGCAGGCGCCGCAGTCGATGCACTCTTCCGGATGGATGTAGAGCATCGTCGTCGCGGCGAATTCGGGCTCGTCCTTGCGCGGATGGATGCAGTCCACCGGGCAGACGTCGACGCAGGCGGTATCTTTCGTTTCAATGCAGGGGTCTGTGATGATGAATGGCATTCTCAGGTTCTCCGTACGTAGTGTCCGGCTTTCGCCGGACCGTCGCTGGCGTCACCCAACGAGATGACGCACCGATATGGTGACCGGCACGAGATCCTATCGAAAACCGCACGTTTGCGCCAGTCCATCGAAGTGCGCGGATTATACTCAACGCATGTCAACCGAGACGCGACGCGGACCTGAACCTCCGGACATCACGGAAAAAGGCGGCATGAAAGGCGGGCAGCCGCAACGGGCGAATACGCGGCTCTTCATGCAGTTGGTGGCGTTCGGCGGCTGCGTCGACTCCGCGCCGCTCGCCGAGGCGATGAAGCAGGCGGGGTTGCCAGGCGTGTTGTACGAGGACATGAATGATCCGCGCGGCGTCGCGCTTCTGACGTTCGGCGAGGATCCGGCCTTCTTTCTCGATCGCGTTCGTCCGCTCCTGACCAAAGCGCCGTTCGCGTCGCTCGTGCAGAAGCCGGAGTACACGATGGTGGGACGCACCTACTCGCTCGGGTACGAACCCGATCTCATTGACGCGCTGCTGCATCGCCCTGCGCGAACGGTCCTCAATCCTGCCTGGCGATGGGGCGTGTGGTATCCCCTGCGTCGCAGCGGACGGTTCGCACAGCTGCCGCCCGACGAACAACGAGTGATTCTCGCCGAACACGGGACGATTGGCATGTCGTTCGGCGCCGCGGATCTCGCCCACGACGTGCGCCTCGCGTGCCACGGTCTCGACAAAGACGACAACGACTTCGTCGTCGGCCTCATCGGCAAGGATCTGTATCCGCTGTCGGCCATCGTACAGGCGATGAGAAAGACCCAGCAGACGGCGCTGTATCTGGAGCGGTTGGGACCGTTCTTCGTCGGCCGGGCGGTCTGGCAGAGCGCGCTCTAGAAGCGCAGAAATGCACAATGACGAATGCACAATGCATTGTGCATTATTATGCATTATGCATTTCGACCGACTTCCGTGACCGCCCGTCCGATGAACGCCTCGATATCGCTCGCGGGCCGCGCGCCGGCCGTGCGCGCCACCTCGCGGCCGCCGGCAAACACGGCGAGGGTCGGAATCGAACGAATGCCGAAGCGCTCGCCGAGATCGCCGAGCACGTCGGTGTTGACCTTGACGACGAGGAATCGTCCCGCCTGCCGCGCCGCGACCTTCTGAAGCTCGGGCGCCACCATCCGGCACGGGCCGCACCACGGTGCCCAGTAATCGACGACGACGGGCAGTGGCGAGGCTCCGATCAAGCGATCGAAATGGGTCGAAGACTCGACCTCGATCGGTGAGGCAGGAGCCGACAGCGCCGCTTTACATTTGCCGCACTGTACCGTGTCGACCAGTCGCGCGTACGACAGGCGATTCTGCTGTCCGCACTGACCGCACGAGACGATCACACCGCGGTCGTCGAGCTTGGTAGACGACATGTCTCATTGTACCTACCGTGACCGTTTCTTGGACGCGCGCCGGCGCAAGACGCGTTGGGGCGATTTGGCGGGCGAGGGAGACACCGCCGCGGCTGCTACGATCTGGTTGGCAAGCAGGCCGACGCTGATGGCGTAGGAGTGCGAACAGTTGTATTCGAGGAGCGCGTCATAGTTGTGATACACGAGAAAGTGCCGCGTCGCGCCGGACACCAGCGCAGCGTCGGGAGTCGTGGCCGGGAGCGCGCCTCCGCTCGGAAGTCGAACGCCGAGCTGCTCCCATTCCTTGACCGGCAGCGCCACCGTCATGTCGCGCGTCGCCTGACAGGTGCCGGCTCGCCGCGCAACCTCTGCCGCAACCGTTCGCGCTTCGTCCTTCGAGAGACGGACCTCGCGACCCCAGCGCTGGCCGGCCAGCCATCCGTGCCCTTCCAGATAGTTCGCGATGGACGCGAAGATGTCGGCAGGCGACGACCAGATATCGCGGCGTCCGTCTCCATCGAAGTCCTGCGCGAATTTCAGGTAGCTCGAGGGCATGAATTGGACCTGCCCCATCGCGCCCGCCCAGGAACCGCGCATCCGTGACACGTCGATGTCGCCGTGATTCAGGATGTCGAGCGCGGCGAACAGCTCGCCGCGGAAGAACGCGGCCCGCCGCGTGTCCCACGCCAGCGTGGCGAGCGCGGCGATGGTCGGCCGGATTCCGCTGAATCGGCCGAAGTTCGATTCGATGCCCCAGATGGCGACGAGAATCTCGACCGGGACTCCGTAGCGATCGCTGACCTCATCGAGCAGCATCCGGTGTGCGGCGAACCCTTCGCGCCCGGCCTTGATCAGTTTCGGCGTCAAGCGCCGCGCCACGTACTTCTCCAGCGACAAGACCGTTTCAGCCTGCGCGCGATCGCGCTCGATGACGACCGGCAGCGGTTCTTCGATAGGCGACAGCGCCCCGTCGACGATCTCCGGTCGGATCCCACGCGCGAGCGCCTCGGCGCGCACGTCGGCGAGAAATTCGGAAAACGAGGGGCGGGACTCTTGCGCGGCGCGGACGTGCGGAGTCGCCACCGCGATGATGACGAGCAGAGCCGGCAGCCAGGAACGCACTGAAGCAGTGTACCAGCGCGCGTCATAATTCAGAATTGCTGAATTGCTGAATTCCTAATTCCTAATTCCTAACCGGTCGTTTCATGATCACCACGAGCGGGATGAGCAGAAGGAAAAGGACCCCGAGCATCTGGAAGATGCTCACGAACGACACCATCGACGCCTGCCGCATCACCATCCCGAACAGCGCTCCGTACGTCCGATTGGTGGCGGTTACCGGGTCGGCCCCGGCCGCGATGAATCCTGCGCGGGTTTGCGCGAACATCGCCCTCGTCGCCGCGTCGTAGGCGGTGACGTGCGAGCCGAGCAGCGTCGTGACCGCCTGCTGGCGCCGCACCAGCAGCGTGCCGGTCGTCGCGATGCCGATGCTGCCGCCGATGTTGCGCATCAGGTTGAACAGGCTCGTCGCGTTCCCCATCCGCTCCCGCGGGATCGGATCCATCGCGACCGTCGTCAACGGCACGAAGAGCAGCGACATGCCGACGCCTTGAATCAACTGCGGCCAGAAGATGTCCCAGTAGCCCGCCTGGAGATTGAGCCGGGACAGCCAGAGCAGCGTTCCCCCGCCGACCACCAGTCCGACCGTCAGCAGCTTCCGCGGATCGAACCAGCCGGTCATCAGCCCCGTGAGCGGCATCATGAAGAACGACCCGATGCCGCGCGGCGCCATCGCGATGCCGGCCTGCATCGGCGGATAGGCGAGCAGCGTCTCGAGCATGATCGGCAGCAGCACCATGCTGCCGTACAACACGAAGCCGACGACGGTCATCAGAAACACGCCCACGGCGTAGGTGCGCGCCTTGAACACCCGGAGATCGACGACCGGATCATCGGTCCGCAGCTGGTGGAAGATGAAGATGACAATCGTGACCGCGCTCAGCACGGCGAGCGTCGCGATCATGTTCGATGAGAACCAGTCTTCTTCCTGTCCCTTGTCGAGTACGATCTGCAGCGCGCCGATGCCGACGGCGAGCATCCCGATTCCCCAGTAGTCGATGCGCCGCTTCTCCTGCCGGATGTACGGCGGGTCGAAGATGAAGAGCCGCGTCATGATCAGCGACGTGATGCCGACGGGAATGTTGATGTAGAAGACCCAGCGCCAGCTGTAGCTGTCGGTGAGCCATCCGCCGAGCACCGGTCCCAGGATCGGCGCCACGACGATGCCGAGTCCCCAGAAGCCCATGGCTTTACCGCGGTCCTTGGGGGGAAACGCCTCCAGGAGCACCGCCTGCGACAGGGGCTGCATCGCGCCGCCCGTCGCGCCCTGCAGACAGCGGAACACGATCAGCGTCGCCAGGTTCGGCGCCAGGCCGCACAGGAACGACGACATGGTGAAGCCGGCGACCGACGCCATCAGCAGACGCTTGCGTCCGAACAGGCTTGCCAGCCATCCAGTCATCGGCAGGATGATCGCGTTGGCGACGAGGTAGGAGGTCAGCGCCCACGTCGCCTCGTCGATGCTCGCCGAGAGATTGCCCGCGATGTGGGGGAGCGACACGTTGACGACCGTCGTGTCGAGCACCTCCATGAAGGTCGCGAACATCACGGCAATCGCGACAATCCACGGGTTGACGTGGCGGTGGGGGTCGCTCATGAGAAGTGAGGAAGTGAGGAAGTAAGGAAGTGAGGAAGTAAGGAAGTGAGGAAGTTGCGCGATGAGACTCGAACGCCGTACGTCCTCACTTTCTCACCTCCCCACTTTCTCACTTTCTCACTTTCTCACTTTCTGTTGTGTAAACCGTGGGCACCACTGACATTCCCGGCCGCAACAGACGCTCAGGATCCTGTCCGCCTTCGAGCACAATTTTCACCGGCACGCGCTGCACGACCTTCACGTAGTTGCCGGTGGCGTTCTCCGGCGGCAACAGACTGAACCGCGCGCCGGTGGCGGCGGCGATGCTGTCGACCTTGCCCTTGAGCTCTCGTCCGCCGTACGCATCCACCTTGATCGTGGCCCGTTGCCCGGGCCGCATGTCCCGAAGCTGCGTTTCCTTGAAGTTCGCCGTGACCCAGACGGTGTCGAGCGGGATGATCGCCATCAACGGCTGGCCGGGCTGGATGACCTGCCCAGGCTCCGCGCTCTTGCGGCTCACGATGCCACGCAAGGGCGCGGTGAGGACGGTGTACTGCAGGTTGAGCTCGGCCTGCTCGAGCGCGGCTTTGGCTTGTTGCGCGTGCGCCTCCGCCGATTGCGCGCGCGCGCGCATGCCCGCGACCTGTTCCGGCGCGGTCTGGGCCGACGCCAGGCCGGCACGCGCCTGCTGCTCGCCGGCACGCGCCTGCGCCAGCCGGCTCTCCGCGACGCGGATGCCGGCTTCGGCTTCGGCGGTCTGCGACGTCGCGGAGTCGGCCGCGGCGCGCTGCGCGTCGGCGGTCGCGACGGCCGCGTCGAACTGCTGCTGCGCGACTTCGTCCTTGGCGAGCAGACCGCGCAGCCGCTCGACGTCGCGCGCGGCCTTGGTGGCGTTGGCCTCCGCCTCGCGCTGGCGCGCGTGCGCGGTGCCCAGCCGCGCGCGCGCCGCTTCGACTTCCTTTTCCGCCTCGTCGATGCCGCCGCGCGCCTGCGCGAGCGACCCGCGGGCGGTCGTGACGTTGCTGGCGGACGTGGTCGACGTAATGGGCACGTTGCTGCGGGCTGCGAGCGCCGCCGCTTCGGCGTCGGCGAGCTCCGCCCGCGCTTTCGAGACGGCAATCTGATAATCCCGCGGATCGAGCTCGACGAGCACGGCGCCGGCCTCGACTTGCTGGTTGTCTCCGGCCGGCACACGCAACACCGTTCCGCCGACGCGTGCGGCAATCGGCGTCACGTGCGCCTCCACCTGGGCATCGTCGGTCGACTCGCGTCCGGCGGTGAGCCACACCCACGCGCCGATGGCCGCGAGCGCGATGACAACGAGGCCGGCGGCGACACGGAACGGGCGCTGACGGGTGAAGGACACTGTTTGCGGGTGATCGGCCATCAGCGGAGGCCTCCGAATACCTGTCGCGCCGTTTCTTCCGCGATGCCGACCGCGTGAATGAACGCGCCTTTCGCGAGATTGCTGGCGTACAACGCGGCGATGTACTGGTCGTTGGCGACGGTCACGGCGCTTTGCGCCTGCACGACCTCGATATTACCCGCGACGCCGGCGGCGAACCGATCGCGCGCCTGTGTCAACTGATCGGCGGCAAGCTCGCGAGCTCGCGCCGCGACCTGCATCTGCTCGTTGCCGGCCTGCAAATCGATCAGGGCCGCGCGAATCTCGTAATAAATGGACGCCTTCAGGTCGTCGGCATCGGCGCGCCGGCTGCGCAGATCCGCGTCCGCCTCGAGGAGACGACCACGAGTCTTCCCGCCTTGAAAAATCGGCACGTCGACGGCGCCGACAATCGCAAAGGTGTCGTGCGATTGGGCAGGTGAATGGCCGAGATCTCCGTAGTTTCCGTTCACCCGTATTGCCGGCAGGGCTTCGCTGATTGCCGCCTGTCGGGTGGCTTGGGCGGCACGCACCCGTTCGAGCGCGGCCAGGTAGTCCCCACGGGTCTTGTACGCCCGATCGAGCGCCTGTTCGAGCGTCATCGCTGGAATCGGCGCCGACGAGATCTGATCGGTCAACGTGAACGCCTGGCCGAGGGGCAATCCCATCAGTCGGGCCAGTTGCAGCTTGGCTTTCTCGAACGTCGCCTGCGCGGCGGTCACGCGCTGGCGATCGGTGGCGAGCTGCACGTCGGCCCGGAGGACGTCGATGCCGGCGACCAAGCCGCCTTGTTTGAGGTCGACTGCCTGGTTGTACAGCGCCCGCGCCGTGTCGACCTGCGCGCGGACGGCGTCGACGCGCGCCGACGCCGCCAACGCCTGCGCGTACGCATCGACGCCGACGAGCACGACGAGATCGCGCGCATTCTTGTAGTCGTACCGGGCGGCGGCGAGGTTGTGCGTCTCGGCGCGCGTATCGTTGAGCGCCTTGAAATCCAGCACCGACTGGGAGAACGACACGCGTGCGTCAAACAGGTTGAACGGACCGACGACGCTCGGGACGCCGGCCGGCCGCGGGAATCCGTAGGCCGCGAGGTTGATCTGTTGCCGTGTCTCGGACAGACGCCCGCTGACGTTCGGGAGGAGATCGCTCAGCGCGCGCCACCTCGCGCCGCGCGCCCGATCCACGCCGTTCGCGGACAGGAGCACGCCGAGGTTGTGTTCGAGGGCGCGGCCGAGCGCGTCGGTGATCGACAGGGAGAGCGGCTCGGATGTCGGTGGTCCCGACGGCACGCCGCCAACAAACGGACCGATCGCCGCCGGCGGCGGCCCCTGCATCGGCGCGGCCGTCGTCGCCGCGCTATGACCGAAGAGGAGCGCCACAAACAGGACCGGGGGAACGGCTCTCACGTCTGTCCCTTTCTCGCCTGACACGGTCGACGAGACAGGGGTGAAGCGGTGAGCCTACGTCGCGTCGTTCCCAGGCGGCGCAACCGGCAATGCGATTGCACTCCTAGAGTACTACGTTCAGCGCCAGGAGCTTCGTGCGGTTCATCGCGCAGTATGCGTTGATGGTCATTGACATAGATTTACACATTACGTATAAATGCATGTTATGACGCACGCCGAGTATCACCGCGCGCTCGAGGCCGCAAGTCGCGAGTACGAGAAACTTGGCGAGGAGCGCCGCCGGATCGACGAGCGCCTCGCTCAACTCGCGCAGACGATTGGCACGCTCAACCGGCTCTGTGGCTTCGTCCCGACCGTGTTCTGGGGCTTCACCGATGCGTGCCGGGTCGTCTTGAAGGGCACGGCCCACCCGATGACGCCGGTGGAGGTTCGCGACCGCCTCGGGGCGATCGGCTTCGACCTGTCGAAGTACACGAACCCTCTCGCGGCGATTCACACCGTCCTCAAACGATTGGGCGAAGCCAAGGAGGTCGGGTTCGTCGAAATCGCCGGCGGCAAGTTCGCCTACGAATGGCTGCAGGCCGCCCGAGCGCCCCTCGTGCTGAATGAACGGGAGTTGGCCGAGCTCGTGAGCGAGGGGGATTTGTCGGGCCTCGAATCGCGCGCCGCGGCCAAGGCGAAGAAGCGGAGGAAGAAGTGACGGACAATCTCGACCTGCGCCGGCGTTTCTTTGCGGAAGAACTGGAAGCCGTGTGCAAGTTGCGATCGCCGGGACTCGTTGACGCGTTCGCCGCGGTTTCCCGCGAGCAGTTCCTGCGGCCGGGCCCCTGGACCGTGCTCGCGGACGGCGATTTCATGACCGGCGGCGGCATGCAGACGCGCGCAACGCCGGACGCGGATCCCGCGCGGGTGTATCACAACATCGCGGTCGCGATCGATCCGTCGCGTCAGCTCTTCAACGGCCAGCCGGGGACGCTCGCCGTCTGGATCGACGCGCTCGCGCTCGTGCCGGGTGCGCGAGTCCTGCACGTCGGTTGCGGATTGGGGTACTACACCGCGATTATGGCGCACTGCGTTGGTCCGACCGGACGCGTCGTGGCGTTCGAGGTGGATCAGGCGCTCGCCACCGACGCACGCCAGAATCTGGCGTCGATGTCGTGGGTCGACGCGCGATACGGCAACGCGTCGGAGCGGATCGATGAGGAGTTCGATGCGATTCTCGTGAACGCGGGCGTGACCCGTCCGCAGGATACGTGGCTCGACGCCCTGGCTGCGGGTGGACGGATGGTTCTGCCCTTGACGGCGACGATGCCGGCGATGGGGTCCACGCTCGGTAAGGGGTTGGTGTTCGTTCTGACAAGGGAAAGCGAGAGCGATTTGTCCGCGCGCGTCCTCTCGATGGTTGCCGTCTATTCCGCCGAGGGATTGCGCGACGACGGAATGAACGAGCGGCTGGGCAAGGCGATGATGGGCGGACCGATGCAGTGGCGCTCGGTCAAGCGATTGCGCCGCGACGCGCACGATGAGTCGCCGGCGTGCTGGCTCCACGCCGCGCGCTGTTGTCTATCCACGTCCTAATCCCGATGGGCACTTGGGCTTGACGATCCGCAGCGGGACTAGGGGGGACTCAGGGGGAGACTAGGGGCGCGATTCACCGCCTGCGTGGTTTCCACCGGCCCCGCTCCGGATCGTCAAGCCAAGTGCCTTTCGGTGTAATCGAACGGCTCGCCCGTTCAGGCCGGTGCGACGCACGCGGGTACCGCGACGATCATGACGCGCGACGCGGGGATATGATCCGACCATGCGCGCGCTCATCGTGGAAGACGACGCCACGATCGCCGAGTTCGTCGCGCGGGGTCTGCGCGAGGCCGGCTTCGCCGTCGACGTCGAGCCGGACGGCGAGGCGGCACTCGAGCGCACGCGACACCAGATCTACGATGTCGCCATCGTCGACTTGATGCTCCCCAGGCGCGACGGCCTGTCGGTCATCGACGAGATGCGGCGCCGCGGCATCGGGACGCCGGTGCTGATTCTCAGCGCGCGCCGCTCGGTCGACGACCGCGTGAAGGGGCTGCAGGCCGGCGGCGACGACTATCTCACCAAACCGTTCGCCTTTGCCGAGCTGCTCGCGCGCGTGCAGGCGCTCGTCCGCCGTGCGACCCGCGCACCCGAGGCCACGACGCTGACCGTCGACGACCTTGTGCTCGACCTCCTGTCGCGGCGAGTCACGCGCAGCGGAAAACCGATCGACCTGCGGCCGCGTGAATTCGCGTTGCTCGAGTACCTGATGCGGAATCCTGGTCGCGTGGTGTCGAAAACGATGATCCTGTCACACGTCTGGGAATACAGCTTCGATCCGCAGACCAACATCGTCGATGTGCTGGTGAGCCGCTTGCGCGAGAAGATCGACCGGCCCTTCGAGAAGAAGCTGCTGCAGACGGTTCGCGGCGTCGGGTATGTCTTACGTGAATCGTAAACCTCGGTTTCCGACGTTTGGGTTGCGCCTGGCCTTGTGGTACGCGACCTTGTTCGTCGTCGGGTCGATGGTCATCGTCTTCCTGACGTACTGGCTGACGGCGGCGTCGCTGGCCCAGCGCGATCGGCAGATTATTTCGTCCAAGCTGGGCGACTACGCGTCCGCGTATCAGCGCGGAGGACTCGGCGCGCTCGCCGACACGGTCCGGGCGGAGCAGCGGACGGCGCCCGAGCGTCTGTTCGTGCGTGTGGTCGACCGGGGCGCCGAGGCGCTCGTCTTGAGTCAGCCCGAGGGATGGGATCCAGCCGCGCTCGAGACGGCATCGCTTCGCCTCCGGGATGGGACCCTCGTGCAGGTGGGCAAGAGCACCGACGCCCGACGGGACCTGCTCGCCCGATTTCGCGCCGCGCTCGGCATCGTCACGCTGACGATCGTGCTCGTCGCGCTGACCGGCGGCTTCGTGGTGACGCGCTCCGCGGTCCTGCCGATTCGGCGGCTGACGCGGGCGGTCGGCCGAATCATCCGCACCGGCCGCACCGACGAACGCGTCCCGCTGTCGGGCGAGGGCAGCGACGATGCGATCGACGAGCTGACGACGCTGTTCAACGCGATGCTCGACAGGATCGAAGGGCTCGTGACGGCGATGCGCGGCTCGCTCGACAACGTGTCGCACGATCTCCGGACGCCGCTGACGAGGTTGCGCGGCACCGCTGAAATGGCGCTCGCCTCGCCGCCCGACGTCGATCGCTATCGCGAAGCGCTGGCCGATTGCGTCGAAGAGTCGGATCGCGTCCTCGTGATGCTCAACACGCTGATGGATATCTCCGAGGCCGAGAGCGGTGCGATGCAGCTGCACCGCGAACCGCTCCGCCTCAGCGATGTCGTCGCGCGCGCCGTCGATCTGTATCGTGACGTCGCCGAATCGAAAGGCGTGGTTCTCACGGCGCACCCGCCCGCCGACGTCGTCGTGACCGCGGACCAGACAAGGCTCGAACAGGTCGCCGCCAACCTGATCGACAACGCCGTGAAATACACACCCGCAAGCGGACGCGTCGACGTCGACGTCCTGCGGCAGAGCGACCGTGCGTTTCTGCGTGTCCGCGACACCGGTGTCGGCATCCGGCCTGACGAGCTACCGCGCATCTGGGACAGGTTATTTCGCGGAGATGCAAGTCGCGCGGAGCGTGGCCTTGGTCTCGGCCTCAGCCTCGTGAGGGCGGTCGTCGAGGCGCACGGCGGAACGGTCGACGTGACCAGCGAGCTCGGCAAAGGATCCACGTTCACGGTGGCGCTTCCCATTGCACCGATGTAATGTTCGCGTAACGTCCTCGAAAGGCTGTCTCCCGTCTAATCAGGTGTGGCGGACCAAAAACTCCGCGTCACAACTGATTCGATCATTCACGAAAGGGAACAGAGCCATGAACGATGGACGCATCACTCTCACACGGCGCGCGAAGCAGGCCGGGCTGGCCGCCTTGGCGGCCGTCACGCTGCTAGGCGGCGCGACATGGCACGGCCTTGCGGCCGTCCCGCAAGCCACGCAATCCAAGACAGACCGTTCCACGACGGGAACGACACCAGCCGTCGGTCATGCGATCGCCGCCGGCCGCGACTCGTACGCCGACGTCGTCAAGATCGTGGCGCCAGCCGTCGTCACGATTCGCGTCGAGGGCAAAGCGAAGGTCTCGCCGACCGAGTTTCAGGAAGATGATTTCTTCCGCCGCTTCTTCGGCGAGCAATTCGACCGGAGACAGCAGCCGCGCACGCCGCGCTCATTCAAGCAGCGCGGGCTGGGCTCTGGCGTTGTGATCAGCAACGACGGATACATTCTGACCAACAACCACGTCGTCAACGGCGCCGACGACATCAAAGTCGACCTCACGGACGGACGAACGGTCACGGCGAAGGTGATCGGGACCGACAAGCCGAGCGACCTGGCGCTGCTCAAGGTCATCGCGACCGATCTGCACGCGCTCACGCTCGGTAACTCCGACGCCGTCCAGGTTGGCGATGTGGTGCTCGCCGTCGGCAACCCTCTCGGCATCGGCCAGACGGTGACGATGGGGATCGTGAGCGCGAAGGGGCGATCGACCGCCGTTGGTGACGACCGCAACTACGAGGATTTCCTGCAGACAGACGCGCCGATCAACCACGGCAACTCGGGCGGCGCCCTCGTGAACACGAAGGGGGAGCTCGTCGGCATCAACTCGCAGATTCTGTCCAACTCGGGCGAGAACATCGGGATCGGGTTTGCGATTCCGGCCAACATGGCGCGCCACGTGGTCGACGAGCTCCGCGCCAACGGCAAGGTCACGCGGGCGCGACTGGGCGTGTTGGTGCAGCCGGTGACGTCCGACATCGCATCGAGCCTCGGACTGAAGCAGGTGAACGGCGCCATCGTGTCCGAGGTCGAGCCGGGCAGCGCCGCCCTGCGAGCCGGCATCAGGCAGGGCGACGTGATCCTGTCGTTCGACGGACAGGCGGTCCACGACACCAACACGCTGCGCAATCGCGTGGCGGAGACGAAGCCCGGATCGGAGGCGAAGATTGTCGTGCTGCGGGACGGCAGCGAGAAGACGCTGACGGTGAAGCCGGAAGAAGCGTCAGCCGGAAAAGTCGCTCGCCGTGGCGAGGAGCCGGCCGCCGACGACAAAGCGTCGCTCGGCATTTCGGTGGCTCCGCTGACGCCGGACGTGGCCTCGCGCTTCGGTGTTCCGAAGAACACGAAGGGGGTCGTCATCGAGGACGTCAAACCCGACGGCCGCGCGGCTGATGCCGGGCTGCGGGCGGGAGACGTCATCGAGCAGGTGAACCGGCAGTCAGTGGAGAATGTCGAGGAGCTGCGGACGGCCGTCCGCCGCGGCGCAGACAAACCGCTGCTGCTGCTGATTAAGCGCGAAGGGCGCAACCTCTTCGTGACGGTGAGACCCAACGCGTAACAGTCGACAGTCGTCAGTCGTCAGTCGACAGTCGACAGTCGTCAGTCGACGACAGCCCGCCGCTACTTGGATATCTGGTTATCTGGTTATCTGGTTGTCTGGTTATCTGGTTATCTTGTTATTTGTCGCTCAATTGGGCAATCGATAACCAGATAATCAGATGACCAGATATCCAAATTGTGTCCCGGGGGGCTCGGTGGATCTGAAACTGAGCGGAAAAGTGGCGATGGTCGGGGGAGCCAGCAAGGGGCTCGGGTTTGCGGTCGCGCGCGCGCTGGCGGCCGACGGTGCACACGTCTCGATCGCGTCGCGCAATCAGCAGGCGATCGACGCCGCCGCCCGACAGATCGCGGAGAACACTGGTGCACCTGTGCTGGCGATTGCGGCTGATCTCGCGTCCGCCGATGCGATCGCGCGCTGGCACCGGGCGACCCTCGATCGTTTCGGCGGCATCGATCTCTTGTTCACGAATGCCGGGGGACCGCCCGCGGGCCGCGTCTTCGATTTCGATGATGCGGCGTGGCAGTCGGCATTCGAGCTGCTCGTGCTCGGCGTGGTCCGGCAGATCCGGCTGGTGGTGCCGTCGATGCACGCGCGCGGTGGCGGCTCGATTCTCATGAGCACCTCGTCGGCCGTGAAAGAGCCGATCGCCAACATCGCGCTCTCGAACGTCCTGCGCGCGTCGGTGGCGGCCCTTGCGAAGACGCTGGCGCTCGAGCTCGCCGCCAGCCATATTCGCGTCAACCAGCTCGTCCCCGGGCGAATCGGCACCGACCGCGTGCGGGAGATCGACGAGATCAACGCGAAGAAAGCTGGCATTTCCGCCGACGAGCAGCGCCAGCGCTCCGTATCGACGATCCCCATGGGTCGCTACGGCGACCCGGACGAGTTCGGTCGCGTCGCGGCCTTTCTGTTGTCGGATGCCGCGGCGTACGTGACGGGCGCGTCGCTGCAGGTCGATGGCGGAATGGTTCGGGGCCTGTTGTGACGTGAGCATCGCGCGAAAGATTCTGCTGCACATCGCGACGCACGATGCGCGGCTCATCGACAGATTGGCGGCGTACATCAAAGCGCAGCGCACGCCTCGGTCGGCCTACGAGTACGCGATGCTCTACGGGATCCAAGAGCCGTTGCAACAGCGGCTGGTGGTGTCCGGCCGTCGGCTTCGCGTGTTGATTTCCTACGGCGAATACTGGTTCCCGTGGTACATGCGGCGTCTGGCGGAACGGCCCGCCAACCTACTGTTCGTCGTGAAGAACCTGTTGCCATGGTCAAGTGGTTCAGCTGCGTCGGGTGCGAAGGAGGTCTGAATGAATCTGGAGGAGCTGCGCGCGTTGCTGGACTATCACTACTGGGCGCGCGACCGGGTGCTCGAGGCGACCGAGAAGCTGACGCCGGATCAATTGACGCGCGATCTCGGAAGCAGCTTTCGCTCCGTGCGCGACACCCTCGCGCACACCTACGCCGCCGAATGGGCGTGGTGCTCACGGTGGAACGGGCAGTCGCCGACCGCGCTGCCGCCGGCTGACACGTTCCCAGACGTTCCCACGCTTCGGGCGAAGTGGACGGAGCTCGAAGGAAACGTGCGCGCGGTCCTTGACCGCATGGGTGCGCAGGGGCTCGAGCGTGTAATCGAATACACCATGATCAACGGCGATGCACGGCGGTCGGTGTTCTGGCACATGCTGCAGCACGTTGTAAACCACGCGTCGTATCACCGCGGTCAGGTGACGACGATGCTGAGGCAGCTTGGTGCGCCGCCGCCGCAGGGGATGGATCTGATCACGTTCTACCGCACGATGCGCGGATGAGGCTGACGGGGCCGGCGCAAGGGAGGAAGTGAGGAAGTGAGGAAGTGAGGAAGTGAGGAAGTGAGGAAGTAATGAGAAAGCGGACGTCAGCGGTGACGAACGCTCGCAACAGATCGGCAAAGTCCGGGTTCATCGGGGAAGCCGCCGCGCAGCCGCCAAGGTCCTGGCTCAGCCGCCACACTTGAAGGACGCGCTCCGCATCCGGCATCTGCATCCAATACTCGAGGTCGTGGCGGTCGGCTTCCGCGGCCGAGGCGTACCGCTTTACGGTGATGCGTTCGGCGCGAGGAATCGTGTGGTCGGACGGCATTCGTGTTACTTGCGCGCGGACGGTGTGAGCATCGTCTCGATCCGTTTGCCGCCGCGCACGTAGACGACCTTCACCGGCTGGCCGATCTTGAGGAGCTCGAGCGCGTAGGTGTAGTCGTAGATGTTCGTGATCGATTGGCCCGCAATCTCCACGATCACGTCGCCTTTCTGCAGCCCCGCCTCTTCCGCGGGCCCGCCGCCGATCACGCCGCCGAGCAACAGCCCTTTGGCCTCGGACGTGTAGTCTGGAATCGTACCGGTGAACACGCGCACGCCGGCACGCGAAGCACCTTGCGTCGACTCGTTCACCTTGGTGAACGCCGGCAGCTCGTCGAGGTCCTCGAGGCGCCGCGCGAGGGTTACCGCAAAGCCGACGACGCGATCGAGATCCTCGTAGTCGATCTTGTCAGCCGTGTCGGTTGGCCGGTGATAATCGGCGTGGTTGCCGGTGGAGAAGGTCAGGCAGGGCACGCCCGCCTGATTGAACGTGGCCACGTCGGTCGGCTGATAGGGGTCCTGTTGCGTTTTCAGATCGAATCCGGCCGCGACGTTCGCCTGCTCGAGGATCTTCGGCCACGCCGGCGACGTCCCGATCGCCTGCACGCCGAGCTTGTTGTCCTGCATGCGGCCGACCATGTCGAAATTCAGGTAGGCGGCGATCTGATCGAGCGGCACGAGCGGCCGCGCGGCGAAGGCGGCCGACCCGATCAGCCCGATCTCCTCGCCCGACCAGAGACCCAGCAGCACATTGCGCCGGCGAGACTGTTTGGCGAGCGCTTCGCCGATCGCCAGAACGGCTGCTGTGCCTGATGCGTTGTCGTCTGCGCCGAAGTGGATGCGTCCGGCTTCTTCCTTGCGCGCGAGCGAGCTGCCGTTGTTCCCGTGTCCAAGATGATCGTAGTGCGCGCCAACCGCCACCCACGGCCTGCTGATCCCGGTCGGCGGCGTGGTTGCCGGCAGGACCGCGAGGATGTTGTGACCTTCCTGCTTTTCACGCACCACGATGGTGTGAAGCGTGATGGTCAGACCCGGAATCTCGAAGCCCGCAACATGTGGATTTGCGGTGTCGAGTGACTGCTGCACGGCTTCAAGAGTCTTGTCAGGGATAGCACTGAAGATCGACGTCGCAACGTTGCCGCTGATGCTGGCCGCGGCGAGGCCGGAGCCGGCAAGCGCGGTATCGAAGCTCATGGGAACGGTCTCACCCCCGTTTGGCGATCGCGGGCCGGTCACGACCAGGATCGCTTTTGCGCCGCGCTGCCGCGCTGCCTGCGCCTTGTAGCGAAGATCAGAGTACCGTGCGAGGATCGCCTTCGTTTTCTGCTCCGCGTCCTCGGGAAAATACCGCAGCACGAGCACGACTTTGTCCTTCACGTCGAGGGTCGCGTAACTGTCGTATCCGAAGTCCTGCGCCTCCGGGACGACGATGCCGTAGCCGGCGAACACGAGCGGCCCCTTCACCTCGCCGTTGTCGGAGAACGACAGGGCCTGGACCTCGCGGCGTGCATCGAAGGTCCGACTGGCGCCGGCGCGGTTCACGCCGGTCCCCGCGAAAGACACCGACAGTGTCGATCCGCCGTCGCGGCTGCCAGCCGTGAACTCGAACGGCACGCGGTAATCCGCCTGGCCGGGCAGCGGCTTCGCCCCAATCTTCTGGAGCTCGGCCACGATGTAATCGGCGGCGAGGCGCTCGCCCGCGGATCCGGTCAGCCGGCCGTCGAACTTCTCGGACGCCAACGCTTCGACGTGCTGTCGCGTGCGCGACGTCGCGCCAGCCGGCACGCCGTGAAAGGCGTGCCCTACCGGGATCAGGGCCTGCCCGATCCGAATCAGGCCTACCTGAATCGGTAGGGGACGGCCTTCAGGCCGTCCCGACATCGCGGCGACGGCGAGCGCGACGAGATACAGGCGACGCGTCATGACTTGCCCTTCACGTTCCGCGGCGGCGCCTGCCGGATGGCGTCGAGCGCCTTCTCATGATTCCACTGCGCCAGAAACAACTGGCCGGCCGACCCACCCGAGCGGCTCGACGTCCACGCGAGCATGCTTCCGTCCGGCGACGGCACCGGCAGCCCGTCGAAACCATCCGAGTACGTGACACGCACCGGCTCTTTGGTTCCCTGCGTATCGACTATGAACAGCTCGAAATTCTCGAAGCCAAGCTTGTTCGACGAGAAGACAAAATAGCGGCCGGACGGATGTTCGTACGGCGCCCAGCTCATCGAACCGAAATCGGTGATCTGTTTCTGATCGGTGCCGTCCGGCTTCATCGTCCACACATCGGCGATCAACCCCTGCTCGTCGAATCGCCGCCAGACGATGCGCGAGCCGTCGTGGGTGAAGAAGGGGCCGCCGTCATAGCCGGGGACGTTGGTGAGCCGCTTCTGTCCGGATCCGTCGGCGCGCATGATGTAGATGTCGGCGAAGTAGCTCGGGTTCTCCTCGAGCATCTTCTGCTCGCGCTCGCTCAACGTCCGGCCGTAGGCGTCGCGCATCGACGAAAAAATGATCCACTGGCCGTCAGGCGAGTAGCTGCCCTCGGCGTCGTAGCCGCGCGCGGTCGTGAGCCGCTTCAACGCACCGGTCTTTTCGCTGTACGCGTAGATGTCCATCTCGGGGTCGTAATCCCACGAGTAGCGCCGCTCCTTGCCCGATGCCCGGAACGCGAGCTCCTCGTCCTGCCACTCCTTCGACTTCGGATCCGCATGCGTCGAGGCGAAGAGAATCTCGTCCGTCCCCGGACGGAAGAACGCGCACGTCGTCTTGCCGGTGCCGGGGGAAATGCGTTTGGCGTCGCCGGTGCCGAGATCGAGCGTGTAGATCTGGTAGAACGGGTTGCCGGGCTCGCGCTCGCTTTGAAAGACCAGCCGCTTCCCATCGGGTGACCAATACCCTTCCCCCGCGCGGCGTCCCTCGACGGTCAGCCGCCGGATGCGCGTCAGGAAATCGCGTTCCTGATACCGCGCCGGCTGCTGAGCCGCAAGGGAAGCGACGAGGGGGGCGACTACCAGGGCAATCCGAGCAGCGGACATGTGGATGGGAGATTTTCGCATGGATCGGTGAAGCGCCGGGCAATGGGTTACTCTGAAGCCGCATCGACAGGCCGCCGCGCGACAGCCGCCGGGATCCCTCGTCGCTGCCACCCTGGTCGGCAGGCCGGACCCCGTGGCAAGACGCGTCGTACCCGTCCGCGCTCGCGACGGTCAAGGGGTTGTGCGAAGGACGGGCACCTACGCGGGCTCGCGGCGGGGTGACATACACGGTCATCGCACGGATCGCCGTGACCGTCGCGTGAGACGCTGCGGCCACGGGGTCGTGCGATCGCGACGGCCAGCCTTCAAGGTCGGCTGCGACGAGGCATCCCGCCGGCTCTCTATCGCGATCGAGGCGCCTCGGTTGCGTCATGTGCATCAGGGCCACGCGCTTCTCGCGCGAACCAACTGATGTCACTACGAAGCGCCGCTGTGAAGGAACCAAGCGGCCCGTTCGTGGTACGGTCGTAAGGTGCCGGTCGTTGTCCTCGATCATGTGTCCATCGCGTACGGACACCTCCCGTTACTGAATGATATCGGGCTGCAGGTCGACGCGCGCGAGCGGGTGTCGCTGATCGGGAGAAACGGCAGCGGGAAGTCCACGCTCCTGCGCATCATCCACGGCGACCTGCCGCCCGACACCGGTTCGATCTGGCGTCAACCGGGCGTGCGGATCGCGCGCCTCGAGCAGGACGTGCCGCTCTCGGCCGATCGCTCCGTGTTCGACGTCGTCGCCGACGGCGTCAACGACGAGGAGCAGCACTGGCGGGTCGACCGCGTGCTGTCGCACCTCGAGCTGTCGCCCGATCCGATCGTCGATACGCTCTCGGGCGGGGAGAAACGCCGCGTACTGCTGGCGCGCGCGCTCGTGTCCCAGCCGGACCTGCTGCTGCTCGACGAGCCGACGAATCATCTCGACATCGCCGCCATCACCTGGCTCGAAGAATTTCTCGTCGATTACCCGGGTGCGGTGATCTTCGTCACGCACGATCGCGCGTTTCTCCAGCAGATCGCCACGCGAATCGTCGAGCTCGATCGCGGGCGCCTCATGTCGTGGCCTGGCGACTACGCCGCGTTCCTCCGCAAGAAGGAAGCCTGGCTGGCGACCGACGCGATCCAACAGGCGAAATTCGACAAACGGCTTGCCGAGGAGGAAGCGTGGCTGCGACAGGGGGTGAAGGCTCGGCGCACGCGAAACGAAGGCCGCGTCCGCGCGCTGATGGCGATGCGCGAGGAACGCGCGGCGCGCCGCGGGGGCGCGGGAACGGTCCGCCTGCAGATGGACCGAGGCGATCAGTCGGGACAGCTCGTGATCGAGGCGGAAGGCGTCAGCAAGGCGTTCGGCGACAAGGTCGTCGTACGCAACTTCAGCACGCGCGTCATGCGCGGCGATCGCATCGGTCTGATCGGTCCGAACGGAACGGGCAAGACGACCCTGCTGCGCCTGCTCCTTGGCGCGCTCGAGCCGGATGCCGGCACCGTTCGTTGCGGCGCCAACGTCCAGATTGCGTACTACGATCAGCAGCGCGAGCAGCTCGATCCCGAGCGGACGGTCTTCGACACGATCGGCGACGGTAACGAGACGGTCATCGTCGACGGACAGCCGCGCCACGTGCACGGGTACCTGCGCGATTTTCTGTTTCCGGCGGAACGCGCACGCTCGCCGGTCAAGGCGTTGTCCGGCGGCGAACGCAACCGTCTGTTGCTCGCGCGGCTCTTCACACGTCCGGCGAACCTGCTCGTGCTCGACGAGCCGACCAACGATCTCGATCTGGAGACGCTGGAGCTGCTCGAATTCCAGCTCGCCGAGTGGTCGGGCACGCTGCTCCTCGTGAGCCACGATCGGGTCTTCCTCGACAACATCGTCACCAGCACGCTCGTGTTCGAGGGTGAGGGCCGCATCCAGGAATACGTGGGCGGCTACGAAGACTGGCTGCGGCAGCGCGCCGTGGATGCACCCGCCAGGTCCACTCGTACCGATGTCAGGCGTCCGTCGACCGAGCTCGGGACGACCGACCCATCGAAAAAGAAGTTGTCCTTCAAGGAACAGCGAGAGCTCGAGCAACTGCCGTCGCGCATCGAGGCGCTCGAGGCCGAAGAGCGGCGGCTGGACGCGGCCTTCGCCGATCCGGAGTTCTACAAAGAACCGGCCGACACCATCAGGCGAACGCTCGTACGGTTGGAGGAGGTGCGCAGCGAGCTCGCGGTTGCGTACGCCCGCTGGGACGCGCTCGATTCGCGGGCGGTCCGTCCATGAGAATTCACCACAAGAGAGGATCAGTGCCGTCCGAGAAGCGCGAGCAGCGACAACGGATCGACGCGTGAGCCTCCGACCCGCACGGCCCAGTGAAGATGCGGGCCGCTCACGCGGCCCGTGGCGCCGACCTGGCCGACGACCTGACCGGCCGTGACAGTGTCCCCTTGCCTCACCTCGAGAACGGATAAATGCGCGAGGATCGAGAAGAGTCCCTGCCCGTGATCGAGCACGACGGTGTTTCCCAGAAAGTACAGCTCGCGCGCGAGCAGAACGCGCGCGGCGTTCGGCGCTTTCACCGGCGTTCCCGTCGGGCTCAGAAAATCAGCGCCGCCGTGCTGACTCCGAGGTTGGCCGTTGTAGATGCTGCGCGTGCCGAACGCGCTGTTCGATGGATCCGGTACCGGACGGACGAAGGGTTCAGACCAGTGCGGTCCCGGCCCCGACTGTTCCCATAGCTGCCGCATCTCGCGCGCTTCGCGGGCAATCCGTTTCGCGACGTTTGCGGGAGGATTCACGAAGGCTGAGTCGACCTGCAGCGTTCGCGTCGGGAACCGGCGCGCGAGGACGACCAGCTCCTGTGAAGCGTGCGTGGTGTGCGAACCGGACCGGGCGTCGACGAAGATGCGATAGCGACCCGCCGCCGCCCCGAGATCGATGCCGATGAGGGCACGCCATTGCAGGGGACCGACGCGGACGGCCGGCATGTCGCGGTTGAACGCCCGAACGCCCAGGCCGTCCGCGCGCACCGCGGTATCGATCGTCAGGACGACCAGTTCGCCGGGTTGGATCGAGCGCGCCGCGACCGTGATGGAAACCGCCGGGGCCGCAGTGGGCGTGTGCTCGAACGCCGAGTTACCACAAAGGACAAAAAGGACACCAAGGTCAAGAAATAAGGTATGAATCACAGCCAGACTCAGCGTACTCTGCGTCCTCTGCGGTTTACTCTTGTCGTGTTTTTCGATCGGCGGCGATCCGAAAGCCGACAGCGGAGTCGCGGCTGTTGGGTTCGCGGGCCGATCGCGCCGCGCAGCGGGCGCTTGCCGCATCGGCCTGCCAGCTTCCACCGCGAATCACGCGCTTGTCGCCCGCCGCTCCAACCGGATCGACGACGTCGCCTGACGGGTACGCGCCGTACCAGTCCGCGGTCCACTCCCAGACATTGCCGTGCATGTCGGCGAGGCCCCAGGCGTTCGGAGGAAATCCGCCGGCCCGCGTCGGCCGTTCGCGGAACAGGCCGGGCGCCGCGTTGCCGTACCGCGCCTTGCCGTTGTAGTTGGCCTGCGCGGTGGTCAACGTGTCGCCCGTCGCGAACGGGCCGGCCGTGCCCGCTCGGCACGCGTATTCCCACTCGGCCTCGGTCGGCAGACGGAACACCACCTCGGTGTCGGCCGGCGCGTTCAATGCCGCGACAAATTTCTGGACCTCGGCGAAGGTGACGCTCTCGACCGGACAGCGCGGTCCGCAATCGGCAAACCGGCTGGGGTTCGTGTTCATCACCGCGCGCCACTCCTGGTGCGTGACTTCGTGCTGGGCCAGGAAGAACCCACGATTGATCGTCACGTCGTGGATCGTCTCGTCGGAGTGCCGGCCGATCTCCGGCGCGGCGCTTCCCATCGTGAAGCGGCCGGACGGGATCTCGGTCAAGACGATGCCGGTCCGCTTGTCCGTGATCGTCTGCGCTGTGGGATTGTGAAAGCTCTCGTCCGCGTTGACATCGAACCGCCGGAAGCGGCCGTAGCTGGCGATGCCGCTCACCTGGCCGCGATCGAGGAAGTACTGCTCGCGCATCTCGACGGGCACGTCGATCTGAAAGCGCTCGTCGAGGCGGAACGTGGTGGTGACGCGCGCCCGAATCCCTCGCGTGTCCAGCACGAGCTCGGCCTTCACGACGCGGCCGGTTGCTGCATCGATCCAGAAGCGGCCCGACGCCGGGACGTCCGAGTTGGCCAGGCCGCGAACCAGAGTCGGCCGCGCCACTTCCTTGTAGTCGACGATCCATGCATCGTCGCCGGCACTTGGATCGCGTTTGCCGAGCGTGAGGCGGAAATGGCTCTGGGTGTCGAATTGAAGGAACATCAGCGCGAGGATCGGCGTATTGATCGTGCGCTGCATCGCGCCGATGTTGTACCGCGCGCTTTCGTTGGTGATGTCCAACGCCTGCGCCAGCTCCGACTCGGTCGCCTTCGATTTCAGAAAGAGCTTCGCGAGGCGCTGCTCGCGATCGCGCACCGGCGTGCCGTCCACTTCGAACACGTCGCGGAACGGGAGCCAGTCGGCCGGGCCGATCTTCACGAGCAGAAAGTCCGACTTGAGCTCCCGGCGGCGCGAGGCCGGTCCCATTTGTTGGATGCCGCCGCGGCCGCCGAGGGCGAACGCCGGCAGGTTGCCCAATGTCTCCTGCAGGTACCGTTCCTCGGCGACGACGTTCGAGAAGCGGTCGATGAACTGCGCGACGTAGCGTCCTGCGCGCGCGAGGATGGCGTCCACGGCCGGCGCGCTTTGACCGGCGAGCGTCACCACCGACACCACGAGCACTGTGACAATCGTCGCAGGCACCCGTGCGGACATCTTGCGACTATATCCGCAATGCGAACGGCCTAAAATGCAAAATGCAAAATGCTCAATGCAAAATGTCTATACCGCCTGAGCCATGATGACGCGCTGTGGCTTCGGCGCCGGTCCGCCTTCGGGGACATCGCCGTTGTCTTCGCGCAGGTATTGCCACTGATGCGGCTTGATGGTGGCGAGCAGTTCCTTGCGCGTCCTGATCGGAAGCGGCCTGCCGATGTGAATCCTGCCAAGCGTGCCGAGGAGTGATTCGGGCATCGCGCTCGCGAACATCAGCATCGGCCAGGTGAAATTCGGCCCGTTGAGCTTCCGCAGCTTGTAACCCCACAGCCCGAGCGCGCCGAGGCGCCAGACCATCGGCCCCCACCAGCTCATTTGGCCCGGCCGCAGGTTCATCTTCCAGCACTTCATCATCAGCTGCCACTGCAGCGGCGTGAGCTGCTTCGTTTCGGTCACGCCTTTCTTCTGCTCCATGCGCGTGTCGTGGAGCGGGGTGAAGATCGACGGGATGAAGAACGCGAACAGTCCGCGGCGCTCGACTTCGTAGATCAAGTCGATCGTCGCCTTGACGTCCTCATCGGTTTCGCCGGGATTGCCGACGATGAGCGTCATGGCGGGGAACCAGTTGTTCTCGTTGAGGACCTCGAGGCCCCTCACGACGACGCTCGGCCAGTCCTCGATCGAGAAGGGGACGCCCTTGCTCGGCATGATCTGCTTTGCCGTGCGCACCGATCCTGTTTCGAGGCCAATCAACGGCACGAGCGCGCGCTTCTCCGGATGCGTGCTGAGCAGCGGCAGCTTGATGGGGCTCTTGTCCAGGCACAGATCCGACAGCTTCTTGATGAGGATCGGATCCACGACCGCCGGGGCGATGGTGGCGTGGCTCAGGACATGGTGTTTGACGCCCGGCGTATTCACCACGTCTGAATACAGATCGAGCAACGCTTCGCGGTTCGGGAAGTAAAAGGGCGTGTCGGTCTGGATCTGGCCCCAGATGAACATGTCCTCGGTGGCGAGTGAGATCTGATTATTGCCGTCGCGAACGTTGGCGTGGACCGCCTGCATCATGCGGTGTTTGGGCACGTCGAGCTGCGGATTCAAATCCGGCAGACAGAACTGGCACCGCCGGCCGCAGCCGGTCGTCATCTCGACGACGCCGAAGGTCGTCCGTTTGTCGGGGATGAGAATCTCGTCGCGCTCGCGCGGATGGCCGACGTCGATCTGGTGCGGCACCGCCTCGCCCCGAATCGCCTTGGCGAAGAGATCCATCGTCGCGGTCGACTCCGCGCGTCCTTCGACGATGCAGTCGACGCCCAATTCTTCCCAGGTGTCGGTCTGCGCGATCTGCCATCCGCCGGGTCCGCCGACGATGACCTTGAAGTTCTGGCGGAATGGACTCGCCTTCACGCGATCGAACATCTCGCGCGTGTAGTGAGAGTTGATCGGCTGCTTCGCGGATCCGAAGATCGACGTGTACACGCCCGCGGCGAACGTGGCGCCCAGGGGATTGTGCGTGGATACCCCCACGACGCGCGTGTCCGGGCCAATGAACTTGTCCAGATCGTCGGGATAGCAGGCGACGATGTCGCCGGCGTCGTACTCGCGCAGCAGCGCGGCTTCGAGCACACGAAGCCCCGCCGGCATGTAACGCGCCGACTGGTCCGGGTTGCGCTCGACGTCACGCCACTTCGGGTACTTCTTGTTCAGGATCCCTTCGAGCCACATGGGCAGCGACGCCATGCTCATTTGGATGAAGTACCCGGCGTGATCGATCGATTCGGTGAGTGGTGCCGTCAACACAATGAGCTTCCCGCGGTTCATTGCGTTCCTCCGTCCGCCGCATTAGTCAACGTGGGTGAAAATTCGGTCGCTGGTGAAAGGCCGCGACCAAGCAGAGACGGTAAACTATAAACCATCACGAATGGTTCAGCAGCCATGACCCTGGCGGTAGGCGCGGTGGTCACACGGCGGACGTGCGTTGTAGGACACAATAGGACGGCGCGGTCAAGCATGTGTGATCACTGAACTGTAACCGATATATCAGTTTCAGTACGGCGACGGAATGCCGGCGAGAAATGAAATTAGCGATAAGTGCCGTGATCGCAATGTGTTATCGTCACATTTCCCACGGCATCGTCTTTGCGCACCGAAGGTGAACTCGAACGACATGAGAATGGGAAGCACGAAGGGCTTCACGCTGTTGGAAGTCATGATTGTGATGGCGCTGAGCGTCATCATCGCCGCCATCGCGATCCCGATGTCGGGCAACGCGCTTGGGTTCTTTCGCTTGAGCGGCGACGCCCGAGCGCTGTCCAACTCCGTCGCGCTGTCGAAGATGCGTGCGGCGTCGGTCTTCGGCAAGGTGCGCCTCTTCGTCGATTTGAGCGAGAAGACCTACCACCTGGAGACCTTCGACAACACCAGCGCGATCTGCTGCTGGCATGCCGACGGCGGGACGTCGCAGCTGTCGACGAGCGTATCGTTCAGTTACGGCGTCGTCACCACGGCGCCGCCAAACACGCAAGGCACGATCGGGCAGGCGCCGCTGTGCAAGAGCGACACGGGCGTCGACGTGGTGAACAGCGCCTGCATCATCTTCAACTCACGCGGTGCGCCCGTGGATTCGAGCGGAGCGCCGATCGTCGACGCCCTGTATGTCACGGACGGCTCGGCCGTGTACGGAACCACGGTCTCCGCCACCGGCATGGTCCGCACCTGGCGAACCCTGCCGAACGCCACGCCGTCGTGGGGGCTGCAGTGAGCGCCTCGATGCGCGCGGCCCTCCGGCGGCGGATTCGGGACGAGCAGGGGACGACCCTCGTCGAGACCGCGTTTGCTTCGGGAATCCTCCTGGTGACGCTGGCCGGGCTCATGTCCATGGGCTCGATCGCGACGATGCACACGGAGAATCAAGGACACCTGGCTCCGAGAACCACCGAATACGCGCAGGACAAGATGGAGCAGCTGCTCGCGCTGGCGTATACAGACGCGACCAGCGACACCGTCGTGTTTCCCGCGACCGCCGGTGGAGGATCCGGCCTCGCGGTCGGTGGGAGCTCGAATACGGCTGCGCCTGTGAATCTCTACGTCGATTGGCTGGGCAACGACGGGAGTCTTCTCGGAGGCGGCACGACGGCCCCCACGTCCTGGTTCTACGAGCGGGTGTGGGAGATCACGTGCGCCGCAGCAGCGTGCACGAACAGCCCGCCCGTCGGCATCAAACAGATTTCCGTCACGGTCACCGTGCGTTCGGCGGTGGGAGGATTCCTGCTGCCGAAATCGACCGTCGTCGCGCTGAAAGCGTCTCAATTCTGATGGCCGGCAGGATCCGCTCCGAATCGGGTTTTTCCCTCGCCGAGATGCTGATTGCCACCGGGCTCCTGCTGGTCGTGTCGAGCATCGTCACGAGCGCGCTCATGCAGATGACGAGTCACCAGCAGACGATCTGGAACCGCACGGAAATGCACAGCGGCGTCCGCGGCGCGACCGAGCTGCTGCAGCAGGAAGTGGGGCAGGCCGGGCGGATCACGTTGCCGGGCGCAGTGTGGGTCAGCGGCAACGCAGTCGTCGTGCCGGCGAATCCGACGGCGTGCGTCGTGGCCCAGCCGACGCTCAGCTCCGTCACCGGCATGTGGTTCGACGCGGCGACGAACACCGGAACCAGCCTGACCTTCCTCGACGGCGACAACAGCGAGACGGTCCGCATTTCCGCCCTGGACACCGCGGCGAGCACCGTGACCGGATGCTTCTGGCACTCGCATGTGGCCGGCGTGCAAGGGGTGGGCGCGCCGGTGACCGTCATGGGTGCCTTCGCCACGGGGATCGTGCCTCCGAACCCCCCGAGCACGCTCCCGAACGGATCGACCGCGAACAAGCTGAAGCTGTACGGCGACATCAACGGCGACGGCAACATGGTGTACATCGAGTATTACTGCGATAACGGCGATCCCGGCACCGCAGGCTCCTTCAATCTGTACCGAAACGTGATGCCGTTCAACACGCTCGCTATCAACAAGCCGGTGCTCACGAGCTCGATGATCCTGTTGAGCAACGTCCATCCGAACCCGCCGGACGCCGGCGGCGTCGCACGACCCTGTTTCCAGTATCAAATGAATCCGAATCCGCCCATGATCGTGCAGGGCGCGCCCTTTACCTTCGTCCTGGACGTCGCGGTGACCCTGACCGTGTGGACGCAGCAGGCCGATCCGGTGACGCATCAATTCCAGACCGAAACCAAGGCGCTCCTGAACGTGTCGCCGCGAAATGTCTTCAGCGCCTGGGAGCTGGCGAGCATCGGCTACACGGAGCGCATCCAATCGACGCCGGGAACCGTCACGGCACTGCTGCCCTGATTGCTTGTGAGACAACCTGCTTATGCAGACACACCACGAACGCGGAATCGCCCTCGTCCTCGCGCTGTTCCTCATGTCGGCGCTATCGGTGCTGGGCGCGTCGCTGATGTTCCTGTCGCAGACGGAAACGTACGCGAGCATGAACTACCGGATGATGTCGCAGGCCCGCTATTCGGCCGAGGCGGGCATCCAGAAAGCGTCCAACTTCCTGCTCGATTCGGCGCAATACCAGGTGCCCGGCACGGCCAACGATCCGCTGACCAACTACAACACGTCGGTCTCGCCCGTGACCTCTGTGGCGAACGGGCAGCCGGTCGTGCTGTCTGCGAGCTCCAAGGCGTCCAACTATCCGTATGCGGCGGCGCAAACCGCGTTCAGCGCCGCCGCGCAAGGCACGCTGGCGGCCGGCAACACGACGCTCACTTATAGGACGTACGCGACCCTCATCTCCATGCAGAGATTCGACGCCTACGGCGGCACGCAGGACGTCGTGCAGACCTGGGAGATCACTGCGGATGGCGGCCTCACCACGTCGCCCAAGGCGACGGTGGAGGTTGTGGCGACGATCGAGACGCCGAAGGTGTCCGCCAACTCATACGCCGCGTTTGCGACGTCCAATCAGTGCAACGCCATCCAGTTCCATGGCAACGTCACGGTCGACAGCTACGATTCGAGCGTGGGTCCTCCGACCGGCGCGGGCAACAGCACCGAGAGCAGCGGCGGCGACGTCGGCACCAACGGCAACCTGCATATCTGGGGCAGCGTCGACGTGCAGGGCAACTTGTACACGCCGCGCACCGGCGTGGGCGGCTGCGTCACGGGCGCGGTCACCGGCTTGACGGAAGGAGGCAGCGCGACGGTGGAGGGCAGCATGGTGCAGCTGCCAACCGAAGTGTCGTTCCCCTTGCCCGTATTTTCGACCGTCCCGCCGACGACCGCGGTCTCCATCGATGCCGCGTCGATGGCGGTCCCTTCGGTGGCGTGCACCGCTCTCGGGCTGACGTTTGGCGTCAACTGCAGCTCGAGCGGGACGACCCTCATCGTCGACGGCCATGGAGCGGACGTCACGCTGCCGAGCGTCACGATCGCGTCAGGCTATACGCTGCAATTCACAGGCGCCAACACGCCGGGCCAGAGCGTCAACATCAACAGCCTGGCCGGCAGCGGCACGGTAGAAATCAATGCCAATACCACGGGCGTCAACAACGAATCGGTCATTCTGAAGATCGCTGGAATGAACGCGAACAACACCGAGATGGAGGTACCCTTCGACCTCTCCACAATGGCGTGGAAGCAGAATGCCGCCACGACGACCTACGACGCGTCGAGCCTGCAAATCGTCTACGGCGGGACGAAGACGATCAACATGCAGGGCGGAAACAGCCAGTCGGCCGCGACGATCTACGCGCCCAACGCGAACTTCGAGCTGCAGGGCACCCAGGATTTGTACGGATCAATCATGGCCAAGACGATCTCGAACGCCGGCAACGCGAGCATCCATTACGATCGCCGCCTGTCCCGCGACTTCTACGTTGCGGGTCATCCGATGATGGGCAGCTTCACCTGGAAGCGAAACTAGTCACGAAGGTTGGGACCACGGTCGTGTTTCCATGAACGACTATCGCAACTGCGGCGGCTGCGACTTTCAGTCGCGCCAGGGGTCTATCGCCTTCAGGCGATAGTCGTTCAAGCGAAGCTTCGTTACAATGCTCGGCCATGTCTTCGGATTTCTCCGTTGTCGCGATCATCGCCGCGCGCAACGAGGCGGATGTCATCGAACATGTCGTCGCCGACCTGATCGATCAAGGCATCCGCGTCTACTTCCTGGACGACAGTTCCACTGACGGCACCGCCGCCATCGTCGGGCGGCACCTCGGCCACGGCGTCGTCGGCATCGAACGGCTTTCGGACACGATCAAGGACACGGTGCCGGCTGCCTTCGAGTGGGAGCGCATCCTTCTCAGGAAGGCGCAGCTCGCCGCGGAGCTCGACGCGGACTGGCTCATTCACCACGACGCCGACGAATTCCGCGAAAGCCCATGGCCGCATCTTTCGTTGCGCGACGCCATCCGGCGCGTTGACGCGCTCGGGTTCAACGCGATCGATTTCACGAGCCTCGATTTCTGGCCCGTGGACGATCGATTTCGCGCCGGCGACGACGTCCGCAAGGCGTTGACCTTCTATTCAGTGCGGGCGCCCTACGATTGTCTGCAGATCCGCTGCTGGAAGAAGACGGACGATCCGGTCGACCTGGCGTCGAGCGGAGGCCACGACGCGCGGTTTCAGGGCCGCTCGATCTTTCCGCTCCGCTTCCTCCTCCGCCACTATCCCATCCGCGGTCAGGCGCACGGCGAGCGTAAGGTCTTCGAGGAGCGGCAACGCCGGTTCCTCGATCGAGAGCGCGCCCGAGGCTGGCACGTGCAGTACGACGAGGTGCGTCCGGGTGCGTCTTTCATCCGTGATGCCTCGACGCTCACATCGTACGATCCAGATGCCGTGAGGCTGGCGCTGACGCTTCGGCACCGCGGCGTCGAGGAGCTCGAAGAGGCGCTCGGCGCGGCGCGGTCTGAAGTCGCGACGCTCTGCCGTCAGCTCGACGTGACGGCCGAGGGTCTCCGCGTGCGCAGCCAGGAGCTCGCTGTCCGCGATCAGGAGCTGGCCGCCCGCGGTCAGGAGCTTGCCGCCCGCGATCGCGAGCTTGCCGTCCGAGGTCAGGAGATCAAGCGCCGTGATCATCAGCTCGCGCAGACACGACGGGAGCTCGATGCTCATATCGCCGAGGTCGCCACGCTTCGAGGCGAAATCGAGCGACGCGCTCATGACGTCGATGAGTTGAGGCGCGGGTTGGATGTGCGCCTCGTCGAGATTAACGACTGGCGGCAGTCGTTCGAGGAGCGGACGCGGCTGCTGGACGAATGCCATCGCTCGTTGAGCTGGCGCTGGACCGCACCCGCCCGGGCGGCGTATCGGATCCTCAAGGGCTGGTGATCGCGTGAGCAGCGCCGAGACGCCGCGGGTCTCAGTCATCATCCCCTGTTACAACCTTGGCGAGCACCTCGACGCGGCAGTCGAGAGCGTGCTATCGCAGACCTACCAGGACTTCGAGATCCTCATCGTGGATGACGGCTCGACAGACGCGACGACGCGCGATCTGCTCGCGGACTACCGGCGGCCCAGGACCCGCGTGATTCACACGGCACATGGCGGGCTTGCCGCCGCGAGGAACCTCGGCGTCGACAAGGCTGCGGGCGAGTACCTGTGCGCGCTCGATGCAGACGATCGTCTCGAGCCTTCATACCTGGCGAAAGCGGTCCGCGTGCTCGAGAGCGACCCCTCGGTCACATTTGTCTCGTCGTGGCTCCGGACGTTTGGCGACGAGGAGTGGGAATGGAAACCTGAGCGGTGCGATCTGCCGACGCTGCTCTGGGAGGACACCGTGCTCACCGCGGCGCTCGTGCGGCGCGAAGCGGTCGTGGCCGCCGGCGGATACGACACGGCGATGCCGGTGCAGGGCGATGAGGACTGGGATCTGTGGCTGACTCTCGTGGAGCGAGGACATCGAGGCGTGATTCTCCCCGAGATGCTGTTCAACTATCGGCGCCGCGCGGGCTCGATGAGCACCGTCTGCTGGTACGGTCCAGGACACATGCCTCTTGCCCGCTATCGCCTCGCCAAGCACCGTGATTCCTACCAGCAACACCTGATCGACGTGCTGCTCCATCAGGATGCCGACACGGCGGTGTTGCTGCGACGAAATGACGAGCTCGAACGGCATATCGCCTCTGATCTGGAGCCCGCCGTCACGCTTCGACGGGAGGAACTGGCGACGCTCCAGGCGCGGCTGGCATCGTCCGCCGCGGCGGGCGAAGCTGAGACGCTCGCGGCACTCACCGCGAAGCGCGTCGCCGATCTCGAGATCTCCTTGCGCGTCGCCTCAGCCGAGGCGCTGGCTCTCAGGACATCGAAGAGCTGGCGGATCACGGGCCCGCTGCGGCAGGTCTACGGGTGGTGGCTACGCCTGAGGGGGACGG